>CAZGPT010000052.1:0-20214 GCA_964527015.1 uncultured Mycobacterium sp. | reverse complement strand
TGGTTACCGGCTCTGCAGCAGTGACCGTTGGTGACACGTGTCGTCCCTTTCTTGAAGACTGGAGCCGTTCCAGAAATCAGCCAGACCCGTGCGGACCGCTTCGACGTCCTCACGGGTTCCCATCAGTTCAAATCGGTAGAGATACGGCACATCACACTTGCGGGAGACTACATTTCCCGCATAGCAGAACTCGGCGCCGAAGTTGGTGTTGCCGGCCGCGATGACGCCGCGGATCAGCGATCGGTTGTGCTCGTCATTGAGGAAGCCGATGACCTGCTTGGGCACATAGCCCCCGGCATCCGGATCCGGGCCGTTCGCCCGGCCACCACCGTAGGTGGGCACGATCAACACGTAGGGTTCGTCGACCCGGATTCGGCCGCGCAACGGAATTCGGGTGGCCGGCAACCCCAGCTTCTCAACGAAGCGGTGCGTGTTCTCCGAGACGCTGGAGAAGTACACCAGTCGCACCAGACCGCCAACGGCCGCATCGGGCACTTCGCCTTCCGGATTCATTCGACTCCCCGAACCTGTGGCCGCTACGCGCTGACGGCTGTGGCGGCACCGGCGGCACCGGCAAGCGCCTTGATCCGGTCCGGCCGGAACCCGGACCAATGCTGGCCACCGGCAACCACCACGGGAGCCTGTAGGTACCCCAGCGCCATCACATAATCACGCGCCTCCGGCACCTCGGTGATGTCGACGACTTCGTAGGACAGCCCCTGCTTGTCGAGGGCCTTGTAGGTGGCATTGCATTGCACGCAAGCGGGCTTGGTGTAGACGGTGATGGTCATCGGCGGAGTGACTCCTCTGCGGACGGGGCGGTGAACAGCCGGACGGAAAACGATCTGGAATTCGGGGTTGCCTTACGGGTTGCCTATGGTCCCGGTTGGCCCGCTGAAGGCGGGCCGACCGGCGCTCCAAACACTACACCTAGGGGGTGACAACGCGCAGAGGTACAACATGTTCCGAATGACAAAGTTGAAATTCCCTGGTCGTAAGGCATTCCGCAGTGTCGGCTCGGGCGTGTCGCAGATCACAAAACGGGCCTCGGCACGGGCCCGGCGACCGGCCGGGTCAGGCCGGCGGTAGCGGCTTTGCGCCGCGCGGCCGCAGCACGCGGGTGAATATCGCGTTCACCTGCGTCATCGCCGCGCTGTAGGGCAGCCAGGCCAACCGTTTGAACGCGTACAGGGCCCGGATATCTCCTGAGGTGTAGATCAGGAAGCGGTTCTTGGCCACCCCCGCGACGATCTTGTCGGCCGCCCTCTCCGGCGACACCGCGTGACCGCTGAAGCGCTTGACCCACCGCTGCACGCTGGGATCTTCCCGATCGATCCCGGCGATCTGCACCGTCTGCACCAGCGGGGTGTCGACCGCGCCGGGAACCACCAGGCAGACACCGATCTTGTGGCGCGCCAGGTCGAAGCGCAGCACTTCGGAAAGTCCGCGGAGACCGAATTTGCTGGCACTGTAGGCGGCGTGCCAGGGCAGGGCGACCAGCCCGGCGGCCGAGGACACGTTGACCAGACGGCCACCCCGGCCGGCCGCCACCATCTGCGGGACGAAGGTCTCGATGATGTGAATCGGCCCCATCAGGTTGACCTCGACCATCGACCGCCAGTGCTGGTGGGTGAGATGATCGACGGTGCCCCACGCGGAGATCCCGGCGATGTTCATCACAACATCCATGGCCGGGTGGCGGGCGTGCACGTCGGCGGCGAAACCGGCCACCGCGTCGTGGTCGGCGATATCGAGCGCCCGGTGTTCGGCGACCGTCGCGCCCTTCGATCGGGCATCTGCGGCGGTGTCGTCCAAACCCTCCGCGTTGAGATCGGTGAGGAACAGCTGCGCACCCTCGTCGGCTAGACGCAGTGCGGTGGCCCGGCCGATCCCGCTTGCCGCCCCGGTGATCAGAATGCGCTTGCCGGCAAAGCTGTATCTCACCGCGCTGTATCTCACCGCGACTCACCCGCCCGGCCGCCCCATAACGCGTGCAGCCACAGCTTCTCCAGTACGCCCATCGCACGGTCACGGTCTCGGTCCGGACCGATGAACGTCGACTCCCCCGACAGCGTCAGCGCGGTGGTGGCGGACAGCGTTCGCACCAAACCGCGCACATCGGCGACGATCGGGTCGGCGGTGCCGTTGCGGATTTCGGCCTCCACGATGGGCACGATCTGATCGACGAGGGCCTCGTTGTAGCGGTCCAGGATCTCGCGGATCTCCGCGTCGGTGCCGCGGGCCATGTTGCAGGCCGACATGACCGGGTCGTTATGTGCGTAAACCGCCGCCGCGCTGCCGACCATCCGCCGGGCGAACTCCCCGGGGCTTTCCTCGGCACCGCGCGGGGCGAAATCGTGGGTGAGTTCGTCGAGCTCCTCGGCGACCTCCCCGAGGATGTGCGCCAGCACCGCATACTTGGAATCGAAGTAGAAGTAGAACCCGGAGCGGGCCACCCCGGCCCGGTCGCTGATAGTGCTGACCGACAATTCGGCAAACGCTTTCTCCTGCAGCAGTTCCCGGACCGCCTGCACGATTGCGCGCCGCTGACGGTCACCGCGGCGGCGCGGCGGATCGGCGGATTCCTGCAATGCGGCCATCCGCTCACCATGCCCCACGCCACGCCGGAAGGAAACTTGACAGCTGTCAACACCGCCGATCAAGATAGCGGTACCGCCGGTTCCAGTTTGCCCCGGAGCGACAGAGGACTTCCTATGGTCACCATCAGCACCCCGCACTATCTGCTGGATCAAACCCGCCGTAGACTCACCCCTACTCTGCAAACCATTCCAGGTATGGGAATGCTCGACGAACGGTTGCGCAGACAGGACTGGCCCGAGTTTGTTTTCGCCGAACCCCCGCCCGGCAGCGGCCTCAAACCCGTCATGGGTAACGCCGGCCTGCCGTTCCTGGGGCACTTGATCGAGGTTTTCCGTGGCGGGCCAGAATTCGTGCTGGAAAGCTACCGGAAATATGGGCCGGTCTACTACACCACCACGCCGGCGATGAACGGCGTGGGCGCGCTGGGACCGGATGCCACCCAGGAAGTGTTCGCCAACCGGAACAAGGCCTTCTCGACGGTGGCGTGGAACGATGTGATCGGGCCGTTCTTCACCCGCGGACTGCTGCTGATGGACTCCGACGAGCACATGTACCACCGCCGGATCATGCAGGAAGCCTTCATCCGCAGCCGGCTTTCCGGATATATCAGGCACATGGACACGGTGGCCACCCAGGTGGTGGCCCAGGATTGGCCGGTCAACGACCGGCGGTTCCTCTTGATGCCGGCGATCAAGGAACTGACCCTCGATATCGCCTCGGTGGTGTTCATGGGGCACGAGCCCGGCACCGACCACGAACTGGTCACCAGGATCAAGCAGGCCTACGAAACCACCACCCGGGCCGGCGGCGCGATTGTCCGAACCGCGGTACCGCCGTTCAAGTGGTGGCGCGGGCTGCAGGCCCGCCGGGTCCTAGAGGACTATTTCGTCGAGCGGGTGCGGGAGCGCCGCGAGGCACCGGGTACCGACATGCTGTCAGTGCTCTGCCATACCGCCGACGATGACGGAAACTCCTTCACCGACACCGACATCGTCAACCACATGATCTTCGTGATGATGGCTGCGCACGACACCTCCACATCGACGATGACCACCATGGCCTACCACCTGGCCGCCAACCCCGAATGGCAGGAGCGCTGCCGACAGGAGGGCGAACGGATCGGCGACGGTCCGCTGGACATCGATGCGCTGGACAAGTTGGAGGCGTTCGATCTGGTGATCAAGGAGTGTCTGCGAATGGTCACCCCGCTGCCTTTCAGCGTCCGCCGAGCCGTCTGTGACACCGAGATTCTGGGGCACTACATTCCGGCCGGCACCAATGTCACCCTGTGGCCGGGTATGAACCACATGCTGCCGGAGTTGTGGGACGACCCGGAGAAGTTCGACCCCGACCGTTTCGCAGAGCCGCGCAGCGAGCACAAGCGACATCGCTACGCCTTCGCCCCGTTCGGCGGGGGCGCGCACAAATGCATCGGCATGGTCTTCGGCCAGTTGGAGATCAAGACCGTCATGCACCGGGTGCTGCGCAACTATCGGCTGGAGTTGCCGCACCCGTCTTATCGGCCCAAATATGACTTCGCCGGTATGCCGCTACCGATGGACGGTCTGCCGATCGTCCTGCGGCCGATCCGTTAGTCCGGCCCCGATCAGGCCAGCGACAGGAACAGCTTTTCCAGCTCTGCCTCGGTCATCGGCGCGGAACCGTCGGCGGACTCGCCCAGCACGCACTCACGCAGGCCGGTTGCCACGATCTTGAACCCGGCGCGATCCAGCGCCCGCGAGACCGCCGCCAGTTGAGTGACCACGTCCTTGCACTCGCGGCCGGTCTCGATCATCGAGATCACACCGGCCAGTTGCCCCTGCGCACGGCGCAGCCGATTCAATACGTCGGTGATGGCGGTTTCGTTGCCGACCATGACCCCTCCTCAGGATTTGATGGTGTCAAGCGTACCCGCCGGGGTATTGCTTAGCCGACGGCTGCGGACGTAGTACACGATCGCGGCGATGATCGTCAGCGACGCCATGGCGGTGCCGAGCGCCGGATGCACCTCCTCGAACAGGATCACCGAGGACATCACCAGGACGAACCAACCGAAAACCTTGCGCAGCGAGTCGGGATTGACCAGCGCGGTGAGCCGGGCGCCGATCAGCGCCCCCAGCACCGCCGCACCGGTCACCATGGCCGCCACGGTCCAGTCGATTGAGACGCTGCTGAGGTATCCGGCCAGGCCGGCGAACGACTTCATCGCGATGACGACCAGCGAGGTGCCGACCGCGACAGGCATCGGCAGGCCGCCGAGCAACGCCAGTGCGGGAACCACCAGGAAGCCGCCGCCGGCACCGACCAATCCGGTGACCAACCCGACCACCAGGCCCTCGACGATCACCTTGGCAACCGGGATGCGATGGTCGGGATCGGCCGCACCGGCTTCTTTACGGCCGCGCAGCATGGCCACGGCGGTGGCGATCATCATGACGGCGAAACCGATGAGCAGCACGCTGCCGGGAATGAACCGGGACAGAATCCCGCCGGCGTAGGCGCCGACCATGCCGGCCACGCCGAAGACCAAGCCGGTGCGCCACTGCACCCGGCCGGCACGGGCATGCGAGACCGCCGCGACCACGCTGGTCGTTCCAACGACGAGCAGTGAGGTCGCGATGGCCTGTTTGGCATCCATTCCGGCCACATAGGCCAACAGGGGGACGGTCAGGATCGACCCACCGCCGCCGAGCAACCCCAGCGCGATACCGACGAAGACCGCCAGGACGACGGTGAGCGCGATCATCGCGGCATCACTTCCGGCCGGGCGCGGAACCGACGAGTTGGGCGACCACGCTCTGTGCATCGCAGGCCGGACCGCGGTTATAGGGCAGCTTCGCCAGCAGCATCCCCATCAGGCAGGTGTTGGTGATGGCGGTGATCGTCAGCCCCGCGCCGATCGCGAAAGCCACCCATTTCATACCGGGCACCACGATGCTGGCCAACAGGCTCAACGTGACGATCGTCCCGGCGACGAATCGGATCTGCCGTTGCAGATCCCAGCGCTGCGCCCCGCGGTTGACCGCGAAACCGGCACCCTGCCAGCCGTTCATGCCGCCTTCGAGGATGTGGACATTGGCCAGACCACCATCCCGGAGCGCATTCTCGGCCTGTGCGGCGCGCTGCCCCGACTGGCAGACCAGGATCACGTGTTCGTCAAGGTGTGAGCGGATCTCGTCGCGGTGTTCGCGCAGCAGATCCAGCGGGACGTTGTACGAACCGGCGATGTGGACCGATTCGAACTCGCCCGGTGTGCGGACGTCGATGATGCGCGGCGACGTCGGGGACGCCATCAGCTCGCGCAGTTCCGCGGCGTTGACAACGGCGGCTGTAGACATGGATGCTCCTCACTTTTGATATACCCTATGGGGTATATTAAACCATTGTAATCACATCCATCGGGGGCCTGGCAAGGCGGGAATAAAAATACCCCCCTGGGTACTTTAGCGTTATGTAACGTTCCAGAAAAAACGCCGGACCGATCCGAGAGGAAGCGCCCATGGCCACCGTCGAGTTAACCGCAACCGACTTCGAATCGACCATCACCGACAACCCGATCGTGCTGATCGACTTCTGGGCCTCGTGGTGCGGCCCGTGCCGCAGTTTCGCACCGGTCTTCGACAAGTCGGCGACCGCGCATCCCGATGTGGTGCACGCCAAGGTCAACACCGAGGTGGAACAACAGTTGGCCGGAGCCCTGCAGATTCGTTCCATCCCCACCATCATGGCGTTCCGCGAGGGCGTGCTGCTCTTCGCTCAACCCGGCGCGCTGCCGGCACCGGCGTTGGAGGACCTCATCACCAAGGTCAAGGAACTCGACATGGATGAGGTTCGGGCTGAGGTTCGAGCGCGCGCGGCCGCCGAGTCGGACTCTCCATCCACCTAAACTTCCGAAGAGCCGCTAACGAGTTGCCAACAGCCCTTATCACCTTTCACCCCGAGGAGGACATCATGTGTTACCCCGTCGAATGCGCACGCTGCCACAAGACCACCTGGGGCGGCTGCGGCGAGCATGTCGACCAGGTCATGCGCACCGTGTCGACCACCCAGCAATGCACCTGCAACACCCAGCGCTGACCGTCTCCCGAAGCGGGGCCGCCACTGGAACGGCTGGAGCGGCTGGAACGGACTGTCGCCCGTGGCGACCGCGCCGCCCAGATCCATCAGGTTGACCTTCTCACGCGACTGAAGTCGCGTGATTCCTCTATGCCGCTTGCGCGTCATCGGGTCTTCTCGCTTGCGCGAGCACACCTGCGGGTGCGGGTGTTGCCTCCGGTCCGGAGGTGAGCGCGGGCGCGGTGGCCCGGGCCAGGATGGTGTTCGCTGCCTGAAGGTCCGCGTGGTCTGCGTGGCCACAGTTGACGCACTGGAATTCCGCTTGGCTCTTGCGGTTTTCCTTGGCGCTGTGGCCACACTGGCGGCACTCCAGACTGCTGAACGCGGCCGGCACCTCAATGAGCGCTGTACTACCGGAAGCGGACATCTTGTGGTCGAGCCGCTGGGCGATCACACCCCAGCAGTTCGCGTAAATCCCCTTGTTCAAAACAGCTTTCGCGGCTCTCCCGTTGGGCAGATAGTGACCCTCGTAGTCGGGATCGGGTTTGGGTTTGGGTGCCCGCACCATGTTGCGGGTCGCGAGTCTCTCCACCGCCACCACCCCGTAGGTGGCCGTAATGCGGGTGGTGGTCTTCTCGATCCAGTCCCGCCGCCGATCGGCCACCCGAGCGTGCAACCGCGCGATCCGGGCCTTCACCTTCCCGCGCCGGACACTGCCTTTGCGGCAACGGGCAAGCTGGCGCTGAAGGCGCACAAGCTTCTTCTGCTCACCGCTCCGCATGATCGGCGCCCGCAGCAGTGTCCCGTCCGACAACGCCAACGTGATCTTCACACCCCGGCCGATCCCGACCGGCCGCCCCTCTCGGCCCGGCGCGGCGGGCACCGGGGGTTGCGGGGCGGGGAACGCCACATGCAAGCGGCCCGCCTTGCACGTGATCCGGGCCATGCCGAGCTTGCCAGCCGGCAGCGGTCGCGACAGCCGGAACTTCACCACCCCAAGCTTGGGTACGAACACCCGTGCCCACTTGTGGTTGAGGATCTCCACACGGGAATCGCGGACACAGAAACCCTCATCGAGAAACTTCCGCCGCCACGTCGGCTGCCGATGCGTGCCGCTGAAGAACGACCCGGCAGCCCGGTCGAAGTCCCGCAACGCTTGCTGCTGCACCGACGACGACCCGGCTGCCAGCCACTCAAACTCTTGGCGGGCTTGGGCGAGTTGCTTTTGGCGTTGCGCCGGCCCCGGCGCTGATCGGCCCGCCCGACCCCAGTTGAACTGCTCGACAGCCAGATTCCACACATAACGGGCATCCGCGCAGTGCCGCTCCAACATGAACACCGACTGCTCGCCGGTGGGATACACCCGGTAGCGGTGCGCCACAGCTACGCCACCTTCCCGTGGCGAGCGGCGGCGACTTTCTGGTTCTCGACATAACGCCTGACCACGTCCAGCGGTGCGCCACCAACTGCGGAAACGAACCACGACGGCGACCACAAACACTTCATCCGCGCCAGATGGGCGAACTCCTGCCGAAGCAGCCGCGACGAACGCCCCTTGAGAACTTTGACGAGGCCGGACACCGCCACCTGCGGTGGCAGCTCAACGAGCAGATGCACATGATCGGGCATCGTCTCAACCTCGATCACCACGCCACTGAACTCCGCCACCACCTCACCGATGATCTGCTTCAACCGCGTCTGGATCGGCCCACGCAACACATCACGGCGGTACTTCGGGCACCAGATCACATGGTATTTCGCCGAAAACACCGACTTACGCGTCGGCCGGTACTGCATGAACCTCACGATAAACCTCGACCCCGACAAGATCGGTCCGCTACGCGGACCCAAGAAAACGGGATCGGCTATCCCCCGACCGAAGTCGAGGGCTTGCGCCGAAGAAAGTTTCGGTCAGATCACCACGGGTCAGGTCACCGCCGTCAGCAAATCCGCGGAAGTTGCTCGCCCAGTTCGCGTTCCACCACCCGGGTGGTGCCGAACGGGGTGCGGACCACCACCATGCCGGGGTGTTCTCCGACCACGCGTCCGATGACCACGGCGTCGGCTCCCTCTGGCCGGGATCGCATGGCGGCCAATACCGCCTCGCTGTGATCGGGGTCGACGAACGCCACCATTTTGCCCTCGTTGGCCACCTGCATCGGATCCAGGCCGAGGAACCCACATGCCGATGCGACCGTCTCGGGCACCGGAACCGCCCGCTCGTCGAGTTCGATGCCGACGCCGGCCGTGCGGGCGATCTCCACCGTGGCGGCGATCAGGCCGCCACGGGTCGGATCACGCAGGGCGTGAATGACATTCGGGTCCTCGACCGAGGCGAGCATGGTGGCCACGAGCCGGTGCAGTGGGGCACTGTCGGTGGTTACCGTGGTGCCGAAGTCGATCCCCTCCCGCACGCTCATGATCGCCACACCGTGTTCGCCGATGGCACCTGAGACGATGACGAGGTCTCCCGGCCGAGCCCGTTCCGGCCCGATCCACAGCCCGGCCGGAACCAGACCAACGCCGGCGGTGTTGATGAAAACGCCGTCGGCACCGCCCCTTCCGACGACTTTGGTGTCGCCGGTGACGATGCCGACGCCGGCGTCGGCGGCGGCCTTGCCCATGGCCTGCGCGATCACGCCGAGCACCTCCAGTTCGAGTCCCTCCTCGAGGATGAACCCGGCAGTCAAGCCCAGCGGCTGCGCACCACTGCAAGCCAGATCATTGATGGTGCCGTTGACCGCGAGATCGCCGATATTGCCGCCCGGAAAGAACACCGGGTTGACGACATAGGAATCGGTGGTCAACGCGATCCGCGCTGCCCCCGCCTCCAATATCGCCGAGTCCCGCGCCGGACCGCCTCCTGAGCCGAAGGCAGGCAGGAACAGATTCTCGATGAGTTCCTCGGAGAGGATTCCCCCACCGCCGTGGCCCATGACGATGCGTTTGGTCTCGCGCAGTGGCAGCGGGCACACCCAGTTGGTGGGGTCCACGGGCTCAGACATGAGGCTCAGACACCCGCGGCCGTCTCCAGTCGCCGGAACTGGTAGTAGGCCGCGCACGCACCCTCACTGGACACCATCGTGGCGCCCAGCGGCGTGCGCGGAGTGCAGCTGGTGCCGAAGGCCGGGCACTGATTGGGCTTGATCAGACCCTGCAGTACCTCGCCACTGTGACATTCGGTCGACTCCCGCACCCGCAGACTGCCCACCCCGAACTTGAGTTCGGCGTCGAACTCCGCGTACCGGGGCGACAACGTCCAACCGGACTGCGGGATCATCCCGATACCGCGCCACTGCCGGTCGGTCACAACGAACACATCCTCCAGCGCCTGCTGGGCGACGGTGTTGCCGGCATCGGTGACCGCACGAGGGTAGGCGTTATGCAGTTCGGCCTTCCCGGCCTCGAGCAAGTCGACCACCCGGCGCACGCCCTCCAACACGTCGAGCGGCTCAAACCCGGTGACCACGATCGGCACGCCGAATTCCTCGACCAACGGTGCGTACTCGCCGGTGCCCATGACGCTGCAGACATGACCGGCCGCCAGGAAACCCTGCACCCGGTTGGTCGGAGCACCGAGGATGGCCTTCATCGCCGGCGGTACCAGTACGTGGGATACCAACACGGAGAAGTTGGTCAGCCCGAGCCGTTGGGCGTGCAAGACCGACATCGCGTTGGCCGGAGCGGTGGTTTCGAAACCGACACCGAAGAACACCACTTGTTTGTCGGGATTGTCGGCGGCAATGCGGGTGGCGTCCAGCGGCGAATAGACGATGCGGACGTCGCCGCCGCGGGCCCGCACGCTGAACAGATCCCGGCTGCTGCCGGGGACCCGCAGCATGTCACCGAACGAACAGAAGATGACATCCTCGCGGGCGGCGATCTCCAGACCGCGGTCGATCATCTCCAGCGGGGTCACGCACACCGGGCAGCCCGGCCCGTGGATGAACTCCACCGCGCCGTCGAGCAGTTGATCGATACCGTTGCGAATGATCGAGTGGGTCTGGCCGCCGCACACCTCCATGACCGTCCACGGCCTGGTCGAGGTGCGCCGGATGGCGTCCACCAGCGTCCTGGCGGCGACCGGGTCGCGGAATTCGTCGAGGTATTTCATGCCGTCCCCAGCTCCTGACCCAACTCCTCCTCGAGGATTCCGAGGTCGGCGAACATCTGCAGGGTCTCCTTGGCCGACACCTCGTCGAGGCGGGTGATGGCGAACCCGGCGTGCACGATCGTGTACTCGCCGGGCGTCATATCCGGCAGGTAGGCCAGGCACACCGTCTTGGTGGCACCGCCGAAGTCGACTGTCGACATCCGGGTTCCCGACTCATCCCAGATCTCAATCACCTTGCCGGGGATTCCGAGGCACATGTGCCGGTCCTTTCCTCTGCTGTAACCGCCGACCGCAGCGCGGCCGCGATGGTGGCCTGACCGAGAGCCAGACCGCCGTCGTTACAAGAAACGATACGGTGAGAAAGCACCTCGATGCCGCTCTTGGTCAGAGATTCCCGAAGACCCTGCAGCAGTATCCGATTGGCGAACACCCCACCGGTCAGCCCGACGACACCGATCCCGGCATTCTCGGCACAGTGCCGGGCAGCCTGGACGGTCGCGCGGATCACCGCCCGGTGGAACCCGGCGGCCAGGTCGGCCCGGTCGACACCGGCGCGTACCCCGGCGGCGAGCGCGGCGATCACCGGAACCGGGTCCATCACCCCGCCCGATACGGCGAAGTCGGCCGGCTCCCAACGCAAGGGGTGCCCGCGACGGGCCAGCTGCTCGAGTTCGATCGCCGCCTGCCCCTCGTAGCTGACCTGCTGACAGACACCCAACAGGCTGGCGACGGCGTCAAACAGCCGACCCATGCTGGTAGTCGTTACGCAGCCCAGCCCGCGGGGGATCTGCTGAGCCAGCACGTGCAGGCCGGTGTCACCGACCGCGACGACCGGTGGCAGGTCTGAAGTCCACTCGACGCCCGCCCGCATCAACATGTCCAGCGCGATGCGGGCAGGCTGACGGACCGCACCGTCGCCGCCGGGCAGAGCGAACGGCGCCAGGTGTCCGGCCCGGACGAACTCCGACGGCTCGGTGATCGCCAGCAGTTCCCCGCCCCAGATCGTGCCATCGGTGCCGTAGCCGGTGCCGTCATAGGCTACGGCGAGCACCGGTGTGCCCAGCCGCCGGTGCTCGGCCAGCAGGGACACCGCGTGCGCATGGTGGTGCTGGATCTCCAGCACGGGCTTGGCGGCGGGCCCGCCGGTCGCGGCCCGGTGCGCCCAGGCGGTGGTCGCATAGCGAGGGTGCATATCGCAGGCGATCACCTCGGGGTGCTGCCCGGTCATGAAAGACAGGTGATCGAGCGCGGACCCGAAACAGGATTGGGTGCGCGGGTCGGCCATATCGCCGAGGTGCGAGGACAGATGGGCGTGCCGACGTCCGCCGGCTGAACCGGCCATCAGGCAGAACGCTGTCTTGAGGTCGCCTCCGGTGGCCAGTACCACCTCCGATCCGGCCGCCTCCACCGAGACAGGCAGCGGCGCGTAGCCGCGCGAGCGCCGCAGCGGCAACTGGCCGCCCTCGTCGTCGATGGCGATCACCGAGTCCTCGCACGGTACGTGGATCGGTCGGTCGTGGGTGAGCACCGCGTCGGCCAGACCGTCGATCCACATCAGGTCCTCGTCCCGGAACACGATGGGCGAGCCGCCACGGTTGGCCGAGGTCATCACCAGCGGTATCGCGCCCAGCAGATCGAACAGCAGATGGTGCACCGGCGAGTAGGCCAGCATCACACCGAGATCGGTCAGTCCGGGTGCGACGCCGTCGCTGACCACTGCCCCGCGCCGCGGAACCAGCACGATCGGCGCTGCCGGACTCGTCAGTGCCGCTGCGGCCGCCCGGCCGATCTCGGCGACCGCCCGGGCGGCATCGACGTCGGCAACCATCACCGCGAAGGGTTTCGCCGGCCTGCTCTTGCGTGACCGCAACAGTGCCACCGCGGCGTCATCATCGCCCCGACAGGCCAGGTGATACCCGCCGATGCCCTTGATCGCGACGATCCGGGACGCCCGCAACGCGTCGGTGGCAGCCTCGACCGGGTCATCGGTCTGCGCCGGACCCAGCCAGGACAGCCGCGGACCGCAGTCGCCACAGCCGATGGTCTGGGCGTGGTAGCGCCGGTCGACCGGGTCGGAGTACTCCGCCGAGCAGGGCGGACACATCGGGAACCCCGCCATCGTCGTCGCCGGCCGGTCATAGGGAAGATCGGTGATGACGGTGTAGCGCGGCCCGCAATTGGTGCAGGTGATGAAGGGGTGGCGGTGGCGCCGGTTGCCGGGGTCACGCATCTCCTGCAGACAATCCGCACAGATGGCGATATCGGGCGGCACCAGCGTCCGGCCGGCGTCGTCGGCCTTGCTGTCGATGATCTCGAACCCGCTGACCCCGCGTGGCGGGACGGTACTGCTGTGCAGGGCGTCGATCCGCGCCATCGGCGGCGGGGTATCGCGCACCGCGGCCACCGCGGCCTCGACCGCCTCGGCGGGGCCCTCCAGCTCGCAGTGCACCGCGCCGGCGTCGTTGTAGACCCAACCGCTCAGCCGGTGATCGGCCGCGATCCGGGCCACGGCGGGCCGGAATCCGACCCCCTGAACGACACCGTTGATATCGAGCCGAACCCGGACGTTCACCCTGGCCACGGTAGTCGTAGGGTTGGCCGCGATGCATGAGTTGTCGCTGTGCCAGGCGATCGCCGGGGTAGTCCAAACCCATGCCGCGGGCCGCCGCGTCGACGTGGTCCGGGTCCAGGTCGGGGCGCTGCGTCAGGTGGTCCCGGAATCGCTGTCGTTCTGCTGGACGCTGGTCCGCGACCAGGCGGACATGCCCGGGGCCGAATTGGAACTCGAGTTCGTCACCGCCGAAGTCGAGTGTCGCGGCTGCGGTCGGCAGTCCCAGATCGCCTCCCGCTTCTCGGTGTGTTGCCCGCGCTGTGACAGCGCCGATGTCGCAGTGCTGCGCGGCGAGGAGCTCCTGGTCACTTCCATAGAGGTGACAGAAGACGTGACAGAAGACGTGACAGAAGACGTGAGATGAGAAGAGGGGTTTGCGGCCATGGGTCGATTCCACCGCCACGATGACGGCACCGAACACAGCCACGAGCATGGCGACCAGCCCGACCACCAGCATGGCGACCACAGTGGATATACCACCGGCTCACAGCGCATCGAAGTACTCGAGGCGATCTTCGCCGAGAATGACGTCCGCGCCGAGGTGAACCGGAAGGCATTCGAAAGCAACGGGATTCGCGCGCTGAACCTCATGAGCTCACCCGGTTCGGGCAAGACCACGATCCTCGCGGCAACGCTGGAGGAGTTGGCCGGCGATATTGCCGTCGGGGTGGTCGAGGGCGATATCGCCACCGACCTCGACGCCGCCAAGCTCGGCGGACGCGGCGCCCAGATATCACTGCTGAACACCAACAGCGGCTTCGGAGGCGAATGCCACCTCGATGCCCCGATGGTCAACCGCGCACTGGCCGGCCTGGAGCTGACCACGCTGGACCTGGTGATCGTGGAGAACGTCGGAAACCTGGTGTGTCCGGCGGAGTTCGACATCGGCGAGCATGCCAAAGCCATGGTCTACTCGGTGACCGAAGGTGAGGACAAACCGCTGAAGTATCCGGTGATGTTCCGGTCTGTGGACCTGGTGCTGATCAACAAGATCGACCTGGTCCCCCACCTCGATGCCGACGTCGACACCTATATCGCCCATGTGCGGCAGGTGAACCCGACAGCGACCATCCTGGCGGTGAGCGCCCGCACCGGCGAGGGAATGAGTGCGTGGTTCGACTGGCTGCGGACGTTCGCTCAGAACCGCTAGGGTCCCGCTACCGGTCCGGCGACACCTGCTCGGCGCCCGACGCCGCCGCTCCCACCGGCACCGTAATGAAGCGAACGCCGACCACGCATACGTCGTCGGCTCGTGGCCGGGGTGCTAGCCGCTCGTGCAGCCCGTCGCAGTATTGCCCCACGCCGGTCTCGGGATCCCATTCGGCTATCAACCGCTCGGCACGGGTGATCCCGGTTTCGATGTCCATGCCGTGACGCTCAACCAGACCATCGGTGTAGAGGACGAGGATGTCGCCGCTCTCGATCCGTAGGGTGCCGCCGGTGTAGCCAGCCCCCGGGACAGGCCCCATCACCGGGCCGTGCGCATCAGAAAGCCGACTCATCTTGCCGGTCAGTGCCCGGCGGAACAGCGGTGGCGGATGACCGGCCGAGCAGTAGCTGATACAGCACTGAGCCGGGTCGAAGATCGCCACCGCCATCGTGGCGAACTTGCCCTGACTGGCATCGCGGGTGAAGCCGTTGAGTTCGGCGAGCAGTTGCGCGGGCGCCAGGCCCTGATGGGCCAGCGCACGACCGGCACTACGCAGCATGGCCATGTCCTCCACTGCCGGCAGTCCGTGGCCGACCACATCGCCGACTGCGAGGTAGGTGCGGTTTCCAGGTAGCGGCATAACGTCGTACCAGTCCCCGCCCAGTCCTTGCGCGCCGTCGGCCGGCTCGTAAGTTACGCAGACGTCGAGCCCACTGGTCTGCGCTGGACTGGTCGGCAGCACCGCGGCCTGCAGGACCGCAGCGCGGGCGTGCTCGTCGGCGTAGACGCGGGCGCGCACCAGTGCCTGACTGACCATTGTGGCGACCGCCGAGATGAAGGCCTGCTGTGCGGTATTCAGCGGCTGAGGCTCCGACCACACCAGCAGCAACACTCCGATGGGTTTACCCCCCGAGGTCAGCGGCCAACCCGCGGCGGATTCGATACCACCCAGTTTCGTCAGGTGCGCGTTGTCGGAATACCGCCGCGCATACTCTGCGGCCGTACGAACCACCACGGACTGCCCGGACCGCACCGCGTCGGTCACCACCGTCCGATCCGCGAGGTCGAGTCCACCGGCGAACTCGCCGACGGCGGCGGAGGGGAACCCGGACCCGGCGACGAACTCAAGCCTGCAGCCATCGGAACTCAGCAGTGCCAGGGCCACGGACCTGGCACCAGCTTCGTTGAGCACCTGGTCTTGCAGCGCCCGCCCGATATCGTCCGGGGTGAGCGCGGCGGACAGTTGCTGGGCGAGCTGGGACAGCGTCTCCAGGCGTATTCGCTCGCGCCGCTCGGCTTCCCGTTCCCGCACCGCGCTCATCCGGGCCGCAGCCTCCTGGGCGATCAGCATCGCCACCACCACGATTACCGCGATGAAGACCTGGGTGAGAGCTACCCTGGCCGCCAACGATACCTCCATCGTGCTGAACAAACCCCGCCCATGAGTCGCCATGACGTTCGCCAGGAAGGCAGCCACTGCCCCCGAGAGAGCGGCTCCGAGCATGTCGAGACGCAGAGCCGCCCAGGCTAGAACTGGCAGGATGAGCATTGAGGGTGGAGCCTCGGCCCAGAAGGCCGCGATTGACAGTGCCGCGGTGACCGCCAATACGCCGACGGCTTCCCACGGCCGCTGCCGCACGATATAGGACTGGGTGGCCCACAGCAGGATCGGAGCGGCCACCACCAGTACCCCGAGCGCGTCCCCGGACCACCAGTTCAACACCGCGCCGAACCAGGGGGTCCCCTCATGGCCCGAACTGACCGTCCCGCCGATCAGACCGCCGAATAAAGGCCCGACTACACATGCCCCGACGAGGAAAGCGACGAAGTCCCGTCGTCGCCGGAGGTCGGGCCGGCCGCCGCACCAGGCCAGTACCAGCGTCGCCCCGATCACCGGCTCCACCACGTTGGCCGCCGCAAACCCGACGGCCATCCCGGGGGGGTTGCCGAAGTAGGTGTCGACCAGGGTCTCGGCAGCGATGACCGCGACGGCGAGGCCGGGCCACAGAGCGCGACGGGTGAGCATCATCGCGGCCGACGTCACCCCTGCGGCGGGATAAAAAAATGCCGGGCCCGCCTCGGCGCCGAAAGACTCCCACGCCAGCACCGCGCCCGCACCGAATGCCAGGAAAACCACCACGAAGAGTCCGAGCGTGTCACCCCAGAACCGGGAACCCTGCCCGGTGTGAGGGTCGGCGGCGTGCGCCGTGATGCCACTCGGGCTCATCGGAGCAGCCTATCGACAGCGCCTGTGATCCGCGGCCCGGAGATCACCGGAAGCGCACGATGAGCACGCATAGGTCATCGGAATGCGGCGCCGGCGCGACGTCAGCTGCAAGCGCCTCGCAATCAAGAAGTGCCTCCGGCGGCCAAGCGACGATCACCGACTCGAGGTGGGCGATACCCGCCTCGACGCTCTCTTTCCGGTGTTCCACTAGACCGTCCGTGTACATCACCAGCACATCGCCTGGATGTACGTGGACGGTGTCCTCGGTATAGGCGGAGTCTTCGAACGGCCCCATTACCGGGCCCTCGGCGCCGCAAAGCCGGGTCACCTTGCCGGTTTCGGTGCGCCGCAGCAAAGCCGGCGGATGGCCGGCCGAACTATAGGATAGCGAGCGGGTGTGGTCGTCGAAGACTGCCACGAGGGTGGTGGCGAACTCGCCCCGAATCTGATGCCCGGCGAACCGGTTGAGTTCGCGCAGCACATGCGAGGGACTCAGACCCTGGTGAGCGTAGGCGTTACCCGCGCTGCGCAACTGGGCCATATCGTCGACGGCTGCCAGCCCGTGACCGACGACGTCGCCGATGGCCAGGTATGTCCGGCCTCCATGCAGCGGCATGACGCTAAACCAGTCGCCGCCAAGACCGGTGGCGCTGTCGGAGGGCAGGTAGTGGGCGTTGTACTCCAGCCCGGCCGCATCGACCCGGGTATTCGGGTGTGCGGCGCTGTGCAGCACCACCGCGCGCTCATGCTCGTCGGCATAGGACTTCGCCCGCACCATCGCCTGACCGATCATGGAGGCCACCGCCGACAGATAAGCCTGCTGGGCCTCGTTGAACTGCTGCGGCACCGACCACGACAACACCAGGGCTCCTACGCACCGGCCGCCGGCGTTCAGCGGCCAACCCGCCTCCGACATGATGCCGCTGAACTGCAACCAGCGGCTCGCAGCCCCATACCGTTGCCCGTAGTCGTGCACCGATCGGATGAGGACCGGCTGTCCGGCTCGGGCCACGTCCGTGGCGACGCATCGCTCGGTCATCGGCACTCCGTCACCCAGCTCGGCGACGACCGATGGCGGATACCCCGCCACCGCTACCCATTCCAGGCGGTCACGGTCCGCTGTCAGCAGGCCGACTTTGACCCCCCACACATCGAAGTCGTTGACCAGCTCATTTTCCAGGATCCGGCCGAGGTCCCGCGGGGTCAGCGCCGCCGAGAGCTGTGCGGCCAGCTGTGCCAGTGCCTGCAGTCGGCGCCGTTCCTGTTGCTCAGCCGCCCGATCGCGAGCAGCCTGTCTACGCGCTGCTGCTTCCTGTGCGATCAGCATCGCCAGCAATACATTGACCGCGATCAGGGCCTGGATCAACGCCAGCCGGCCCGATTCGGACAGGTCCATATCCGCGAAAAGCCTCAGACCCGAGGCGGCTCGGACGTTCGCCGCGAACGCGGCAGCCGCCCCGGCCAGCACTGCGCCGAGCACATCCAGCCGCAGCGCCGCCCACGCCAGCACCGGCAGAATCAGCAGCGACGGTTGCAGGCCCGTCCAGATCGTCAGCCACGACAGCGCCGACGTCGTACCCAGAATCCCAGCCGCTTCGACCGGGCGTTCCCGGAGCGCATGGAACTGCCTGGGCCACAGCAGAATCGGCGCCGCCACCACCAGCACGCCGATCGCATCACTGGCGAACCAGCGCAGGGCCGCCCCCGGCCACCACGCCCCCAGATTCCAGGCGACCGATCCCCCACCGATGAGACCACCCACCAGTGGACCGGCCAGGCAGGCACCCGCAACGAAGAAAACCAGGTCCCGGCGGCGGCGCAGATCGGGGATACCCTTACACCAGGCCAGCACCAGCGAGGCGCCGAGCAACGGTTCCACTGAATTCGCCAGCACATATCCGGCTATCGCGGTGGACGCATACCCGTAATAGAAGTCCACCGCTCCCTCCCCGAGGACGATGCCAGCGACCACCGCGGGCCACCGATTACGGGGATTCATCAGCATCGCCGCGACGGTGATCCCGGCCGATGGAAAGAAGGCCGGACCCAGTTCGGAGGCACCGAAGGCCTTCACCGACAACAACGCACCCGCCGTGTAGGCGAGGAAAACGACGACGAACAGGCCGATCGTCCGGACCGCGGGCGGTGCGGTCGCGCGGCTGGTCACCAGGACAGCCTCAGCCGCCGCTGGTAGCGGTGAACACCGCCTCCACCTCGGCGGTGACTTCGACATCGTCGGGGCGAAGGGAAAAATCGCCGGGTCCGTCCGCCGGGGCAGCCGAGGCCTTGGCCATCAGCATCGGACGCGGGGCCGCGCCACCCGGACCGGACTCATTGATGCTGGTCGCCTCAACGCTGCCGAGGTCCAGGGCGTCGGCATAGTCCCGAGCGCGCCGTCCCGCATCGCGGACCGCCTGCCGACGAGTCTTGCGCTCGACCTTGCGTCGTCTGGCCTCACCGAGTGACCAGCGGATACCGGTCATCCCGAATCCCGCGACCCCAGCGCACCACTGCACCCAGGCGGCCAGATCATCGAAGTCGGTGAACGTCGCGGTGATCGGCACCGCTGCGGTATGAATCGGGGCCAGTTCCGCGCGGTCGGGACGCGGCGGCCGATACGAGCCCATCCGGATCTGGTCGACCGAATAGCGGGTGACCGGGCCGCGCCGGGGTCGGCACCGGGTCTCCAGTGAGCCGGCGACCTCGGCCAGAGCGGCCGTCACCGCCTGAAACACGGGTTCGGCTGCCGGACCCTCGCCACTGAGGGTGGCATTGATTGTCGCCTGCTCCGGACGGACCCGCACCGTGTGGGTTCCGCGCACGGTAATACGGACCGGGGTCATGGGCATCACCTTAGGCGCACGGCCCCGTCCCCTCGGCCATCCCTTCCGTGAGCAGACACAAACTCGCACCGGCGCCGCCGAATTCGCGCAACTTTGTGTCTGCTCGCGGTCGGTTGGGGTCCGCCGTCGGATCAGCGAATCAGCGGATCAGCGGATCGCGCGGCATTCCCAAGATGCGCTCAGCGATCTGGTTCCGCGCCACCTCGGAGGTTCCGCCCGCAATGGCCATCCCCCGGGCGCCCATCGCCGCCCGGGCCGCCAACGCCCCCTCGCCACCCTCCAGCGCCAGCTCCGGGCCGACCAACGCGGCCGCGATGGCGCCCTGCTCCTGAAAGTGCTCGGCAAGTTTGAGTTTGGTGATATTGCCCTCCGGACCCGGGCCTGCGCCGGAGATGCTGCGCGCGGCGCGACGCAGGTTCAGCAGCCGCAGCGCGTGGTCATCGGCGAGGAACCGGCCAACTCGCACTGCGGCCCCGGCCATCCGGTCGCCGTGGGTCTGCGCCAGCTGCATCAGCCATGCCGACGCCGGAGCAATCCCGCCGGCCCCACCACCGATACTCACCCGCTCATTGCCCAGCGTGGCGCGGGCGACGGTCCAGCCGGCGTTGGGCT
>CAZGPT010000051.1:0-20227 GCA_964527015.1 uncultured Mycobacterium sp. | reverse complement strand
CGGCGGCCAGAGCCTGTTCCGCCGCCTCGACGAGGCCGGGGTCCACGCCGTCGAGCCGTCGGGCACAGCGGGATGGCGGTCAGGGCGTCGGGGAAGTTGTGGATCGTGTCGGCCGCGCGAGGGCCACCGAACCGGACAGAGCGACGATCACCAGTTGGAACAGCGCCATCATCCCCAGGGCGAACACCTCGCGCACCGCACCCTACAGCCCGCCCCGGCGATGGTGGTGGTCGCAGTGTTCGCGGTGGTCGTGGTCGACGTGATCCTCCGCCGGGCCGCGAAGACGGTGGGTGCCGGGCTGTTCGCGAGTCTGGCTAACTGTGCCTTCTCCCCGCGCGGACCGGGGGGCTCATGCAGACGCGAAAGCTCCCCGTGACCACGGTGATGACCGGGAACCCCCGGACCGGCATGCTCGGCGTTGAAGACCACGTCAGTGACCAACCGCCCGACATGCGAACTCTCCAGGCTGCAGTAAATGGTGGTCGGGTCGCGTCGGAAAGCATCCGAAACACCTCAACAACCAAGCCCACCTGGTCATCATCCAGACGCCGCCGATAAGACTCGTTAGCTACGCCCATACATAGAAAATGCTGGTCGGCCCAGGTAAACCTCAGGGCGGCGACACCCGGCCTACCGCTGCCCGGCAGGCGGCGTTGGGGTTGGGGCGACAACCTGGTCCCGCCCGGACCCACACCACCGGAACCCACGCCTCGCGGCATCCCCCTGATCCCATCCCGCCGCCTTGCATCTGCCTCCTGGGACATCCGCCACCCATCGGGTGGTACGAGCCGCGACGAATCCGGCGAAGAAGACGATCACGACGCCGAACAGGATGCCGGCAACGATGCCCACCCAGGCGAGCACCTGGTAGAGCCTGGTGTTGCGGTGGACAACGCGCTCAGGCGCGGCGACCGGGTCGCGCGTATCGGTGGCTGGTGTCGAATCCGGGCTGCAGCGGCGAGAGGCGGGCTGCTCTGCGCTTTCCACACCGACCCTTCTCACACCAGCCCCCGCCTTCTCACCGCACCTCTCAGACCGCACCGCGCGTGCAGGGGTTTGGTATTGGTTAGATGAAGATTCGCTCAAGGTGTGGAACCCGCCCGCCGGCACGGCACGATGAGGGCATGGATCTCATCTCCGAGGCCGCATCCAGCCCCGATCTGGGCTATCGCGCGCTGGTGGTCGACGACGAAGCCGCCTTGGCCGACGTGGTCGCCAGTTACCTACGACGTGAGCACTTCGAGGTGACGGTTCGCCACACCGGTGCCGAGGCCCTTGCGGTGGCCCGCGAGGTCGATCCCGACGTGGTGCTGCTGGATCTGGGGCTGCCGGGGATCGACGGGTTCGAGGTCTGCCGCCAGCTGCGAACATTCTCCGATGCCTACGTGGTGATGTTGACCGCCCGCGATACCGAGATGGACACCATCGTCGGGCTCACGGTGGGAGCAGATGACTACATCACCAAACCATTCAGTCCACGAGAGCTGGTCGCCCGGATCCGCGCCATGTTGCGCCGACCCCGCACACCCGTCCCTGCGACAGCCCAACTGGGCACCGGTACGGACATTCCGCCGGCACGCCACTTCGGGCCGCTTTCGGTCGATCTGGCTAGCCGCCAGGTGTTCCTCGAACGCGAACCGATCCCGTTGACCCGCACCGAGTTCGACATCCTCGCCGCCCTTTCCTCGCGGCCGGGCGTGGTGTGGAGTCGCCGCCAGCTGATCGACGCTGTGTGGGGTGAGCCATGGGTCGGCAACGATCACCTGGTCGACGTTCACGTCGGGCACCTCCGACGCAAACTCGGCGACGACCCCGCCGACCCGCGGTTCGTGTTCACCGTGCGCGGGGTGGGGTACCGGATGGGAGCGAGGAAATGACCGCCCGGACCGGGATGGGGATGCGGCGGCGGCTGTTGCTCGCTCAGACGGTGGTCCTACTCGCCGGCGGGATCACCACCGGACTGGTGGCAGCGGTGGTGGGCCCGCCGCTATTCCGCGATCACCTCCACCAGGCCGGGGTGGCCCACAACTCCAACGAGCAGTTCCACGCGGAGCAGGCCTACCGAGCTGCCACCGCGCTGTCCATCGCGGTAGCGATCACGGTGGCCGCCCTGACCGCCTTCGTGGTCACCGCTTATCTGACCCGGCGCCTGCAACGCTCAATCGCCGAGCTGTCCGCTGCGGCGTCAGCGGTGGCCGAAGGCCACTACGACATCCGCGTCGCCTCACCGCGCCTCGGTGACGAGTTCGACGAGCTGGCCAACGCGTTCAACCAGATGGCCGAGCGCCTCGAATCGGTGGACTCGACCCGGCGAAGAACGTTCGGAGACCTGGCCCACGAGATCCGCACCCCGGTGGCCGTACTGGAGGCCTACCTCGAAGCCGTCGAGGACGGGGTGAAAACCCTTGATCCGGAGACGATCGCGATGCTTCGCGAGCAGACCGCCCGGCTGGTGCATTTCGCCGCCGATGCCGCCGCCCTGGCCCAAGCCGAGGAATCCCACAGTGCGGTCACCCCAGACTGGGTCGACACCGCAGACCTCCTCAATGCAATGAATGTCGCGTTCGCCGATCGCTACGCCGCCAAGAACGTCACCCTGCGCGCCTCCGCCGGTCATATCGGACCGGTGTGGGCCGACCGGCAGCGGCTCTCTCAGATACTGGGCAATCTGCTCGACAACGCACTGCGGCATACCCCCACCGACGGACATGTCACCCTCACCGCCGCCCAACGCGGCCACGAAGTGATCTTCTGCGTCGAGGACGACGGAGCGGGCATCAGCGCCGAACACCTGCCGCACCTGTTCGAACGGTTCTACCGCGCGGACACCGCCCGCGACCGCGACCATGGCGGCTCGGGCATCGGTCTGGCCATCGTCAAGGCACTGACCGAGGCCCAGGGCGGCCATGTGGGTGTGATCAGCCGCGGCGCCGGCCAGGGCAGTAAATTCACCGTGGCGCTGCCGGCCCACGCGCCCGCTGCGGCGTGCTGTGAGCGCTACGAAACCTCAGACAGTTCGCCGGCCAGGTCATAGTCGGCGTGAGTCACCACCGCACGCTTCGCATCCCGTGGCGGATTCGCCGGCCCGCATTCGGTAAACGCTGAATTCCTTCGCGCGACAACATCACACCTGACGAGTAGGTGCGCTACAAGGAAGCGAGAATCTGTTTCATGGTGTCGATTTCCTTCTGTTGGCTCACCAGGATCGACTTCGCCATCGCAATGGCGTCCGGAAACTGACCGTTGGCGATTTCGTTCTGAGCCATTGTCAGAGCACCCTGATGGTGCTTGATCATCCCGGTCAGGAACAGCTTGCCGGCATCGACACCCTGAGCATTCTTCAACGCGTCCATTTGCGCCGGCGACATCATGCCCTCCATTGGCGGCATGCCGCCCTTACCAGGCGTCATCGAACCGCTGGGCATCGGCATTGTGGTGCTTGGCGGAGAGTCGGGGCTGTTCGTGCCACCGCGATCCATACCGGGCATCCCACTCATCCCCGGCATTCCCCACTGCATCATCCAGCCCTGCAGCTCCGCAATCTCCGGGCCCTGGGCCGCTTTGATCTGCGCGGCCAGATCGGTCACCCGTGGGTCGATATCGGCCTTGCTCAGCATGGTGTCGCTCATCTCGATTGCCTGTTGGTGGTGCGGGATCATCATGTGAGCAAAGTGCATGTCGGCCTTGTTGTGCGGCGAGACCTGGGCAGACGCCGACGTCGGAGCTGAGATCGTAGCGGTGGGCGTGGCATCTCTGGTTGCCGAGTTTCCGCACGCACCCGCGGCGGCAACAGCCGCGAGAACGACTACCCCGGTCAGCACTGTCCTGGTCCTGGTCACATTGGATCCCTTTCATCGCAGCCTCTATTTCTTCTCCAGCCTCCCCAACGGCAGTACTGGTGGGTTAGTGGTTCCGTGAAGATCGTATGAAGAACCGCGCCCCTCATCTCGGGTATCGGGCGCGTAGGCGACCGGCGAAACCGGTTGTCAGACAGCAGTTTTCAGATGCACCGACACCCAGCGATGTGGGCAAGCCGAGTCATATCGCCAACGGTCCTCGTGATCGCCAGTCCCCAGTAGGGGTTCTGTAAAGATTCAACGAAGATTCCTTGAAGTGCGGTTCAGGCATGGCGGCGGGGGCCGAATCCGCTGCTACCGTCAGCGCCATCATGGGTGCGATACCAACCACGACGAACCCCAGATTGTGGGCGGCGATCGGGCTGTTGTTCGTCGTAGCCCTCTTCGGTTCGGCACCGGCCGCAGCGGCCGGCCCGGATGTCTCGCCCACACACCATCACCTGACGGCCGACGGCCACCACGACCGACTCGCATTCACTGACCACGCCCATATCGGCCTTGCCGCAACCCCTGCGGCACCGGACCTACTCGGCGACATCACGGCCCCACGATCGCGCGCCGCGCTTGTCGCAGTGGGATTGCTTTCGGCCGCCGCCCTGGCGTGGGGTCTCGGGCCTCTGCGCACAGTTCCGGTCGGCCGGGACCCGCCCAACAGGTCGATCGTCAATTCTCCGGGCCGGGATGTTCTTTCCCGGCTGTGTATCTCGCGCCGCTGATCGGATAGCGCAGACCGGTCGACCGCAGTCCTTCCGCGGGTTGATCGGTCGGTGACCGGTGTCCACTTCAGCGGCCGCGCTGGTATCTCGCGGCCCGGAACGAAAGCGACCCCCCGATGGCCTCTGTTATACCAATTCACCCGACAAACCGGCGCGCCACCAATCATCGGCCGCTGCTTAGCCAAGATCCAACCGGAACGCTCGCCGCGGCGGTCGGCAACACCCCGATTCTCCGAGTCACCGCACCGTTCACCGATGGCGAACTGGGATTTTGGGCCAAGCTTGAGGGCCTCAACCCGGGCGGCATCAAGGATCGTCCTGCCATGTACATGGTGGAGCGGGCCCGGGCCCGGGGAGACCTTCGGCCAGGGGCGCGGATCATCGAATCCACCAGTGGCACTTTAGGTCTGGGCCTCGCCCTGGCTGCCAAGGTCTACGGGCACCCGGTCACCGTGGTCAGTGACACCGGGCTCGAGCCGATTGTCGCCCGGCTGTTGTCGGCCTACGGCGTTCGGGTCGAACAGGTCGGGAAGCCGCACCCCGAGGGGGGCTGGCAACAGGCACGTTGCGATCGAGTTGCGCAATTGCTGGCCGAAGACCCCGACGCATGGCATCCCGACCAGTACAACAACCCCGATAACGTCGACGCATACCGTGGACTCGCGCTGGAACTGCACGCCCAACTGGGCCGGGTGGACGTGCTGGTCTGCTCGGTGGGCACCGGTGGGCACTCATCCGGCGTGAGCCGCGCCCTGCGGGCGTTGAACCCGGCACTGGAGCTGATCGGGGTGGACACGGTGGGTTCGACCATCTTCGGGCAACCGGCCGCGTCCCGGCTGATG
The DNA here is from genome assembly GCA_964527015.1 of uncultured Mycobacterium sp. GTDB lineage: Bacteria > Actinomycetota > Actinomycetes > Mycobacteriales > Mycobacteriaceae > Mycobacterium. Next base: position 14,812 of record CAZGPT010000051.1, on the reverse strand, counting down.
CGCGGATTGGGGTCGAGCATCCTGCCGGGCAACGTCGACTACCGAGCCTTCACCGAAGTCCACTGGGTCTCCCCCTCCGAGGCGGTGTGGGCCTCACGTGCGCTGGCGAGAACCAACTACGCGGCCGGCGGATGGAGTGTGGGCGCGGTCGCTCTGGTGGCAGGTTGGGCCGCCCGCACCTACCCGCCGACGACCACGGTCGCGGCGATCTTCCCGGATGGCCCGCAGCGCTATTTCGACACCGTGTTCAACGATGATTACTGCCGTGAGCATGATCTGGGCGGTGACCCCCCCGGCGAACCGCTGACCATAGTTGACCCCACTGCCACGGTGGTCAACTCCTGGGCGCGGTGTACCCGGGTGGTAGATCCGGCGGACGTGGGGAGCTGATGGGTATGGTCGCGCAGTTCCGCAGCTTCGGGTTGCCGAGTCGGCTACTGATGGTCAATCAATTCGGTATCAACCTTGGCTTTTACATGCTGATGCCCTATCTGGCCGGATATCTGGCCGGGCCGCTGGGTATGGCGGCCTGGGCGGTTGGCTTGGTGCTCGGGGTCCGCAATTTCTCCCAGCAGGGCATGTTCATCGTGGGGGGCACCTTGGCCGATCGCCTCGGCTATAAACCCCTCATCGTTGCGGGCTGTCTGCTCCGCACTGCCGGCTTCGGGCTGTTGGTCTTTGCCCACTCGCTGCCCGCAGTGCTGATCGCCTCCGCGGCAACCGGTTTCGCCGGGGCACTGTTCAACCCGGCGGTGCGGGCCTATCTTGCCGCGGATGCCGGCGAGCGACGAGTGGAGGCGTTTGCAGTATTCAACGTCTTCTACCAGGCCGGTATCCTCGCCGGCCCACTCGTCGGATTGGCCTTCATGGCGATCGACTTCCGAGTGACGGCCGCCGGTGCGGCAGCCGTGTTCGCGCTACTGACCGTCGCCCAATTGTTCGCCCTCCCGAAACGCGATCCCGAGTCCGCCGGTGAGAAGAGTTCCGTTCTGCAGGACTGGCGCACCGTGGCGGGCAACCGCTCGTTCCTGCTGTTCTCGGTGGCGATGATCGGTTGCTACCTGCTGTCCTTCCAGGTCTACCTGGCACTGCCCCTACATGCGGCTGAGATCGCACCCCACCACACATCGACACTGATCGCCGCCGTCTTCGCGGTATCCGGGATAGTGGCCGTGGTCGCACAGTTGCGGATCACCCGGTGGTTCTCCAGTCGGTGGGGTTCGGGCCGCTCGCTGGTCATCGGCATGACGGTGGTGGCGCTGTCGTTCCTGCCGCTGATCCTGCTGCCGGACAATCGGTTCGGCGCCGGTGTGGCCACCGGCGCATTGCTGGTCAGCGCTGCGGTCTTGGCGATCGGATCGGCGGCGGTGTTCCCCTTCGAGATGGACACCGTGGTAGGCCTCTCCGGCGGCCGCTTGGTCGGCACCCATTACGGCTTCTACAGCACGATCGTCGGCGTCGGCATCCTGGTCGGCAATGTCGCCGTCGGGGCGCTGATAGAGGCCGCGAACGCGCGGGGCGCGGGCGTGCTGGTGTGGTCCGCACTAGCCCTGACCGGCCTCATATCGGCGGCCGCACTGCATGCCCTGGCCCGCAACGGCCACCTGCGGTACCCCAGCGACCCGAAGGCGGTGAGTGCCACCCGGTGACAAACACCCCCGCCCGTAAGTCCGCTTTTCGACATGGGATTCATCAGCCAGTACCGCACACACAGATGGAGGTTCAAGTGTTCGCATCCCTACGGCGCGCAGCAGGAGTTCTCATGGTCGGAGGAGTGGTGGCCATGCTCAGCAGTCCGGCCGCGGCCGCCCACGTCGACGCCGAACTCGACGGCACCGGCCCAGGTGGATTCGGGGTGGTCACGTTGGGGGTTCCCACCGAGTCGGGTAAGCCCAGCACCACCAAAGTGCAGGTCCGCATCCCCGACGAGACCCCGCTGCGGACCGTGCGGGCCGAACCGTTGGCCGGCTGGACGCTGGACATCCAGATGCGAAAGATCGACCCGCCGTTGCGAAAGGACGACGGCACCCCGGTCAATGAAGTGGTCAGCACCGTGACCTGGACAGCGGCAGCCAGCGGCGGTATTCCGCAGGGTCAATTCCAGGAGTTCGGGCTCTACCTCGGGCCCATGCCGGATGCCGATACCCTCGCACTGCCCGCGACCCAGACCTTCTCCGACGGCAGCACCGAGGTCTGGGCAGAACAGGCCACCGGTGACGAGAAACCGAAGTTCCCGGTCCCAACAGTGACCATCGCCCGGCAGTCCAGCGGCGGCCTGCTACCCGTCATCGCTTGGACTGCCCTGGGACTCTCGGTAATCGGTTTGGGATTGGGAGTGTTCGCGATCGACCGGGCCTCCCGTCGCCCGGCCGACGTCGATTCCGTCTCTGCGGCGGACTGACCCGATGAAACGCTCTCACTTGATTTCCGCGGTTGCCTCTGTCGTCATTGTCCTCGCATCGGGCTGCGGTGCCGGTGCGGACCCTTCGTTGCAGTCACCGGACGCTGAAAGCCCCGCGCCGGTGGCATCCGCGCCCAGTTCCGTGGCTGTGCTTCCGCAGAGCGGGACGGTGATCGGGGTGGGCATCGCCGGGGGTGCGGTCACTCCCACCAATGCCGAGGCAGAGGCCGTCGCGGGCCAGCCGATCGTGCTCGAGGTCAGCAGTGATGCACCCGACAGCATTCACGTTCATTCCGTGCCCGAACATGTCTTCGAGGTACAGCCCCGCCCCGATCAACGGTTCGAGTTCACCGTCGATATTCCCGGACAGGTGGACATCGAACTACACGAACTGAATCGGACGATCGTCACCATCAAGGTCCGGCCGTGATGACAGCCACCACCGAAACCGTTCTGGCGCACGGCGTAGGCGGCTCGACCGATCTGCCGATCCCACTGACCTACGCGCTCGTCGGCGGTGTGTGGGCATTGATCCTGACCTTTGCCGTCGTCGCGGTCGCATGGCGGACACCGAAGTTCGACCCAGCCAAGCCCGGGCGCGCTCTGCCGAAGTGGGTCACCGATACGGTGGACTGTCCGGCGGTTCGACACCTCCTGGCGGCAATCGCAGTCCTTTTCGTGATCTGGGTCGGCATCGCGGCGATCTGGGGACCGCAGGACGGTGACAATCCGTTGCCCGGATCGTTCTACGTTCTGTTGTGGGTCGGTTTGGTCGCTATCTCGGTCGTCGTCGGACCGATCTGGCGAGTCATCTCGCCGGTGCGCACCGTCTGGCGACTCCTCGGACGGAGGCGAACGCCCAACAGCCGTCGGCGATATCCCTCCCGCTGGGGGTACTGGCCGGCGGCCGCGGCCCTGTTTGCGTTCGTGTGGCTGGAACTGGCCAGCCCCGATCCCGGATCGCTGGCCGCGATCAAGCTGTGGATCCTGTTGTACGCCTTGGCCATGTTCGTCGGTGCGGCGATGTTCGGATCGACGTGGTTTGCCCGTGCCGATCCATTCGAGGTGTACAGCGTAGCGGTGTCGCGGCTGGCACCCTTCCGGCGAAGCCGCGAAACCGGACGGATCGTCATTGGCAACCCGCTTGATCACCTACCCACCATGCCAGTGCGGCCCGGCATCGTCGCGGTAATGGCAGTGCTCCTCGGTTCCACCGCGTTCGACAGTTTCTCCCAGTTCAAGGGCTTCCGGAACTTCGTCGACCGCAACGCCGCCGCTGTACCGGTCATCGGCGAGGCAGGCGGCGCCTCGGTCCTGCGCAGCCTCGGATTACTGCTCTTCGTCGTCGCCGTCGGAGTGAGTTTTTCCGCCGCCGCGCGCGCCACCGGCGGGCTGACGCGCGGACAACGCCGCGCCCTACCGGGCCAACTGGCGCACTGCCTGATCCCGATCGTCGTGGGTTACATCTTCGCCCACTATCTGTCCTATCTTGTCGAGCGCGGTCAAGAGACCATCGTCCGACTGGCTGATCCGCTGGCCAGAGGTTGGCACCTCCTGGGCCTCGATTCCGGCGACGTGATCTATGTCCTGTCGATGAATCCGACGCTGCTGTGGACCATCAAGGTCGCCTTCGTCGTGGCGGGACACGTCGCTGGCGTGCTCGCCGCCCACGATCAGGCATTACGGGTCATCCCGGTCGGCCACCAACTGACCGGGCAACTGGCCATGATGGCGGTGATGGTCGCCTACACCCTCACCGGGCTCTACCTGCTGTTGGGTGGGTGACCGTTCGGGTGTCTCCCCGGCGCACGGGTGGTGGCCAGTTATATCGAACCGGTATCGGTCGCCGAGCCCGCTGCGCTGATCGTCGGTGTCGGGGCCGTCTCGGATGCCGCCAGCACCGACGGCATCGTGACCCTACTCGACACCGCACCGGACGTTCGGCCGCCGGACGGGTCAATGACCCGTACGGCCACGTGAGGGCATCGGCTCCACCGAGGGCTCCAGGCCGATCGTTGCGCCGCTGCGCTGTACCCACTGACCGTAGGACCGCGACAGCGGGCCGGCGGTGAATCCGTGGGCGAACACGCTCAGCAGCACAGTCACGGCGAGGACGCTTTCGATCTCCGCGATACCGGGCGCGGACCGCCCGAGTTCCTCGAGCGCGAGTAGCCCGAAGACGATCGTGGCCAGACCTCGGGGTCCGAACCAGCCGAGGAATGCCACCGTGCGCCAACTGAAGCCGGAACCGATCATGGCCAAGGCCACCGGGATGAGCCGGAGCGCCGTCACCGCCAGCACGGCGATCAGCGCCGCCTGCCACCGGATGCCGACCTCGAAGACGACCAACAGCAGACCGCCGAAGAAGAACCAGACGACGAACCCCAGCAGATCGGCAGCGGTCTCGATGAGTCCTCCGGTCCCACGGTCCTCGGCCAGGCTGATCGATGCGGCGCCGAATACCAGCCCGCCGGCGAAGGCCGCGATGAAGGCGTTCGCCCCGATCAACTCGGCAACGCCGAACAGCAGTGCCGGTACACCCAGAGTGGCGATCTGCCGTCCCCGCGGACTGGACAGACCCCTCTCCCGGGATCGGTCCATGCACCACGCCGCCACCAACGCCAGGACCACCGCGCAACCCAGCGCCAGGAGCACCGGCGCCACCCCGACGCCGAGCAGGCCCGGGATCGGCGCGTCCTCGCGTTCCGCGAAGACTGCCAGAGCCATCAGCACGATGGGTGTCGCCAGGCCGTCATTGAGTCCGCTTTCAACGTTCAGTCCGCGCCTAACCCGCAGCGGTACAACCGGATTGAGTACCGTGGGTGCACCGAGGCCGGCGTCGGTGGGGGTGATCGCCGCCGCGATCAACCAGGCACCGGCGATCCCCACCGCCGGGAACAGCGCTCTGGACACCAGGAAGGTCGCCAACAGCGCCAGCGGGAAGCCGATCATCAAGAGACGCAGAGCGATTCCCGGGTCATGCCGAAGTCGGCCGAGGCGGACCGTAGAAGCGTCGTGGAACAGAATGATCACCAGCGTCATTTCGGCGAGAGCGTGCACGAAATCCGCGTTGATGTCGACGGAGCTGGCGGCGAAGAACACCATTCCCGCCGCGATGCTCAGCATCGGCGCGGTGAGGCTTGTCGACACAAGCCCACGCGCAACCAGCGCGTAGCAGAAGATCAGAGCAGACATCACGGCGATGACCTGACCACTCATGGACACACCACCGCGATCATCTCTGGACTGTATCGCCGGTGCCTGCTCGTCGAGGCGTGTCGGACCGGACAGTGCCATCTCGATGCGGCCGGTGCCGGCCGGTCCGGGCGTCGACGGGGAATCGAAACGGATGGTCGATCCCATGCCGACCGATTACCGCGAACCCGGGGCGAACGGCGCCACGGGCGGCCGCCTTTGGTTCACTATCGATGTGTCGATGCTGACCCGCCGCGGGTTACTCGCCGCGGCTGGCCTGGCTGTCCAACGGGGACCCTGAACGCCGCGGTTCGGTGGGACTTTTCGGATGGGTGGGGGCGCGGTCAGCGATATCGCCCCCGATGCCACCGACCCGGAGGGCGTGTTCATCCACTCCCAATCCATCCCGCCGCCGCTTTGATCGTGGCCCGAAACACGCAATTGGCCGAGCCGATAGCTGACGTCGGTTTCGCCCCACCGTCGCGATCCCGCGGTTCCCGTCGCGACCGGGTCCCGTTCCGGTTCGATGAGCAGGAAGTTGAAGATGTACCGCTATAGGGGAGTCCAACGTTCCCTCGCCCTTGGGGGCTGTTCTCCGGGAGGCAGCGTGCGGTCGGGGGTAATGTCGGCCACGACGAAAGCTGGGGAAAACGATGTCGGACGCGGCTACCACCGACGGATCGACACTTCCGTTCCCGACGGCACCGTCGGCCAGTACCGCCGGCTACACCCTGGCCGAGTCGACCCACCAGCGTCGAGTCGAGCCGCAGCACCTGCCTGATGACGCACCTAACATCCTCGTCGTCCTGCTCGACGATGTCGGCTTCGGCCTCTCTGATGTGGTCGGCGGCGAGGTGCGGACCCCGGCGTTCCGGCGAGTCGCCGAGAGCGGAATCTGCTACAACACCTTCCACACCACCTCGATCTGCTCCCCGACACGGGCGGCGCTGCTGACCGGACGCAACCACCACCGGGTGCATTCGGGCACGATCGCCGAGCGCGCCGTGGACTGGGACGGCTACACCGGGGTGATCGGCAAGGACACCGCCACCGTCGCCGAAGTGCTGGGCCATTACGGCTACTGCACGGCGGCTTTCGGCAAGTGGCATAACTCGCCGGCCACTCAGACCACCGCGATGGGGCCGTTCGACCGCTGGCCCACCGGCCACGGCTTCGACTACTTCTACGGGTTCATCGCCGGTGAGACCTCGCAGTGGGAGCCGCGGCTGTATCAGAATCTCAATCCGATCGAGCCGCCGGAGCGCGAGGACTATCACCTGTCTGAGGACCTGGCCGATAACGCCATCTCCTGGCTGCGCCAGCACCGGGCCTACGCCCCCGACCGACCGTTCTTCATGTACTGGGCTCCCGGAGCCGCCCACGGACCCCACCACGTCGCCAAGGAATGGGCCGACAAGTATCAAGGCGCTTTCGATGACGGCTGGGACGCCTACCGCGAGCGGGTCTTCACCCGGCAGAAGTCCACCGGCTGGATCCCCGCCGAGGCCGAGTTGACTCCACGTGCCGACTCGATGCAGGGCTGGGCGGACATTCCCGAGGAGCAGCGGCCGTTCCAGCGGCGCCTGATGGAGGTGTTCGCCGGCTTCCTCGAGCACGTCGACGTCCAGATCGACCGGATCCTCGACGAACTGGACCAACAGGGTCTTACCGACAACACCATGGTCATCTACATCTTCGGCGACAACGGGTCCAGCGCCGAAGGCCAGCGCGGCAGCATCAGTGAACTCCTTGCCCAGAACGGGATTCCGACCACCGTCGACGACCAACTCGCCGCCCTCGACACCCTCGGCGGGCTCGATGCGCTGGGTTCGCCGAAGACCGAGAACATGTACCACGCCGGCTGGGCGTGGGCCGGCAATACGCCCTTCCATCACACGAAGCTGGTGGCCAGCCACTTCGGTGGCACCCGCAATCCGATGGCGATCTCCTGGCCGCGCCGGATCGCTCCGGACGGTGTGATTCGCGGGCAATTCCACCATGTCAACGACATCACACCCACCATCTACGAGATCCTGGGCATTACGGCGCCGGAGCGGGTCGAGGGCCACGAACAGAAGCCCCTCGACGGAACCAGCCTGGCCTACACCTTCGACCGGCCGGGAGAGCCGGGCCGCAAATCGGTGCAATACTTCGAGAACGCCGCCAGCCGCGGCATCTACCAAAATGGCTGGTAAGCCTGCGCTTTCGGGCCGTTCGTGCCATGGGACACCGCGAGCACCGCAGCGCGGATGGCGGACTGGAACGCTGAGACCGAACCCTGGGAGCTTTACTACCTGCCCGAGGACTTTTCCCAGGCCAACGATCTTGCCGCCGACCGGCCCGGGAAGCTGGCCGAACTCAAGGAGCTGTTCAGGGAGGTGTCGCGAGACAACCTGGTATGGCCGGTCGGCGCTGGGTTGTGGCTGCGCAGCCACCCCGAGGACCGCATCTCCTCGCCCTACACGCGATGGCGGTTCGACACATCGTGCACCCGGATGCCGGAGTTCACCGCGCCGGGCCTGGGACGCCAGGACAGCCACGTCGAAATCGCTCTGACCATGCCCGACAACGCATCCGGCGTGCTCTACGCGCTCGGCGGGTTCTCCGGCGGCCTGACCCTGTTCCTGGACGGCGGCCACCTAGTCTACGAATACAACATGCTGATCGTGGATCGCTATCAGGCCCGCAGCGCCGAACCGATTCCCGGCGGCCCGCACATCATCACGGTCACCACACGGTTCGACTCACCGGCACCCATGGCGCCCGCGACGGTGACCCTGACCGTCGACGGCGCCGAGGTTGGCAGTGTGGCGGTGGCACGCACCGTTCCGGCCGCCTTCACCGCCAGCGAAACCTTCGGTGTCGGAGTCGATCTCGGCTCACCGGTGTCGCCGGACTACTTCGACCGCCGGCCGTTCCGGTTCACCGGGACGATCGACTACGTCGACGTCGAGGTCTTCCCGCCCGGCCAGGGCGGCTGACATGAGCACGCTGTGGGCCACACTGACACCGTTCATCATCGCGGCGGCGCTGATGCCGATCGAACTGGTGATCACCCTCGCCCTGCTGGGGACGCCCGGCCGGGTGAGAACCGCGACGGCCGCAGTCGCCGGCACAGTGACGGTGCGGCTGCTTCAAGGCCTGATCTTCGGCGCGATATTGCACTGGGGCCGGCGTGACGACACCCCGGGCGGCCACGGCTGGCTGGTGTCCTCGGTGATTCTCGTGGTCGCGGTGGTCCTGCTGGTCACCGCCATCCGGGAACTCCTCGGCGGCGGCGACCCCGACGATCCGCCGCCGAAATGGATGGCCGCCCTGTCAACGATGAAGCCCGGTAAGGCGTTTCTGCTCGGCGGCGCCACCGTCCTCATCTCAGTCAAGATGTGGGTCTTCACCTTCGCCGCCATCAGCGCCATCGGCGACGCAGATATGCCACGAAGCGCCAATTTCGCCACCTACATCGCATTCGTGTTCCTTGGCGTCAGTACGCATTTGGCCATCATCGCCGCGGCCGCGTTCTTCCCGCAGCGGTCGGCAGCGTTCCTGGACGGAAGTCTGCGCTGGCTGCAGGACCACAACCGGGTCATCATGATCACCCTCGGTCTGGTCTTCGGCGGATGGTTTTTGTTCAAGGGCCTCCATGGTTTCGGCATCGTTTAAGGAGAACGGACATGGCACAGGCGCACGCGAAACGCCCGAACATCCTCGTCATCTGGGGTGACGACGTCGGCATGTGGAACATCTCGGCGTATCACCGCGGCATGATGGGCGGCTCGACGCCCAACATCGACCGGATCGCCAACGAGGGCATGATCTTCATGGATCACTACGCCGAAGCATCCTGCACGGCCGGCCGGGCGGCGTTCATCACCGGCCAGTACCCGATCCGGGTGGGGCTGGCCACGGTCGGGCTGCCCGGTTCGGAAATCGGCCTGCAGAAAGAAGACCCGACACTTGCCGAGATGCTCAAGCCGCTCGGCTATAGAACGGGCCAGTTCGGCAAGAACCACCTGGGCGACCGTGATGAGCACCTGCCGACCGCGCACGGTTTCGACGAGTTCTTCGGCATCCTTTACCACCTCAACGCCGGCGAGTACGCCGAGCAGTACGACTTCCCGAAGAACCCCGAGATCATCAAAGAGTTCGGCTTCGGCCAGCGCGGTGTTGTGCACTGCTGGGCCAACGGTGATGGCACCCAGCGCATCGAAGACGACGGGCCGTTCGGTCAGGAGCGCCAGCGCACCCTGGATCGCGAATTCCTCGACGAGTCCAAGCGATTCATCCGCGACGCGGTGGACGCCGAGACGCCGTTCTTCCTGTGGCACAACACAACCCGGATACACTACCGCACCAACCTGTCCCCGGAGTACGAGGGCAAGAGCGGCTACGGAATCTACGCCGACGGCATGATGGAACTCGACGACCACGTCGGCGAGCTGCTGGACTTGCTCGACGAGACCGGCGTCGCCGACAACACCCTGGTTATGTGGGCCACAGACAACGGCCCGGCGTGCAACAGCTGGCCTGACGGCGGCAACCATCCCTTCGCCCACGAGAAGGCCGTCGGCGGATTCGAAGGCGGATTCCGGGTTCCCGTTGTCATCCGATGGCCCGGCGTAGTCCCGGCCGGCGTGGCCACCGGCGAGTTCATGACGATGCAGGACTGGATCCCGACCATCATGTCGATGCTCGGCCAACCCGATCTGACCGACCGACTACTGAACGGCACCACCATCGGGGACCGCGACTACCGAGTTCACCTCGACGGAGTCGACCAGACCGATCTCATCACCGGGGCAGGGCCCTCGAAACGCAAGGAGTTCTACTACTTCACCGAGACGGTCCTGCACGGATTGCGCTACGGGAACTGGAAGGTGCTGTTCAAGACACAGGACCGCTGGTTCAACGGCATTCAGCAGAACCTCGTCACGCCACTGATCACCAACCTGAAACTGGATCCCTTCGAACGTTTCCACAACTCCCGCGGCTTCGACGAATGGCAGGAGAACCACGCCTGGCTCTACGGACCGGTCGGCGTGCAGATGAAGCGGTTCCTCTCGACGTTTGCCGACTACCCGCCTCGACAGCGAAGCTTCGACCTCCCCATCGACGAGCTGATGAACCAGCTCAACCCCGCCCGCACCCGCTAGGACTCCCACTATGGCATTGACCGAGTATCAGCCCGGTACAGCGTTTCCCGGCGTGATCGCCCGCACCGCCGACGAGTCGACCCCGGCCTGGCCGGCGCCGAAGCGGCCCGCCGAGGGCGCCCCCAACGTCGTCTTCATCGTCCTCGACGACATGGGCTACGGACACCTCGGCTGCTACGGCAGCCCGATCGCGACGCCGAATATCGACGCCCTGGCCGCCGACGGCCTGAAGTTCTCGAACATGAACACCACTGCGCTGTGCTCGCCGTCGCGGTCGTGCATCCTCAACGGGCGCAACCACCATTCCAATCACCTGGCCTGCCTCACCAACGGGTCCACGGGATTCCCGGGCTCCGACGGGTACATCCCGTTCGAGAACGGATTCCTCTCCGAAATCCTTCGGGCACAGGGCTACAACACCTACTGCGTCGGAAAGTGGCATCTTGCCCCCGAGGAGTCGATGACCGCGGCCGGCCCGTATGACCGCTGGCCTCTGGGGCGCGGATTCGAGCGCTACTACGGTTTCCTGGGCGGTGACACCCACCAGTACTACCCCGAACTCGTGCGGGACAACTCGCAGACCGAGCCCGAGACCACCCCGGAGCAGGGCTACCACCTCACCCCCGATCTGGTCGAGAAGGCAACGGCGATGATCGCCGACGCCAAGCAGGTGGCCCCGAACAAGCCGTTCTTCCTGTATTTCGCACTAGGTGCGATGCACTCTCCCCACCACGTGCCTAAGGAGTGGGCCGACCGCTACGCCGGCAAGTTCGACACCGGCTGGGAGGCTTACCGCCGGGAGGTGTTCGAGCGACAGAAGCAGCTCGGCCTGGTGCCCGCGACATCCGAACTCTCCGCACCGGATCCCGACGTCGCGGACTGGGAAACGCTGTCGGCCGACGAGCGCCGCCTGTACGCGCGGATGATGGAGGTGTTCGCCGGCTTCCTCGAACACACCGACCATTACATCGGTGAACTCGTCGGGTTCCTCAAAGACATCGGCGAGTACGACAACACGGTGATCATGCTGGTGTCCGACAACGGGTCGAGTGCGGAGGGCGGGCCCACCGGATCGGTCAACGAGGTCCGGTTCTTCAACAACGTCCCCGATACCGTCGAAGAGGGCCTGGCCCGCATCGATGAGATCGGCGGGCCGACGGTGTTCAACCACTTCCCCTGGGGCTGGACCCACGCGGGCAATACCCCCTTTCGGCGCTGGAAGCGGGAAACCTATCGGGGCGGATCCACCGATCCGTTCATCGTCACCTGGCCGCGCGGCATCACCGCCCGCGGAGAACTGCGCTCGCACTACGCCCACATCATCGACATGGTGCCGACGGTGCTGGAGGCCCTGCACCTCGATCCGCCGGCGACCATCGCCGGGGTCACCCAGTCACCCATCGAAGGGGTCAGCTTCGCGCACACCTTCGACGACGACTCCGCCCCCACCCGGCACCTGACCCAGTACTTCGAGATGCTCGGGCACCGCTCGATCTACCACGACGGCTGGCGCGCGGTATGCCCCTGGCCGGGAACGTCATTCGCCGAGTCCGGCCGAAAGTTCGGCGACCCCATCAACGCCGACATCCTCAGCGAACTCGACGCCACCGGGTGGGAGCTCTACCACGTTGCCGAGGACATCGCCGAGACCACCAATCTGGCCGACCAGGAGCGAGCGCGGCTGATCGCGATGATCACGCTCTGGTACAACGAGGCTGGTAAGTACAACGTGCTGCCCATCGACAGCCGCGGCGTGGTCCGCATCGCCGACGAACGCCCGCAGATCGCCGCCGCCCGCAGCCGCTACGTGCTCTACCCGGGCACCCAGTCGATCTCGGCAGCCTCGGCTCCCAAGATCCTCAACCGGCCCTACTCGATCAACGCCGAAGTCGAACTGACCGCCGAGTCCGCCGGTGTACTGCTGTCCATGGGCGGCAACGACGGCGGAATCAGCTTCTACGTCAAGGACGGCCTGCTGTGCTACGCGCACAACTACGTCGCCAAGGAGATCTTCACCGTCCGATCCGCAGACCGCGTACCCACCGGCCGACACTTCCTCTCCGTGGAATTCGCCCCCACCGGGCAACCCGACATCAAGAACGGCAGGGGAACCCCCGGCACGGTCACGCTGTTGGTTGACGGCACCGAGATCGGCCGGGGCGAATTCCCCGTCACCACACCGATACGACTAGCCCAGGGCGGAGCGATGCTCGTCGGCGCCGACACCGGCTCGTCGGTGACCCCCGACTACGACCCGCCGTTCCGATTCGACGGCCGAATCCACCGGGTGATCGTCGACGTCAGCGGCGAGCACGTCGAGGACTACGAAGCACAGATGCGGATCGCCCTCACGAAGCAATAACCAGGGAACTATCCGCCCCATTGACAGCCTGAATGTATCGGATTGCAAGCGTTTCAGCGCTGGCTCGTCGAGCATTTCCGCTGGTAGTGAGTGCGCCCGAAGGGATTCGAACCCCTAACCTTCTGATCCGTAGTCAGATGCTCTATCCGTTGAGCTACGGGCGCCGATCTTCAGTTGTCGTGGCTGAGCGAAACAGCCGCGGCGGAGGCGAGAGGATTTGAACCTCCGGTCCCCTTTAAGAGGGACAACTCATTAGCAGTGAGTCCCATTCGGCCGCTCTGGCACGCCTCCTGAACCATCGAGAGCGTACACAGGCCGGATAACGCATGGCAAAGTCAGTCCCGGGTCGGTCCCGGGTCGGTCCCGGGGCGCGACGACCCGCCCCTAGACTTCGACGAATGACAGCGCGCCTGCGCCCGGAACTCTCCGAAATCCCGGCTTACACCCCCGGCAAGACCGTGCCCGGCGCGATCAAACTGGCCAGCAACGAAACCGTCCACGGCCCGCTGCCGAGCGTCCGGGAGGCGATCGCGGCGGCCACCGAGACCATCAACCGGTATCCGGATAACGGCAACGTCGAGCTGCGCGAACACCTGGCCCGCCACCTCGGCGCCGACGGCGACTTCCCGCCGGAAAGGATCGCTGTGGGCTGCGGATCGGTGAGCCTGTGCCAGCAGTTGATCCAGATCACCGCCACCGTCGGTGACGAGGTGCTCTTCGGCTGGCGCAGTTTCGAGGTCTATCCGCTGCAGGTGCGGGTGGCTGGCGCGACACCGGTGCAGGTGCCGCTACGCGATCACGCCTTCGACCTGGACGCGATGCTGGCCGCGATCTCCGAGCGCACCCGGCTGATCTTCGTGTGCAACCCGAACAACCCCACCTCCACGGTCGTCGACCCCGACGAACTGGCCCGGTTCGTGGCGGCGGTGCCACCGGAAATCCTGGTGGTGATCGACGAGGCCTACGTCGAGTACATCCGGGACGGCCTGCTGCCGGACAGCCTGGGGCTGGCCCAGCGCTACCCCAATGTCGTTGTTTTACGGACCTTCTCCAAGGCCTATGGCCTGGCCGGGCTCCGGGTGGGCTTTGCCGTCGGCGACCCGGACGTCGTCACCGCCCTGGGCAAGGTTTATGTCCCGTTCACCTCCAGCACCATCTCCCAGGCCGCCGCGATCGCGTCATTGCAGGCGGCCGACGAGCTGCTGGCCCGAACCGACACAGTGGTCGCCGAACGAAATCGGGTGGGCGCCGCACTCGCTGAACTCGGGTACGAATTCCCGTCTTCACAGGCCAACTTCATCTGGCTGCCGTTGGGCGAACGCACCGGCGAATTCGCCCGCCAGGCCGCCGAGGCACGGGTCCTGGTGCGTCCGTATACCGGCGAAGGCGCCCGGGTGAGCATTGGCGCTCCGGAAGAAAACGACGCGTTTCTGCGTTTCGCCCAACAGTGGGCGGTCAACTGACCGGCCACTCGGCGCCGGACCCGGCGACGCGGCCGGTTAGCGTGGAACAACCAGTAGCACTCCACAAGGAGGAATCCGCCGTGGGCAAGATCTATGGCAACGTCAGCGAACTGGTCGGCCGGACCCCGCTGGTCAGGCTGAACCGGCTGACCGAAGGTCTGGGGGCCCAGGTGCTGGCCAAGCTGGAGTTCTACAACCCGGCCAACAGCGTCAAGGACCGTATCGGCGTGGCGATCATCGA
>CAZGPT010000050.1:0-20293 GCA_964527015.1 uncultured Mycobacterium sp. | reverse complement strand
CAGTCGCGCCGAAAGCCCTGCCCGCTATGGTTTTCCGATGAGCGAAAACCAGATGCTGGTCCTCAACCGGGCCGACCTCGACGGCCTCGGGCTGACCTGGACCGAGGTCGTCGACGTGCTCGAGGACGCGTTCCGGCAAAAGGCGCGGGGGCTGGTGCAGAACCCGCCAAAACCCAAGGTCACTTCTCGCGAGGATGCCTTCATCCACGCGATGCCCGCGTATCTCGGCGGATCGGACAAGATCGGCCTGAAGTGGGTGGCCGGATATGAGCAGAACAACGCCAAGGGCCTGCCCTATATCTACGGCGTCATGATCATGAACGATCCCGACACCGGTCGGCCGATCGCCATGCTCGACGGCGGGTGGATCACCGAGATGCGTACCCCCGGGGTCTCCGGGGTCACCATGCGCCATGTCCCCGGCGACCCCAGGCACCTGGCCATCGTCGGTTGCGGTCTGCAGGGGCAGCGCCATCTGGAGGTGGCGTTGGAGATACACCCGGGCCTCACTCACATCACCGCCTGCGACCGCAACCCGGGTCGGGTCCAGCGGATGTTCGAGGAGAAGGCCGGGGACCGGGTCACCCGAGTGGTCGACTCACCCACCGAGGCGGTAGCCGGTGCCGACCTGGTGATCACCACCATCACCGTTCCATTGGACCCCAAACTCGACTGTGCCAACACCGACCCGAATGCGCTGTTGTTGCCGGTGGACTACGACGACGCGATGGCGCCGAAGGCGTTCCACGACGCCGTCATGTACTGCGTCGACGACCCCGGCCAGTACGGGTCGGTGGCCGACACGATGTATTTCTTCGGACTGCCCAAACCCGACACCGATCTGGCCGCGGTGGTGTCCGGGGAGTGCCAGGTGCCGACGACCGGGCGGCGGATGTTCCTCAATATGGGTATCGCCATGGACGATGTGGCCCTGAGTTCGCTGGTTCTGGACCGCGCGCAGGCCGCCGGGGCGGGTCGTTCTATCGAGTTTCCCTGAGCCGGGGTCGTAGTATTCGCCGGAGGGCGGTATCGACGACGGGCGGGTGCAATGACTCCTGACAGGCAGGCGTGGCTGCGGCTGGGCCTCGGTGCGGGCGCGGTGGCGGCCGGTGTTGGTGCGGCACTGGTCGTCGGTCCCGGGCTCGGTTCGGCGTCGGCAGATGAGGGCGGTCGCGGTGCGGCGAGCGTCGGACAGGATCGTCAATCAAGCGCCCCGGCCCGCTCACGCGGCGCGGTCAGGCGGGCCGTGGCCCGGCCGCCCGCTCCGCTGCCCGCGGCCGCTTCGACGGGGAACCGCCCGGTGATTCCGGTGCTGGCTACCGGCCCTACCGAAGTCGGCCAGCAAGCGGTGAAACAGCCTGTGGCCGAAGCCGACCCACCGCCGGCCCGGGTGCCGCGGCGCGGGGCCGCCAGAAACGCCGCGGCGCGTTCCGGCAGCGCGGTGAGCCCTGCGCTTCCCGCCGCCGAGAACACCCTTGCAACCACCTACGCGACCGCCCCGGCGGCACCCGCCCAGGCCACCTCGGCGCCCACCGCGACCGTCTCCGCGACCGTCTCCGCGGCCGCCCCGACCGCGACGGCAACTGCGACCGCGGCGCCCCGAGCCAATGCCGTGGTCCCGTCCGATCCCGGCCCGATCCAGTCCGCGATTCTGGCCGCCCGGGCCTACATTTACGGGTTCCCGTTGATGGAGTACGAGAGGGTTCGGCAGACGGTCGGGACTCTCAACACCCTCTACTCGCTGACCAGCTTCGCCAATCCCGACGTCGACCCGATCTGGTTGTCCATCGGCGGTGGGAAGCGACCCAACGTCGACACGTTCTACAGTCTGGCCGAGCTGGATCTCAGCGACGGCCCGGTGGTGCTGTCCATCCCTGATATGGGCGACCGCTACTTCAGCTTCCAGCTCACCGATCCATATATCAATGTTTCAGCCTATATCGGTTCCCGGACAACAGGTTCCGGACCGGGGACGTACGCCATCACCTGGTCGGGCGGCCCGCAGGTCGATATCCCCGGTGCGCAGACCGTGGTCGTGCCCTACAGCAGCATGCTCGCGCTCGGTCGTACGCTCGCCGGTGACGAGGCCGACCAGGAGCTGGCGCGCGAACTGATGAAGCAGTACACGCTGAGCCCGACCGGCGGCACTGTCAGCCCGATCATCCCGATCCCGCAGCCCGGTATCGGCTATCTGGACTCGATCAGCGCCGCGATGGAACTCAATCCGCCGCCGGCGATCGACGGGCCCATCCTGGCGGACATGGCCCAGATCGGTGTCGGACCGGGGCTGCGGGTTGCCGACGCCGACCTCAGCTTGCTGTCCACCCTCGCCGCCGACCTGGCGGTGAAAGTCACCGCGGCGCTGCTTCCGGTGTTGACCACCATCAACCAATACGGCGTCGCGCTGGCCAACCAGGGCTGGGCCACCCCGCCGCCGCAGATCGGCGACTACGGCACCGACTACCTGTTGCGGGCCGGCGTTGCCGAGGTCGGCCTGGTGGCCAACACCCCGGAGGAAGCGGTGTACTCGGCCGGTCTGCTGGGCGCGAATCTGTTTCCGCTGGCCGGTTTCGGAACCGGCTCCTACACGATGCATTTCGCGCCGGGGGAGGCGCCGCCGGTGGGCGCCTTCTGGTCGGTGACCGCCTACAACAGCGACGGGCGGCTGGTACCGAACGCGCAGAAGCAGTACGCGGTCAGCAATAGCCGGCCCGATGAACTGATCACCCGCCCGGACGGCTCGATCGACATCATCTTCGCTCCCCGCGACCCGGGCGACCCCGGCGCGAACTGGCTGAAGGTGCCGGCCGGTGGCGGCTTCGAGGCCTACCTGCGGATGTACGTGCCCGACGAGTCCGTCCTCGACGGCACCTGGGTGGCGCCTCCCATCGAACGCCGGTGGTTCCTCTAAAGCGGTTCTGTGTTCTCCCGCGGGTCGGACAGCGATGGCTGGGTCAGGGTTTCAGTACGGCCTGGTGCGCCGCAACGCCACGGCCAGGTGACGGTGTGCTCAGCCGGTGGGCGAGGTGGTGCCGCCGACTTCGGCGGGCAGCGGCGGCGGTAGCGGCACCGTCGATGTCGTCTGGGCCGGCGAGGTCGCCGACCCGGATGTCGCGGTAGTCGCGGTAGTCGCGGTAGTCGCGGTAGTCGAAGCCGAGCCGGTACTCGAGGTGGACGGCGTGGCCGAGGTGCTCGTCGAAGCGGGCGCCTTCGGGCCGTGATAGTCGGTCCAGGTCTCGGTGCGGAACGTGTCGCCGTTGGCGGTGACACTCAGTGCGGTCGGGGTGATGGTGTATCTGACGCCGTCGTTGTTCGCGATGAAGGAGTCGGTGGAGGTCTTCGATGCCGAGGTGATCAGACTGGCGCCGTCGCCGACCCGCACGCCGCGGTACTGGTAGGAACCTGACGCGGTCTTGCAGATCGCCACCCGGGAGGTCTCGGTGCTGCCGAAGAGGACTGTGCTGCCGGCCGAGGAGCAGCGGGCGGTGGAGTTGACATAGCCTTCGCCGTCCGATGGCGGCGCGGCGGCGGGCGCGGCCGTTGAGCTGTTCGCGGACAACGGCAGGCCGACGGCGATCAGCGCCGCCGCAGCGGCAGCGGCCAGTCCGGTCCTGCGCAGCCGGGGATCACGGGTCGTAGAGATGTTCATTTCATCCAGCAGACCACAGACCCATCCCCGCGCCCCACCCCGCGCGGGCAACGATGCCGAGCCAAAACCCAATCGTTAAGGGCCTGCAATCCACTTGCCGCGACGAATCACCCCTGTCACCGCCAGGTCCTGATCCAGAACAACCAGGTCCGCAGCAGAGCCGGGCCGGAGTTCGGGACAGGGCAGCCCCAGTGCACGCGCCGGATTGACCGACGATTGACGTACCGCCTGCAGCAACGCTTCATCCCGGGGGAGGTCAGCGTGGGCCACCGAGAACCGGAACAGCCGGTCGAAGGTTGCGGTGCTGCCCGCGATGGTGTCGGTACCGGCCAGGTGCGCCACCTGATCGGCGACCTCGACGGTGAGTGGGCCGATTCGGTAGGGGCCGTCGGCCATACCGGCCGCCGCCATCGCATCGGTGACCAGCGACACTCGGTCAGGGCCGGCGGACCCGACGATATGGCGGTAGAGCGCCGCGTCGAGGTGAACACCGTCGGCGATCACCTCGACGGTGACCCGCGGATCCTCGAGGAGCGCGATCACCGGTCCGGGTTCGCGGTGATGAATCGGGCGCATCGCGTTGAACAGGTGGGTTGCGACCGTCGCGCCTGCGTCGACCGCGGCCCGGGTCTGGCGGTAGGTCGAGTCGGTATGGCCGACGGCCGCGACCGCCCCGGCGTCCACCACGCGGCGGACGGCGGCGAGCCCACCGGTCCGCTCCGGGGCCAGTGTGACCATCCGGAGGGTCCCGTCACCGGCCTCGAGAAGCCGATCGAGTTCCGCGGGGTCGGGGTCGCGCAGCAGCGCCGGATCATGGGCGCCGCACCGTTCGGTCGACAGCCACGGGCCCTCGAGGTGGATGCCTGCGATCAGGCCGGCCCGGACCTGTTTGGCCAGTGCCCGGACCTGAACGAGCAGATTTTCGGGAGCTTCGGTCACCAGAGATGCCAGCAGGGTGGTGGTGCCGCGGTGTAGGTGGAGGTCGACCGCAGCAGCGGTCTGATCGGGGTGGGCGAAGCTGCCGCCTCCGCCGCCGTGCACGTGGGTGTCGACGAACCCCGGTATCACCGTCGCCGGGCCGAGGTCGTGGTCGGCCGGGCGGTCCGGCGTCCCGGCCCCGACGGCCGTGATGAGGCCGGCCGCGATCTGGAGCCATCCGGGCCGGAGCAGTTCGGTGCCGGTGATCACCTCCCCGGCGGTCAGCAGCACCTAGATTCCCTGCCAAGTCGGTTTGGACCGGTAGGTCTCGCGGAAATAATCAGCGAGTTGTAGGCGTCGCGCGGCGGCATCGTCGAGCAGGACCGTGGCATGCGGATGGTGCTGAAGAATGCTGGCCGGCCACATCGCGCTGACCCCACCCTCGACGAGATGGTGGATCGCCTCGGCCTTGTGTCGGCCGGTGGCGACCAGCACGACGTGCCGGGCCTCCATGATGGTGCCCAGGCCCTGAGTCAGACAGTGAGTTGGTACGGCGTCCAAGTCGCCACCGAAGAACCGGGCGTTGTCGACCCGGGTCTGGCGGGTCAGCGTCTTGATCCGGGTCCGGGAGGCCAGTGAGGATCCCGGCTCGTTGAAGCCGATGTGCCCGTCGGTGCCGATCCCCAGGATCTGCAGATCGATACCCCCGGCGGCCCGAATGGCCCGTTCGTAGCCCGCGCAGGCGCCCGGGATGTCCTCGGCCAGGCCCTCCGGACCTTCCACCGCGCCCAGCGGGAAATCGACCCGGAACACGAACGTGGTGTCGATGACGTTGCGATAGCGCTCCGGGTGGTCGGCGGACAGGCCGACGTACTCATCGAGGGTGAAGCCTCGGGCGCGGCTGAAGGAGATCCGCCCGGCCCGGCACCGCTGCGCCAGCCGGTCGTAGATCGTCAACGGTGAGGAACCGGTCGCCAGACCCAGCACCGCATCCGGCTTGCGGAACAGCAGCGACTCGATGATGTCTGCGCCTACAGTGCCGATCGCATCGGCATCCGGCAGGATGATCACTTCCATCGCGATCTAGGTCCTCGCGGTGAAAAGGACTGCTCCGGAGGGGATTCCGGATCCGGAGCCAACCGCCTCAGCGACCGAGATATTGGCCGGATCACGTTCGTCCATCACCACCACCGGAACCATCGGGCTCAGGCCTGCGGCGACGATTGCCGGGACGTCATAGGTGATCACCGACTGGCCCGCGTCGACGTCGTCGCCTTGAGCCAGGTGTGCGGTGAATCCCCGGCCCTCCAGGGTGACGGTGTCGAGTCCCAGGTGAACGAGGACCCCAACCTGCTCGGCGGTCATGATCACGTAGGCGTGCGGGAGCAGTTTGAGGATCTTCCCGCTCACCGGTGCCAGCGCCTCGACGACCTGGTGAGGCGGCTCGACGGCGGCTCCGTAACCGACCATGCCCTGGGCGAAGACCGGGTCGGGGACCTCGGCGAGGGGTAGCGCCAGGCCCGCGACGGGCGCCAGCACCGGTGTGAGACTCACGAGGACTCCTTCGTCGTGCGGTGTGCTCAAGGATAGAGATCCGTTCGGACCTGCTGGGCTGTTATCCCACCGGCAAGCGGGTGAAACCGCCTCTCGCTTCACCTGAGCGTGGTCTAGGCTTCCGCTGAGCTGCAATGGAGAAGGGGCCGGTCCCAGATGAGTGGAGCGACGGAAACGCCACGCGCACAAAAGAAATCGGGACTCAGGATCCCAGGATTCGCCCAGTTGCAGCGGCTGGGCAAAAGTCTCATGCTGCCCATCGCGGTACTGCCGGCTGCCGGCATTCTGCTGCGGTTGGGCCAAGACGATCTGCTGGGGCGTATCGACGCGCCGGTGGTCGGCCCGTTCTTCCAGGCGATGAGCGCTGCCGGCGGCGCCCTGTTCAGCAACCTACCCCTACTGTTCGCCGTCGGTGTCGCGATCGGGTTCGCTCGCAAGGCCGACGGCTCCACCGCGTTGGCCGCGGTGGTCGGTTACCTGGTAATGGAGGCGGTCTTCAAGACCATGTCACCGTTCGTGCTCGACGGAGAGTTGGACAAATCCGGCGATCAGGTACAGATCAACTACAGCGTGTTCGGCGGCATCGTGGTGGGTCTGCTGACCGCCTGGTTATTCGACCGGTACCACACCATCAAGCTGCCGCCTTATCTCGGTTTCTTCGGCGGCCGACGGTTCGTCCCCATCGTCGTGTCGCTGGCCACCCTGGTGATCGCGTTCGCGATGAGCTATTTCTATCCCTTCTTCGACGCCGGTCTGACCGGCTTGGGCCGGTTCATCGGCGGCGCGGGCGCTTTCGGCGCATTCGTGTACGGGTTCGCCAACCGGATGCTGATTCCCCTTGGACTGCATCACATCCTGAACTCGTTCGTCTGGTTCATCTACGGCAGTTTTCCTTTGGCGGACGGAGAAGTGGTGACCGGCGAGCTCAGCCGGTTCGCGGCCGGCGACCCGACCGCGGGGCGGCTCACCGCGGGGTTCTACCCGATTCTGATGTTCGGTCTGCCCGCTGCGGCGCTGGCGATGATCCACGTCGCCAACGCCCGGCAGCGCAAAGTCGCGCTGGGGATCCTCTCGGCGGCCGGGCTGACCGCTTTCCTCACCGGTGTCACCGAGCCGCTGGAGTTCGCCTTCATGTTCGTGGCGTTCCCGCTCTACATCGTGCACGCGGTGTTGACCGGTGCGTCACTGGCAATCGCCTACGTTCTCGACATCCATCTGGGATTCTCGTTCTCCGCAGGGCTGATCGATCTGCTGCTCTACGGCACCGCGCCGGCGGCCAAGAACATCCCGCTGCTGATCTTGATGGGATTGATCTTCTTCGTCGTCTACTACCTGCTGTTCCGGTTCGTCATCACGAGGTGGGATATGCGCACACCCGGGCGCGAGCCGGCAGCCGAGTTCGATGCCGAGCAACGGGCCAACCTCAGCGAGGGCACCGATGCGCCGACGGCGGTGGAGTCCGGCGGCGCCGAAGGGGCGGTGGCGACCGCGCCCCCGGCCGTGGACAGCACAGCCGAGCAGCTGATCGGCGCCTTCGGCGGCCGGGAGAATCTCGTCACCGTCGATGCCTGCATCACCCGGCTTCGGATGGAGGTCGTCGATACGGGCAGGGTGGACCAGGACCGGCTCAGGGCTCTGGGGGCGGCGGGGGTGATCGAAGTCGGCAACAGTGTGCAGGCGGTGTTCGGCACGCAGGCCGAAGCGCTGAAAAACGATATCCTCGAGGCCCTCTGAGCAGTCCCGAAAGATGGTGCGGAGCGTAGTCCCGGCAGATGGTGCAGAGCGGGCGATGGAGATCGCCGCTTCGTGCCTTCCACGAGGTTGAGCCTTGTGCCGTTTAGGCTTGGCACTGACTCTGTGAGGTGCCGGTGACCCTGAGACAAGTGGGTGCGCGCGCCGCTTCGACGGCATTGATCGTTATCGTCGTCAGCGCGGTTGCGGCGCTCTGGCCTGCCTCGGCCCGCGCGTCGGCCCCTACTCAGATCGCGGTCATCGGGGACTCTTATACGACCGGATCGGACCAGGGTAGCGACGGATCTCGGTCCTGGCCGGTGCTGGCCTGGCAGTTGCTGTCCGAGCGCGGTATGGATGTCGATGCCGACGTTGCCGCCGAGGACGGAGCGGGCTACTGGCAGCGCGGGAACCGCGGCAACGTATTCGAGGATCTGACGGCGCGGGCGGTGCAGCCCGAGGACGTTCTGGTGGTGTTCTTTGGGTCCCGCAACGATCAATCAGCGGCTCCGGGACAGTTCCCGGGCTCGGCGGCTGGGACCTTTCAGTGGGCCCGCCTTGTCGCGCTCGCGGCAAAGTTCCTGGTAATCGGCCCGCTGTGGCCGACCGACAGCGCTCCGCCGGCGCTGCTGACCATCCGGGACAACCTGCGCCAGCAGGCAGCGCTCGCCGGCGCGGTGTTCGTCGATCCGATCGCCGAGCGCTGGTTCGTGGACCGTCCGGACCTGATCGGGCTCGACGGTGTTCGTCCCACCGACGCCGGCCAGGTTTATCTGGCGCGGCAGATCGCGCCGCTGATCTACGACCAGCTCACGATCACGGTCTGAGTACTCATGCCGCCGAGGGGATCTCCGGTTGATTCTGGTGGCATGGACCCGCGGCGCCGGTGCTGGCCAACGATCACCGCACTACTGAGTGCGGTGGTGCTCGGACTGGGAGGACTGGCTGCCGACCAGTCCCCCGCAGCAATGTCGGCCAACCTCATCGGCGGGCCGTTCGCCCGCCTGCTTGCCGAATCCACCGACCTCGGACCCACCGACGCGCCGCAGGTACAGATCACCGCGGAATTGAACCGGCCGGCCGAACCGGTGCGGCTCATCGATTGGTCGGCCGACCGCGGGCTGTCGGTGCGCTGGCGCGCCGGTGACCCGTGGGCGATCGTCGAGGGTCGGCCCCGAGCGGTCGCCGACGCTTTCGGGGTGGCCGTCCACGATTACCGCGCCGGCCGCGGTCCGGAGCCGGGGCGGGTGTTCTACGCGTCCCCGCAGCAGCCGGGAATCCCGGCGCCGGTCACCGCTGAGGTCGCCGGCCTGGGCAGAATCCTCAGCTACACCCCCTACCGCGAGGGCCGGCCGCCCGTCCCACCACGCGACGTCCCCGACGGCGGGCTGCTGCCGAACCAGTTGCTGAGCGCCTACAACGTGACGTCACTGGCCGACGACGGGTACACGGGCAAGGGCAGCACGGTGGTGGTGTTCAGCTTCGACGGTTTCGACCAGAAGGATATGGACAGCTTCGCCGATTGGTTCGACCTGCCACGGTTCACCCCTCAGGTCCTCGGCGGGATGCCGGAACGCAACGGTGGGGAATCCACCATGGATCTGCAGATGATCCACGCGATAGCCCCGGATGCCAGACTGGTGATGGTCAACGCCCGGCCGACGGTCGAGGGTGGACAGGCCTACGAAAAACTGGGACGACTCATGGAGTCCGTCGATCGCCGGTTTCGCGGAGCGATATGGAGCTTTTCGATCGGCTGGGGCTGTGACCGGTTGCTCACCGCGGCTGACCTTGCCCCGGTGCGGTCAGCCCTGGCGATGGCGCACCGGCACGGCACAACAGCCTTCGATGCGACCGGCAATATGGCCGGTCTGGAATGTCGCGGCGGGAAGAACTGGTCCGATCCGCCGAGTACCGACGATATCGGAGTGGACGCGGTGGCGTCGTTACCGGAGATGACGGCGGTGGGCGGCACCACCCTGTCCACCGATGTCAACGGCCGCTGGCTGGCCGAACAGGCCTGGTACGACGTGCCGTTGACCCAGGGCACCGCTGGTGGCGCCTCAGTGCTGTTCGGTCGCCCGGCCTGGCAGGACGTCGGCGCCGCAGCCGGACCGCCCGGCCGGCGCCTGGTGCCCGACATCGCCGCAGTGGCCGACCCGTTCACCGGAGTCAAGTTCGTCTTCCAGCAGCAGATCGTCGTCGGCGGCGGCACATCGCAGGCCGCGCCGGTGTGGGCCGGGCTGGCAGCGGTCATCAATCAGTTACTGGCGGAGGAGAACCTGAAACCGCTGGGCGATCTCAACCCGCTGCTCTATCAGGTCGCGAAGGGGTCGGCGGTACCGGGTTTCCACGGTATCGACCTCGGCGGAAATGCGATCAGCCCCAGTGTTTCCGGGTATGACATGGTGACTGGGTTGGGCAGCCCCAACGTGGAGAACCTGGTGCAGAACATCCTGCTCATCCGATCCGTGCGCCGATGAGCGATACCACGACGGAGCCGGCGCCGTCCTTCGATGGCTATTCGGTGCCCGGGGTTCGCTATTTCGCCCAGCGGGACCGCGGCCCGAAATACGTTGCCACCCTGGGGCTGTGGGCGTTGATCCTCGCGGTCGGAATGATGATTCTTGCGCTGGTCGACAGCCGGGTGACGGATGTTCCGAATCGCTATGTCTGCCCGCCGGACTGCGGCCGGCCGCCGACCGGGCTTCCGGTGACGATCAACCCGCGCTTCACCGCACCGGGTGGAGAGTTCTCGGTGTCCTACCCCGCACCCAGCGCGGCGTACACCGTTGACGTACAGCCGAACGGGATCACCGCCCAGTGGACCGCCGGGGACGGTGGAACCCTGCGCTTGTTCAGCCAGCCCGCCGACGGCCGCGACGCCGAGCAGATCGCCACGACGGTGATCGAGGATGGTTTTCCGGACGCTTCGACCGCTTATGAACTACCCAACGCCACGGTCGGATACCAGCCGGGCTACGGCGAGGTCGCCGATTTCCAGCCGTTGGGGGCTGCGGCCATCGCCGACCGGTTACGGATCATCGTCATCGTCGCGGTGAAGAACGATCTGGCGCTGATCGCCGCCGCGCACGGTCCGTTCCGGGAGTTCACGCCTGACATCGGCCCAGGTCCCCCGTCGCCGGCCAACCTCCGCATCGCCCAGGATATGGGCAAGTACGTCAACAGTTTCACCTGGCGGGGCGATCCGCCGCGTTGAAAGTCACTGCTGCGCATCAGCTCCCGGTTCATCCGGATCGGATGACGGTGCTGACGGTTGCCGGTTGAGCCAATCCTTGAGCCGGACCAGCTGACTTGCAACCAACCCAACGGCTAGCAGCAGCACACCACCGACGATAAGGACGGTCGTCATAGATCACCTTTCCAACCTTCAGGTTACCTGCGATCCTGTTCCTGCCCTGAGGGTAAGCGACCGGACACCACATGTGATCGAGCATGGGCAATAGCGTCTTCGAGGGAGTCGATCACGTGGTTCTCATGGCGCAGCGCATCGAAGACGCCAACGTTGGACAGCAGCGTGAAATGTTCGGGCCGAATACCCTTCACGATCACGGTTATTCGTCGCGACTCCAACTCTTTGGCGATCTCAATCAGCGTGTGGGCGCCGGTTGCGTCGAGCATGCCCAGCTGCGACATCCGGATTATCACAACCGAGACGTCCCCATCCTCGATGTCGGCGATAGTGTTCGAAATGCGTTCGGCAGCGGCGAAGAACATCGCTCCGTCAAGTCGTAACAGCGCTATTCGTTCATCTCCGGGTTGAAAGGGGCCAGGCAACTCTTCGCGGACCACGCTGCTGCGTCGGGCCACGGTTCTCAGCGCGAAGAATGCCGTCACGAGAAGGCCGATCTCGACTGCTTCAATGAGATCGAAGCCGACCGTGACGGCCGCCGTCAGCACGAAGGTCGCGGCATCGGAACGTGTCGAACGCAAAATTTTGCGAACTGTCGTCGCCGAGATCATCCGGAATGCGGTGACGATCAGTACTCCGGCCAAGGCTGACAGCGGGATTGCCGAGACCGGACCGGTTGCGAGATACACGACCGCGAGTAGCACCAGCGAGTGCACGATCGCCGAGACTCGGGTTCGGGCACCGGAGCGCACGTTGACCGCCGTTCGGGCGATCGCACCGGTGGCGGGCATGCCACCGAATACGCCGGAGACCACAGAGGCCAGACCCTGCCCGAGGAGTTCGCGATCGGGGTCATAGGGCCCGGTGGGTGACAACGTGGCCGCGACCCTCGCCGACAGAAGTGACTCGATCGCTGCCAAGGCGGCGATGGCCAGTGCTGCGCCGAGCAGCATCCGAAGAGCGCCGAAATCCGCCTCTGGCATGACGGGAGCGGGAAGATGGGAGGGCAAAGCCCCGATGGTGGCCACCGAAAAGCCTACGGCCGACACGAGCGCCGTTGCGGCCACCACTGCGGTCAGCGAGGCGGGGATGCCGGCGTTCACTCGCGGTAATCCGATCATCAGCGCGGCGACGAAGCCCACTATCGCCACAGTGCGCCACGCCGAGGACCATTCGGTATGGACAACCACGTCCCAGGCGGCGAGAACGGTGCGTTGCCCGGGTGGGGCAGTGCCGCCTAACGCGGCGGGAACCTGTTGCAGAGCGATGATCGCGGCGATCCCCAGGGTAAAACCCTCGATCACCGGCCAGGGGATGAAGGTGACTGCGCGGCCGAGTCCGGTCACCCCGGCGATCAGGACGAGCACCCCGGCCATCATCGTCACCATCGCGACGCTGCCGATCCCCTGTAGTGCGACGATCGGGGCCAGCACCACGGCCATTGCGCCTGTCGGCCCGGAAACCTGAACATTGGACCCGCCGAAGATCGCCGCGGTTATTCCGGCGACCACTGCGGTGATCAGTCCGGCGGCCGCACCGACGCCGGACGTGATACCGAAGGCCAACGCCAGGGGCAGGGCCACCACGCCGACGGTGACGCCGGCGATTATGTCGCGTCGCCAAGAGCGCGACAGCTCGGCGTAGTCACTGCGGTGTGGCAGCAACCGCGACAGGGCTCCGGTCGCGGTGGCAATCACCGCTGACTGCAGATCGGCGGCAGGTCGCCGAAGGCCTTGAGTTGCTGCCGCTGGGCTTTGAGGGTGTCGGCGAGGAAGGTGCGTGCGATGACCAGCAGGTCGGAAATCGAGGGATGGGCCAGCTCGTAGTGAACCGCGTTGCCGATGCGCTCGGCCCGCACCACGTGGTGGCGCTTCAGCACGGCGAGATGCTGGGACAGTAACGTGGCCTCGATCCCGGTTTCGCCGAGGATCTCGGCGACGGTGGTCGCGCCTGCGTTGGCAGACAGGATCTCGAGGATGCGGATGCGGGCGGGGTGCGAAAGCGCCTTGAAGAGGTTGGCTTTGATCTCATACAGCGGCCGTTCGGTGCCGCCCGGGAAACTGGTGGGCAAGGGTGTCCTCGTCAATATGAACAATTGATGGATTGGTGAAAGTTTCAATCCAGGTTAGCGTTCGGACGT
Source organism: uncultured Mycobacterium sp. (assembly GCA_964527015.1). Lineage (GTDB taxonomy): Bacteria > Actinomycetota > Actinomycetes > Mycobacteriales > Mycobacteriaceae > Mycobacterium. The sequence goes on along the minus strand of CAZGPT010000050.1, from coordinate 6,928 downwards.
GTTCTGGACCAGTCCGGCCTTCGTCGACACCAGTCCGGCCTTCGGCGACGTGGTGCGAGCAGGTGCCGGCCCGAACGGCCCCCTATCGTGGTGGGAGTGTCCGAATCGGGTCGTGGTGACGTGCGCGCCCTGCGTGCGCGCCTGGACGGGCTGACCGTCCGCGATGCCGACCGGCTGGCCAAGCGACTGCGGTCGCTGCGCGGTGGCCCGGACGCCGGGAAACTGCAGCAGATCGCCCAGCGGATCGCCAGCGCTGAGGCCCTGGTCGCCGCCCGGGCGGCCGCCGTGCCCGCGATCACCTACCCGGATCTGCCGGTCAGCCGGCTACGCGCCGAACTTGCCGCGGCGATCCGCGATCATCAGGTCGTGGTCGTCGCCGGGGAGACCGGCTCGGGCAAAACCACCCAGCTGCCCAAGATCTGCCTGGAATTGGGCCGGGGGGTACGCGGCACCATCGGCCACACCCAACCGCGCCGGCTGGCGGCCCGCACCGTCGCCCAGCGCGTGGCCGATGAATTGGGCACCCCGCTCGGGGAGGTGGTCGGGTACACGGTGCGGTTCACCCAGCAGAGCAGCGATCGCACCCTGGTCAAGTTGATGACCGACGGGATCCTGCTGGCCGAGATCCAGCGCGATCGTCGGCTGCTGCGCTACGACACGCTGATCCTCGATGAGGCACATGAACGCAGCCTCAATATCGACTTCCTCATCGGCTTCCTGCGGCAGTTGCTGCCGCGCCGGCCGGATCTGAAACTGATCGTCACCTCCGCGACCATCGACCCCCAGCGGTTCGCTGCGCATTTCGCCACCGCGGGCCGGGACGCCCCGATCGTGGAGGTCTCGGGGCGGACCTTTCCCGTCGAGATTCGTTATCGCCCACTGGAACTGCCGGTAGCAGGCCAAGGAAGCGGTGAGGTGGATCCGGATGACCCCGACCATGAGGTGGTGCGGGTGGAGCCCCGTGACCAAACCGAGGCGATCATCGACGCGCTGGCGGAACTGTCCAGCGAACCACCCGGTGACGTGCTGGTCTTTCTGTCCGGTGAACGCGAGATCCGCGATGCCGCCGAGGCGGTGCGTGCGGCGATGCCGAACGTCGAGGTGCTGCCGCTTTACGCCCGATTGCCGACCGCCGACCAGCAGAAGGTGTTCACCCCCAACGCCAGTCGGGTGAACCGGCGGGTGGTGCTGGCCACCAACGTGGCCGAGACATCGCTGACCGTTCCCGGCATCAGCTACGTCATCGACCCGGGTACCGCGCGGATCTCGCGCTACAGCAGGCGCACAAAGGTGCAGCGGCTGCCGATCGAACCGATCTCGCAGGCCTCCGCCGGCCAGCGGGCAGGCCGCTCCGGTCGCACCGCGCCGGGGGTCTGTATCCGGCTCTACTCCGAACAGGACTACGCGGCAAGGCCGCGGTTCACCGATCCGGAAATCCTGCGAACCAATCTCGCTGCGGTCATCCTGCAGATGGCCGCTCTGCGCCTCGGTGAGGTTCAGAGCTTTCCCTTTCTTGATCCGCCGGAGCGACGCAGCATCAACGACGGTGTGCAACTGCTGCAGGAACTCGGCGCCTTCGACGCCGCCGGGCAGATCACCGATATGGGTCGGCGGCTGGCCCAACTTCCTCTCGACCCGAGACTGGGCCGAATGATTCTGCAAGCCGATAGCGAAGGGTGTCTGGCTGAGGTGTTGGTGCTGGCGGCGGCTCTTTCCATTCCCGATCCCCGCGAGCGACCTGCCGGTCGGGAGGAGGCGGCCCGCGCCAAACACGCCCGATTCGCCGACGAGAGTTCTGATTTCCTGTCCTATCTGAACCTGTGGCGGTACCTGATCGACCGGCGTAAAAGCCTGTCCGGCAGTGCGTTCCGGCGAATGTGTCGCGAGGATTTCCTGCATTATCTGCGCATTCGGGAATGGCAGGACCTGACCGGGCAGTTACGCGGTATCGCCGCGGGTATCGGCCTGAAGGGTGCCCAGCTGCACATCGGTGCCGAAACCAACGATCCACCGCGGGTGCATGCCGCTCTGGTGGCCGGTCTGCTCTCCCATGTCGGATTACGCGAAGGTGATTCCCGGGACTACACCGGAGCCCGCAACGCCAAGTTTGTGCTGGCGCCCGGATCGGCGCTGACCAAGCGCCCGCCCCGATGGATCGTGGTCGCAGACCTGGTGGAGACCAGCCGGCTCTATGGCCGCACCGCGGCACGGATCGAACCGGAGGTCGTCGAACGTGTCGCGGGCGATCTTGTGCAGCGCAGCTATAGCGAGCCGCACTGGGACGCGCGGCGCGGCGCGGCGCAGGCTTTCGAGCGGGTCACCCTCTACGGGTTGCCACTGGTGGCACGACGGCGGGTGGGCTACGCGGCCGTGGATCCCGAACTTGCCCGGGAACTGTTCCTCCGGCATGCGCTGGTGGACGGCGACTGGCAGACCCGCCACCACTTCTACGCCGCGAACACCCGGTTGCGGGCCGAACTCGCCGAGTTGGAGGAGCGGGCACGCCGGCGAGACCTGCTGGTCGGGGACGAGGAGATCTTCGCTTTCTACGACACACGTATTCCGGCCGAGGTGGTCTCGACCCGGCACTTCGACGGCTGGTGGCGCAAACAACGACATCGCACTCCCGATCTGCTGACGATGGCCCGCGAGGACCTGCTGCGGGTGCACGACGCGGATGCCGAGAGGCCGGACAGTTGGCAGGACGGTGACCTCGACTTGCCGCTGAGCTACCGGTTTGAGCCCGGTGCCGCCGACGATGGTGTCACCGTGCACGTCCCGGTCGGGGTGCTGGCCAGACTGGGCGGCGAGCAGTTCGGCTGGCAGGTGCCGGCGCTGCGTGAGGAACTGCTCACCGCGCTGATCCGGTCGCTACCGAAGGATCTGCGCCGCAACTTCGTTCCCGCACCCGATACCGCCCGGGCGTTGCTCGACGACCTGAAACCGGGCACCGAACCGCTGCTGGAGAGCCTCCAGCGCGAACTGCATCGACGGACCGGTGTCCTGGTGCCACTGACGGCCTTCGACCTGGATAAGTTGCCGGCCCATCTGCGGGTGACCTTCTCGGTCGAAGGATCCGACGGTGCGGAACTTGCCCGGGGCAAGGACCTCGGAGTCCTCCAGGACCGGTTGGCCGGGCAGACCCGTCGCGCCGTCGCGGATGCCGTTGCCGACGGACTGGAGCGCCGAGGACTGCGCGGCTGGCCCGACGATCTCATCGAGCTGCCGTCGGGCGTCTCCAGCGGCGGTGTGCACGGGTTCCCCGGTCTGCTCGACACCAGTACGGCAGTCGACATCCGGGTGTTCGCAACGGCCGCCGAGCGGGATGCCGTGGCGCGGGATGGACTGCGTCGCCTGCTGCGGCTGACCACACGATCCCCGGTCAAGACCCTGGAGAAAAATCTGGACGTTCGGCGCCGGCTGACCCTCGCCGGCAACACCGACGGTTCCCTTACGGCACTACTGGAGGACTGCGCCGACGCCGCCGTCGATGTGCTGGCACCCGAACCGGTATGGACCGCTGCGCAATTCGACGCCGTACGCCGACGGGTCAACGCGGAACTGGCCCCGCTCGCCGCCGACATCCTGGGCCGGGCGGAGAAGGTTCTGGCCGCGCTGCAGGAGGTGAACCTGCTGCTCTCCTCGACCCCGCCGCCCGCTCACGCCGACGCGGTGGCCGATATTCGCGCGCAGCTCGCCGCCCTCGTGCCCCCGGGATTCGTCACCACGGCCGGCGCCGCGCACCTGAGCGACCTGACCCGGTACCTCACCGCCATCTCCCGCCGGATCGAACGGCTGCCGGTAGCGCTCTCCGCGGACCGGGACCGCATGTATCGGGTACATGCCGTCGAGGACGCGTACAGCGAACTGCTGCAGGCGCTTTCACCGGCCCGCGCCGCGGGCGAGGACGTCCGCGACATCGCCCGGATGATTCAGGAGTTCCGGGTGAGCCTGTGGGCTCAGCAGCTGGGGACCTCTCGGCCGGTCAGCGAAAAACGCATCTATCGCGCGATCGACGCGGTCCTGCGATAGCGATGCCCCCGGCTGTCCGGCGGCGGAAACCTCAGCCCTCGACGTGTTTCTTCAGCCCGTTGAGCGCGCCGTCGACGATGGTGGCCGCGGCCTTCTTCTTCATGAAGCCCATCATCGGGATCTTGGGGTCGATTTCGAGTTCGTAGGTGACCTTGGTGCCCGTACCGTCGGGGGTCAGCGTGTAGGAACCGATGAGCCGTTTCATCATGCTGGATTTCGGTTTGCCTGCGTCGTCGGTGTTCAGCGTCCAGGTCACCGAGTCGTTACCCGCCCAGACGTAGGAGATTTCGTAGACATCCTTGCCGATCGGGGTGGTGATGCTGAAGGACACGTCCTTGGGGCCGCCGTCACCATGGGTGCTGATGATCTCCACACCGGTGAAGCCGTCACTCCAACTCGGATAGTCGTCGAGGTTCGCGATGGCGGCCATCACCTCGGCGGGCGAGGCGTCGATCCGCACCGATTCCGAAACACTTTCAGCCACTTCCACTCCATCTTCCGGGACCATCGGGTACTTCAGCTTACGGTGGACCCGTCGCCTCGCTGACCGTATGGCTAACCGACTGGCTGACCGCATGCTGATGTGCGATAGCGGTGTCAAACAGCGTGTTTCCCGGCTGCCAACGGCGCTCTCGGTGGCGCCGTCGTCGTCTAACATTCGACCGACGGGGCTGGCACGGTCTGGTCGAGGAGGCCTGAATGAGCAAGGGCCGGGCACTGAGCAAGGGCCGGGCACTGATGGTGATCGCGGTGGCCTATCTCATCGCGGTGGGCGTGGCGGCGGCCTGGCTCGTAGCCGGCCCGAGTACCGGCCGGTTGTGGCTGGACACCCTCATCGCCGATGTGCTCGCCACTGCGGTGGTGTTCGTGTTCAGCCGTGCCTACCGGAACTCCAGCTTCTATGACGCCTACTGGAGTGTCATCCCGCCGCTGTTGTTTCTCTACTGGTGGTGGCAGGGACCGGTGGGCTGGGACGGTCCGGGTGCACTGCGTTGCTGGCTGCTGGCCGTGGTGATCGGCTACTGGGCGGTAAGGCTCACCGGTAACTGGGTCTATGGCTTCGGCGGCCTGCACCACGAGGATTGGCGCTATCCGATCCTGCGCGGTGGCGCCGGCCGGTTCGAGTTCCTGGCCGATCTGTTCGGTATCCATCTGTTCCCCACTCTGCAGGTGTTCGTCGGTCTGCTGCCCGTCTACGTCGCGGTGACCCGGCCGGTGGACGGCTGGATGTGGCTGACGTGGATGGCTTGCGCGGTGGGTGTCGCGGCCGTCTCGCTCGAACTCGCCGCGGATCGGCAGATGCGTCGCTTTGTCGCCGCGTGCAGGCCCGGTGCGGTGATGGAAGCCGGTTTGTGGGCCTGGTCGCGCCATCCCAACTACCTGGGCGAGGTGGGATTCTGGCTCTCCCTGGCGTTGTTCGGGATCGCCGCCGCGCCGAATTCATGGTGGTGGCTGTTCGTGGGGGTGGCGGTGATGGTGGCGATGTTCCTCGGCGCCAGCATTCCGATGATGGAGAAGCGCAGCCTCGAACGCCGGCCGGACTACCAGGGTGTCATCGACCGGGTTCCGCGCCTGCTGCCGCGCCCGCCCCGTCGGGCCGCCCGGTGAGCGCAACCCGGCAGCGGGTCGTCATCGCGGGCCTCGGTGACAGTGGGCTGCTGACCGCGATCAGGCTGGCCCGCTCGGCGGAGGTGGTGGGTGTCTCGGTGAAGCCGGGGCTGGTCAGCGGCCAGGAACTGGGTTTGCGTTTAGCGCGGCCGACCCAATGGGCCCGCGACTATTGGGTGCCGTTCGACCGCTATCGGGGGTTGGACCGGGTGCGCACCGTCCAGGCCAGGCTGGTCGGCGTCGACCTGGCCGAACGGGTGCTCAGCGGCCGTCGTGAAGACGGCACCGAGGTCGCTGAACCGTATGACTCCCTGGTCATCTCGACCGGGGTGCGCAACGGATTCTGGCGGCGGCCCGACCTGCAGTCGGCGGCCGATATCGGTGCGGAGTTGACCGACGTCCACGACAGGTTGGCCGGCGCCCGATCGGTCGCCGTGATCGGCGGCGGCGCGGCCGCGGTCAGCGCGGCCGCCAACATTGCGGCCCGCTGGCCGGATACCCGCGTGGACCTGTACTTCCCGCACGAGCGGGCTCTGGTCGAGCACCACCGCCGGGTGTGGGAACACCTGCGACGCAGGCTGACCCGGTTGGGTATCGGTTTGCATCCGGGCCACCGGGCGGAGATTCCGGCGGGCTTCTGCTGTGACGCCATCACCAGCGGCGACGTGCGCTGGAGTACCGGCCAGCCCGCCGTCCGGGCCGATGCGGTGCTGTGGGCCGTCGGGCGGGTCCGTCCCAATACAGATTGGCTGCCCACCGACCTGCTCGACGAGGGCGGATTCGTCAGGGTCACTCCAGAGTTGCGGGTGCCCGGGCACCGCGGGGTGTTCGCCATCGGGGACGTGGCCGCCACCGATCCGCTGCGTTCCTCCGCCCGGAACCGGGCCGACGCGGTGTTGGCGCACAACATCCTTGCCGAGGCTGCCGGCCGTCCGTTGCGCTCCTACAAGCCGCCCCGGCGCCGGTGGGGGTCGGTGATCGGAGTCCAATCCGACGGGGTGGAGATCTTCGCACCCAACGGCCGTCCGTTCCGGGTGCCGGCGTGGCCGGTCCAGCGGGTGTTGATGCCGTGGATTGTGAGACGCGGAATCTACCGCGGGGTGCGGGCGAACCAGCCGCTGGGCTGATCGCCGCCATTCATTGCCGGCCGAACGCCCCGTGTTCCGAAAAGCTATGGCGGCGGGGGCTCCCCCGGCGGCGGAGGCGGCGGGAGAGGCTCCGGTGGCGGCGGCGGGGGGTCCGGCGGCGGCGGCGGGGGGTGCGGCGGCGGTGGCGGTGGGGGCGGAGG
>CAZGPT010000049.1:0-20337 GCA_964527015.1 uncultured Mycobacterium sp. | reverse complement strand
AGATCGACGGACCCGACGGCGAGCAGGTCGCCGAGGCCACCATCGACTTCTCCGGAGGCGTCGCCACGGTGACCGTGCGCACGGTCACGCCGGGCAAGCTGACGCCGGGCTTCCACGGTCTGCACATCCACGACGTCGGACTGTGTGAGGTGAACTCGGTGCCCCCCGGCGGCGGTGCGCCGGGGGATTTCCTCTCCGCCGGTGGCCACTTCCAGGGCGGCGGACAGGGTGGGCATCCCAACCATGCCGGTGACTTGGCCCAGCTTCAGGTCCGCGGAGACGGTTCGGGCATGCTGGTGACCACCACGAACGCCTTCGATGTCGCCGACCTGCTCGACGGCGACGGGAAGGCGTTCATCATCCACGCCGAGTCGGACAACTTCGCCAACATCCCCGCCGACCGCTACCAGCAGATCGACGGTGCGCCGCCACCGGACGCGATCACGCTGGCCACGGGCGACGGCGGTAAGCGGGTCGCCTGCGGTGTCATCGGCACCGGCTAGGATTCGCTTCGCCGGCTCGCAGCGCCCGACTCTGGGTGTCGAGTGGGAGTTCGCCCTCGTCGACGTCGGGACCCGGGATCTGAGCAACGAGGCCGGGGCGGTCCTCGCCGATATCGGCAGTACCCCGCATGTGCACACCGAGCTGCTACGGAACACCATCGAGATCGTCACCGGTATCTGCGATACCGTTCCGGAGGCGATGTCGGATCTGCATTCCACCCTGGACTCCACCGGTAGCGCCGTCCGCGACCGCGGTATGGAGTTGTTCTGCGCGGGTACCCACCCGTTCGCGCAATGGTCAGCCCAGAAGTTCACCGATGCGCCGCGTTACGCCGAACTGATCAAACGAACTCAGTGGTGGGGCCGGCAGATGCTCATCTGGGGGGTGCATGTGCACGTCGGGGTCTCCTCCGCCCACAAGGTCATGCCGATCATCTCCTCGTTGCTCAACCAGTACCCGCACCTGTTGGCGCTGTCGGCCTCATCACCGTTCTGGGCGGGCGAAGACACCGGCTACGCCAGTAATCGGGCAATGATGTTTCAGCAGTTGCCGACCGCCGGCCTGCCGTTTCAGTTCTATTCCTGGCGCCAGTTCGAGCGATTCGTACATGACCAGAAGACCACCGGGATCATCGACCACATCAATGAGATCCGTTGGGATATCAGGCCTTCGCCGCATCTCGGCACCATCGAGGTTCGGATCTTCGACGGGGTGTCCAACCTGCGTGAGCTTTCCGCGCTGGTGGCCCTGACGCATTGTCTGATCGTTGATCTGGACCGCCGGCTGGAGGCCGGCGAGCAGCTTCCGGTGATGCCGCCGTGGCACGTGCAGGAAAATAAGTGGCGGGCCGCCCGCTACGGTTTGGACGCCATCATCATTCTCGACGCCGACGGTAACGAGCGGCTGGTGACCGAGGATCTCGACGATCTGCTGACCCGGCTGGCGCCCGTGGCGGATTCGCTGCACTGCGCCGAGGAGCTGGCACTGGTCGGTGAGATTCCCCGGCGGGGAGCGTCCTATCAACGGCAGCGCAGGGTGGCCGAGGAACACGACGGTGACCTCCGTGCGGTCGTCGACGCACTCGTCGCCGAGTTGGATGTCGCCGAGTTGGATGTGTAGCCGCGTTGGATGTGTAGCCGCGTTGGATGTGTAGCCGCGTTGGATGTGTAGGAGGAACCCGATGGTTCGCAGGACGAAGCCGGTTGGCCGGACCGGCCGGTCCGGAAGACTAGCGGCCGGGCTGCTGGCGGTTACGGTGGCGCTGGCTGCCGGCGGCTGTAGCCGGGCGGTCGACGGCACCCCGGTAGCCACACCGGGCCAGGCCGGAATCGCCATCGGGGGTGCGGACCTGCTGGAGACCACCTGTCGCGAATACGCCGCCATGGGTACCGTGGCGCGCCGTGAGGTGATCGTCGCGATCGGCGAGGACGGCAACCAGCTGGTCGCCGGCAATCCGGATCTGTGGGTGGGGGTGGGGGCCGCGCTGTGCACCTTCGCCGCCCCGAGCGCTCCGGTACGGGACGTCCTGACCGGTGGCTTCAGGTAGGGCGGGATGAACGACTCCGGTTGGCCGATGTTCCCGTTGCAGTCCGCCCCGCTGCCGGGTGAGACGCTACCGCTGCGGATCTTCGAACCGCGCTACGCGCGCCTTGTTCAGGATTGCCTGGCTACCGATGATCCGGCGTTCGGTGTGGTCTTGATCGATCGTGGCCGGGAGGTCGGCGGCGGCGACTCCCGCACCGACGTCGGTGCGATGGCGCGGATCGCGCAGTACGCCGACCTCGGCGCGGACCAGTATCAACTGCTGGCCCGGGTGGGGGAACGCATCCGGGTGCGGCAGTGGCTCCCCGATGACCCCTACCCGCGCGCCGTCATCGAGACCTGGCCGGATCAGCCGGGACCCCCGGTCGGGCCCGGGGAGATCGGCCAGGTCGTCGACCGCATTCTCGGGTTGTACCAACTGGTGGCCCGGGCCCGCGATATCGAGGTGCCGCAGGATGCCCTGGCCGTGGATGAAGAGACCGCCGAGGACCCGGCGCGGCACTTGTACGCGCTCGCGGCCCGGCTCCCGCTCGGCCAGGCCGACCGGTACGGCGTGCTGGCCGCACCCACCCTGGCGGGGCGTGTCGACGTCCTGACCGACGCGATCGAAACAGTAACGGCCATGGTCGAATTCCAGCTGTCTGAGGAGTGAGCCGTCAGCGGTCGGCGGCGAACGCGCGCAGCGATTCCACCTGATCCGATTCCAGTGACGGCCGGACGTTCGCCCTCGCCGTGGCCACATCGTCCGCGGTGACGTCGGCCGCGTCGATGGACCGGCGCATCGCCGTCAACGCCGACTCGCGCAGCAGCGCAACGCAATCCGCGGCGCTATAGCCGGCCAATTCGCCGGCCAGCGCCTTCAGGTCCACCTCGGCGCTGAGCGGTACCGACTTCCCGGCGGTTTTGAGGATCTGGAAGCGCGCCTCGGCATCCGGGGGTTCGACGAAGACCAGCCGCTCAAGTCGGCCCGGCCGCAGCAGGGCCGGGTCGATCAGATCGGGGCGGTTGGTGGCGCCGAGCACCACCACGTCGCGCAGCGGCTCGATACCGTCGAGTTCGGTCAGCAGCGCGGCCACCACCCGGTCTGTCACGCCGGAGTCGAAGCTCTGACCCCGCCGGGGCGCGAGGGCGTCGATTTCATCGAGGAACACCAGCGAGGGGGCGGAATCGCGGGCCCGCCGGAACAGTTCGCGGACCGCTTTCTCCGAAGAACCCACCCACTTGTCCATCAGTTCCGAACCCTTGACGGCATGCACGCTGAGGCGCCCGGTGCTTGCCAGCGCCCGCACGACGAAGGTTTTCCCAGTTCCCGGTGGTCCGTAGAGCAGCACACCCCGCGGTGGTTCGACACCGAGGCGGGCGAAGGTATCGGGATGCTGCAGCGGCCAGAGCACCGCCTCGGTGAGTGCCCGTTTGGTTTCCACCATGTCGCCGACATCGTCCAGGGTCACCGAGCCGACCGCCACCTCCTCGGTATTGGATCGGGACAGCGGCCGGATCACGGACAGCGCGCCGATGAGATCCTCCTGGGTCAACGCCGGGGCGTCGCCGTTCTCGCTGGCCCTTGCCGCCGCCCGCAGAGCCGCCTCGCGCACCAGCGCGGCCAAATCGGCCCGTACGAATCCCGGTGTGCGGTCAGCGATCTCGGCAAGCTGCAGATCCTGGGCGGGGACGTCGCGAAGCAGTAATTCCAGCAGTGCCGCGCGGGTGGCGGCGTCGGGCAGGCTCAGGCCGAGTTCCCGGTCGCACAGATCGGGGGCACGCAGCCGGGAGTCCAGCGAGTCCGGCGCCTGCGAGGTGGCGACCAGCGCCACGCCGGCGGTCGCGACCGCCCTGCGCAGCTCGCTCAGGATCATGGTGGCCACCGGCTCGGGTTGGTCGGGCAGCAGGGCGTCGATATCGCTGACCAGGAGCACCCCGCCGCCGCTGATGATGTCGGCGACCGCGCCGGCGACGGCCTGCTGGCGCTCGGCCGCCGCGAGCGCCCCGGTGTCCGGGCCGTCCACCTCGACCAGCCGCCGGCCCGCGCACACCGCACGCACCAGCCCGGCTTTGCCCACTCCGGCCGGCCCGGTGACCAGAACACCCAGATTCGGTTTGGCGCCCAGCTTCTTCAGCAGGTCCGGCTCGTCGAGGGCGAGTTTGAGCCATTCGGTCAGCCGGCCCGCCTGCAGATGCTGACCTTTGAGGTCGTCGATGCTCACCGGCGGTTCGAGGGGCCATTCGGTCGGGGGGCTGACCGAATGCGCAGCTCCGGTGACCGGTGCCGCGGAGGGCATGCCCTGGCCCCAGGTGACCGATGAATTCGGTTGTACCGAAACGGGACCCGCCGGATCGGTGCCGGTGACGGTGAGTAGCTCAGAGGTCCAGGTGATGCCCACCGAGGTGGCCAGTGCGGTGCTGGCGGCCGATGTCGAGGTTCCCGGGCCCAGGTCCCGTGGCAACAGCGATACGGTGTCGCCGACGCTCAGTACCTTGCCCAGCAGGGCCTGACGCAGGGCAGCTGAGGATACCGATCTGCTCGCCAACGCCGATCCGCTCAGCGTGACCGAGCGGGCGCCGTAAACGGTGACCGGGGACACCAGCACCGTGGCGTCCTCGCGCAACCCGGCGTTGGACAATGTCACATCGTCGAGCAGGGCGGTCCCGGCCGGGGTGCCGGACGGAGCCACCCCGACCACCGCCGCGGTGCTGCGTGAACCAATCAGAGCGACCGCGTCCCACTCCCGGATTCCCAGCGCGGCGATCACCTCGGGGTGCAGTCGCACCACTCCGCGCCGCGAGTCCAGGGCTGCGGTGTTCAATCGTGCGGTCAGGCTGAGACTGGAGCTCATTGCCCGCCGCCCGGCTTTCGGAGGCCGAGTCGGGCGACGGACCGCCGCTGCGGGTGCTGGGCCCGGCGCGCGGCGCGTCGCGCCTGCCGGCGTTGTCGCGGCTTGACATCCCAGGCCTCCGGGCGGGCTGCCACCCAGCGCTGGCTGCGGATGGTGAAGGGAATGGTCAGCAGGTAGCCGGCGATGATCAATAGCACGAGGATGTACGGGAACAGCAACAGTCCCGCGGCGGCCAGAGTGACGAGGCCGAGCAGGATTGGCGCCGCATTCTCCGGTACCGATACCGATTTCAGTGCCAGCGTCGGGACCCGGCTCACCAGCAGAATCGCGTTGGCCGCCAGCCAGGCGCAGACGAACCAGGTGGAGGTCCACCAGCCGGGCCCGAACTGCAGCATCGCGGCCAGCGGCCCGATCGAGCCGACCGCACCGCACGGGGCCGGCATTCCGACGAAGTACTCCCGGGTGTAGGCCGGCCGGGTGTCATCATCGAGCAGTGCGTTGAAACGGGCCAGTCGCAGCACGATGCACACCGCGTAGAGCAGCACGAAGATCCAGCCGACGGGCGAGGTCGGCAGCAGAGTCACGTAGACGACCAGCGCCGGTGCGACGCCGAAGTTCACCGCATCGGCCAGCGAATCGATCTCGGCGCCCATCGGGGATTGGGCGTGCAGTGCGCGGGCGATCCCGCCGTCGATACCGTCGAGCACCGCGGCGGCCCCGATCAGGGCCAGCGCGATATGCGGTCGGCCGTCGAGGGCGAACTTGATCGAGGTCAGACCCGCGCAGATCGCCAGCACGGTGGTCGCGCTGGGCAGGATCTGCAAACCCCGCCGCGATTGAAGGCGGGAGTGAATCGGAATCCGGGGGCTGGTCACGACAACCGGGCCAACACCGTCTCGCCGGCCAGTGCCCGCTGACCCGGCTCGATCAGCACTTCCGAGTCGGCCGGCAGGTAGGTGTCCAGCCGGGAGCCGAATCGGATCAGCCCGTAGGTCTGACCGAGGCCCACGGTGTCGCCGACATGGAGATCGCAGACGATGCGCCGGGCGATCAGCCCGGCGATCTGGACCACCGCCACCTGGTGTCCGCCTGGCGTGCGGATCAGCACGCTGGTGCGCTCATTGTCCGCACTGGCGGCCGGCAGGTCGGCGGAATGGAAACGGCCCGGCCGGTGCTCCACGGCGAGCACCTCGCCGCCGACCGGGATGCGCTGCACATGGGCGTCCAACAGGGACAGAAAGATGCTCACCCGCGGCACCGGGTCGGCGGCCAGGCCGAGTTCGGCGGGCGGCGGCGCCACGTCGATGAGGCACACCTGCCCGTCGGCGGGGGCGACGACGGCCCCGGGCCGGGCCGGGGGGGTGCGGTCCGGATGCCGGAAGAACCCGGCGTTGGCGACGGCCGCGGCCAGGCCCGCCCGCCGCACCCAAGGATGATTTCGTCCGAGGACGGCCACCGCGGCCCCGGCGGCGATGAACGGCAATCCGGCCGGGTGGACCGGTGGTACCGCGGAGCGCACCAGTTCGGTCAACCGTTGCGGGCCGGACTGCGGGGGGTCGTGGGGACGTCTGGCCATTGCCATGATCCTAGACATGATCCAGGTCGGCTGTGGTCAGGAGAGGTCCCATATCTGCACCGGCTGCCCGACGGACAGTTCGGTGACGTCCTCGTCGATGTCGACCAGGCAGTTCGCCGAGGCCAGCCAGCGCAGATGATGGGACGCCGGCGGGCCGTAGCCGGTGACGGTGCCCCCGATCGGGTCGTACACGCCGCGGCGGAACTGCCGTTTACCGGCGGGAGAGGTCAGCGCCTCGGCCAGTACCGCGGTGCGCCTGGGTCGGTCCGGGTCGGGGATCCCCATGGCGGCCCGCAGTGCGGGCCGGACGAACACCTCGAACGACACCAGCGCGCTGACCGGATTACCGGGCAGGGTGACGATCGGACGGCCGGATGTTCCGGGGGTGCGGCCCGCGCCCTGTGGCATACCGGGCTGCATCGCGACCTTGACGAATTTCACTCCCGCGCCGCCGGTTTGGGCGCCGAAGGCGTCCTTGACCACTTCGTAGGCTCCGGCGCTGACCCCGCCGGAGGTGATCACCAGGTCGGCCGCCCCGGCGGCGCCGTCGAGCAGGGCGCGGAACTGTGCGACGTCATCACCGCAGGTGGCGGTGTCCAGCAACGCAGCCCCGGACTCTCGTACGGCGGCTGCGAGCATGACGGCATTGGACTCGTAGATCTGCCCGGGCGCCAGCACACCGCCGGCGGCGACCAGTTCGGAACCGGTGGAGATCACCAGCACCCGCTGGCGCGGTACGACCATCAGTCGGTCCAGGCCGAGGGCGGCGACCAGGCCGAGTGCGGCCGCGGTCACAACCTGCCCGGCCCGCAGAACCGGGGTACCCGCGGTGACGTCCTCACCGCACCTGCGAACGTGTCGGCCCGCAGTGGGCGTCGCGCGAATCGACACGGTCGGCATGCCGCCGTCAGTCGCCTCCACCGGCACCACCGCATCCGCCCCTGCGGGCATGGGGGCGCCGGTCATGATCCGATGTGCCGTCCCGGGGGCAAGGCGCAGCCGATCGGTGCGTCCGGCCGGAATATCCTCGACGACGGGCAGCCGCACCGGCCGATCCGGTTCAGCGCCGATGACATCCGCGACCCGCAGCGCGTAGCCGTCCATGGCGGAGTTGTCGAACACCGGCAGGGACAGCGGCGCGATCACATCCTCGGCGAGAACCAGGCCCAGCGCCGCACTCAGCGAGGCGGGCGCCGGCGCCCGCGCGGGGATCAGCCCGGTGACGATGCGGCGATGGTCCTCGACGCTGCGCATCGGGTGAATCAGACCGGATCAGACCGGATCAGACCGGATAGGTGACGCCGGTCAGTTCCTCGGAGACCGTCCACAGCCGCTCCTGCACCGCGACATCGTGCGACTGTTTGGTCGAGGTGACCGGCACCGGGTAGCCGCGCAACTCACGGAACCCGTCCGGGCCGTAGTATTCGCCGCCCCGCACCGAGGGATCGGTGGCGGCCCGCAGGGTCGGCAGCGCACCCAACTCGGAGGTGTTCAGCAGCTTGCCGGACAGCCAGCTGACACCCGGCAACCCGGCGCCGGGTACATGCCGCACCAGTTCGGTGGCCGCGACCCCCGGGTGCGCGGCGACGGCGATGGTCTTGGCTCCCATCGTTTTCGATGCCGCGGCCAGCCGCCGCTGCAGGTCATAGGCGAACATCAGGTTGGCGAGCTTGGACTGACCGTAGGAGGCCACCCGGTCGTAGCGGCGGCGGTCCCACTGCAGATCGTCGAAGTCGATCTTGGCCCGGATGTTGTGGGCGATACTCGAGACCACCACCACCCGTGAGCCGTCGACGTCCAGCAGATTCTTCAGCAGCAGGCCGGTCAGGGCGAAATGGCCGAGGTGATTGGTCCCGAACTGCAATTCGAAACCGTCTGCGGTGGTCTGCTTCGGCGGGTACATCACCCCGGCGTTGTTGATCAGCAGGTCGATCCGCGGGTAGGCGGCGGCCAGCTCGGCGCCGGCGGCGCGCACCGAGTCCAGCGAGCCCAGATCCAGCTTCCGCACGGTCACGTCGGCACCCGGCGAGAGTTGTCGGATCCGAGCCGCCGCCGCCTCGCCCTTTGCGGTGTCGCGGACGGCCATCACCACGGCGGCACCGTGTGCGGCCAGAACCCGCGCCGTGTCATAGCCCAGTCCGGTGTTGGAACCGGTGACGATCGCCAGGCGGCCGGTCTGATCGGGAACGTTGTTCTCAGTCCATCGCATGCCTAGAACATACGGTGCGCCTACTGTTTGTCCCATGGCGGTCGGCGGCGTGCTGTTCGATATCGACGGAGTCCTGGTGACCTCCTGGCAGCCCATCGCCGGGGCTGCCGCAACGTTGCGGGTGCTCGCCGATCATCAGATCGCGTGCTCTTACCTGACCAACACCACCACCAGGACCCGCTCGCAGATCGCCGCCGCGCTGTCCGCGGCCGGAATGGATGTACGTCCCGACGAGGTGATCACCGCGGGGCTGTTGACCGCCGACTATGTGCGGGCGCATTACCCGGGTGCCCGCTGCCTGCTGGTCAACGACGGCGATATCACCGAGGACATGCCCGGTATCGACATCGCCGTCCCGTCGGATCGTCCCGAAAAACCGGACGTGATCCTGCTCGGCGGCGCCGGATCGATGTACACCCACCTCACGCTGAGCCGGGTGTATGACTGGATGACTCAGGGCGTGCCGGTGATCGCCATGCATCGCAGCACTTCGTGGAACACCGTCGCCGGTCTGCGCATCGACACCGGCATGTACCTGATCGGGATGGAGCAGACCTCCGGCCGCAAGGCCACCGCGGTCGGCAAACCGGCCCCGGCCGGCTTCCAGGCGGCCGCCGCCCGGCTGGGGGTGGAACCGGAGGAGATGTTCATGGTGGGCGATGATCTCAACAATGATGTGCTTGCCGCCCAGGTCGTCGGCATGACCGGGGTGCTGGTTCGGACCGGCAAGTTCCGCCAGGAGGCCCTGGACCGCTGGGCTGCCGACGAGTTCGCCATGCAGCCCAACCATGTGCTGGACTCCGTCGCCGGTCTGCCCGGGCTGTTAGGCCTGTAGCGAGCGGACGGCCTCGATCCGGGCCTGTAGCTGTTCGCCGTTGGCCGCCGCCACCGGTGGCCCGCCGCAGATCCGGCGCAGTTCGTTGTGGATCCAGCCGTGTGTCCTGCCGGTCCGGTGGTGTGTCGCCGCGACCAGCGCGTTGAGTTCCCGGCGCAGTTCCCGGAGCCGGCCGTGGGTGGTCGGTGGGCGGACCGGTTCCCCGCCCGCGCCGGCGTGGCTGCGGACCGCCAACTGCTGTTCTTGGCGATGGCGCAGCAGGGCGCGCATCTGGGCGGAATCCAGGAGTCCGGGGATGCCGAGGTAATCGGCTTCCTCGGCGCTTCCGGCCGGGGTGGCGGTGCCGAACGACGAACCGTCGAAGATCACCTGGTCCAGCTCGGCGTCGGCACCCAGGGACTGGAAGCCGGTATCGGTCTCGGTGAGCTCGGTGCGGCGCGGCTCGGCGGGCCTCTCATCGTCCGGTGTCTCGCGGTGCGGCATACCCAGGACGTGATTGCGCTGCGCCTCAAGCTCGCTGGCCAGCTCCAGCAGGGTGGGCACCGAGGGCAGGAAAATGCTGGCCGTCTCGCCCTGGGTGCGGGATCGGACGAACCGTCCGACGGCCTGGGCGAAGAACAGCGGCGTCGAGGCGCTGGTGGCGTATACGCCCACCGCCAGCCGCGGTACGTCGACCCCCTCCGAGACCATCCGGACCGCGACCAGCCATCTGCTGGTGGCGGCGGCGAACTGGCCGATGCGGTCCGAGGATCCGGGGTCGTCGGAGAGCACCACCGTCGGCGCCTCACCGGTGACCGTGGTCAGCAGGTCGGCGTACGCGCGTGCGGCGGTCTGATCGGAGGCGATCACCATGCCGCCGGCGTCCGGCATGCCCCCGGCTCGCAACTGACTCAGCCGGGTGTCGGCCGCGCTGATCACGGCGGGCATCCACTCGCCGTCGGGGTCCAGCGCGGTCCGCCAGGCCCGCGCGGTGTGTTCGGCGTTGAGGGGTTCTCCGAGTCGCGCCGAGTGTTCCTCACCGGCGCTGTTACGCCAGCGGGCCTCGCCGGAATAGGCCATGAAGATCACCGGGCGCACCACGCCGTCGGCCAGCGCTTCGGAGTAGCCGTAGGTGTGGTCGGCCTGCGAGCAGAGTCGGCCCTGTCCGTCGGGGGTGTAGTCGATGAACGGGATGGCGCTGTCGTCACTGCGGAACGGGGTGCCGGTCAGGGCCAGCCGCCTGGTGGCGTCGCCGAACGCCTCGCGAATACCCTCGCCCCAGCTCTTGGCATCGCCGCCGTGGTGGATCTCATCGAAGATGACCAGCGTGCGGCGATTCTCGGTGCGGACCCGGTGACGCATCGGATGGCTGGCCACTTGGGCGTAGGTGACGACGACACCGTGGTAATCCGCGGAGGTCTGGGACTGGGAGTTGGAGAACCGCGGGTCCAGCGCGATACCGGAGAGGGCGGCGGCCGCCGCCCACTGGGTCTTGAGGTGTTCGGTCGGCACCACCACGGTGACCCGCTCGACGGTGCCGTCGGACAGCAGCTCTCCGGCGATGCGCAGCGCGAAGGCGGTCTTACCCGCTCCGGGCGTCGCTACCAGCAGGAAGTCCCTCGGTTGGGCGGTCAGGTACCGCACCAGGGCCCGTCGTTGCCAGCCCCGCAACGTCCGGGTGCTGGGCGCCTCTACTGCCCGCACCCTCGGGCCTCCCTTCTGCCGGGATGGACTCTAATGCAATCCGGACGTGGCCCCGGGCCGGGCGCTGGCGTGTCCGCCCCCGGCGAACGGTCTTGCACTCGGCATGGGGGAGTGCTAAAAAAGGGTTGGCACTCACGACCGGTGAGTGCTAGGTCGAGACCGGTGAGACCGAAGCCCTGACAGCGGAGGTCGTCCGTCGCGGGCACTGCGTCCGGCCGAAATCGTGTCATTCCCCAACCGGAGGATTCACACCGCAATGTCCAAGATTATTGCGTACGACGAAGAGGCGCGCCGCGGCCTCGAGCGGGGTCTCAACGCCCTTGCCGATGCGGTTAAGGTCACGCTGGGCCCCAAGGGCCGCAATGTCGTGCTGGAGAAGAAGTGGGGCGCTCCCACGATCACCAATGACGGCGTATCCATCGCCAAGGAGATCGAACTCGAGGATCCCTACGAGAAGATCGGCGCCGAGCTGGTCAAGGAAGTTGCCAAGAAGACCGACGACGTCGCCGGTGACGGCACCACCACGGCCACCGTGCTGGCCCAGGCCCTGGTTCGCGAGGGTCTGCGCAACGTCGCCGCGGGCGCGAACCCGCTGGGTCTGAAGCGCGGTATCGAGAAGGCCGTCGACAAGATCACCGAGACGCTGCTCAAGAGCGCCAAGGAGGTCGAGACCAAGGAGCAGATCGCTGCGACCGCCGGGATCTCGGCCGGCGACCAGACCATCGGCGACCTGATCGCCGAGGCCATGGACAAGGTCGGCAACGAGGGTGTCATCACCGTCGAGGAGTCCAACACCTTCGGCCTGCAGCTGGAGCTCACCGAGGGCATGCGCTTCGACAAGGGCTACATCTCGGGCTACTTCGTCACTGACGCCGAGCGTCAGGAAGCCGTCCTGGAGGACCCCTACATCCTGCTGGTCAGCTCGAAGATCTCGACCGTCAAGGATCTGCTCCCGCTGCTGGAGAAGGTCATCCAGTCCGGCAAGCCGCTGCTGATCATCGCCGAGGACGTCGAGGGTGAGGCGCTGTCCACCCTGGTCGTCAACAAGATCCGCGGCACCTTCAAGTCCGTCGCCGTCAAGGCCCCGGGCTTCGGTGACCGCCGCAAGGCGATGCTGCAGGACATGGCCATCCTCACCGGCGGCCAGGTGGTCAGCGAAGAGGTTGGGCTGTCGCTGGAGACCGCCGACACCACGCTGCTCGGCCAGGCCCGCAAGGTCGTGGTGACCAAGGACGAGACCACGATCGTCGAAGGCGCCGGGGATTCGGAGGCCATCGCCGGCCGGGTTGCCCAAATCCGCAGTGAGATCGAGAACAGCGACTCCGACTACGACCGGGAGAAGCTGCAGGAGCGGCTGGCCAAGCTGGCCGGTGGCGTCGCGGTGATCAAGGCCGGTGCGGCCACCGAGGTGGAACTCAAGGAGCGCAAGCACCGCATCGAGGACGCCGTACGCAACGCCAAGGCCGCCGTCGAGGAGGGCATCGTCGCCGGTGGTGGCGTGGCTTTGCTGCAGTCGGCTCCGGCCCTCGATGAGCTGTCGTTGACCGGTGACGAGTCGACCGGCAGCAATATCGTGCGCGTCGCGCTCGAGGCCCCGCTGAAGCAGATCGCCTTCAACGCCGGCCTGGAGCCGGGGGTTGTCGCCGAGAAGGTGCGCAACTCGGCCACCGGTGTCGGCCTGAATGCCGCCACCAACGAGTACGAGGACCTGCTCAAGGCCGGCGTCGCCGACCCGGTCAAGGTCACCCGCTCGGCGCTGCAGAACGCGGCGTCCATCGCGGCGCTGTTCCTGACGACCGAGGCCGTCGTCGCCGACAAGCCGGAGAAGGCGGCCGCACCCGCGGCCGACCCGACCGGCGGCATGGGCGGTATGGACTTCTAAGTCCCGTCTACGAGAAGTGCCCGACCCGCTGGGGTCGGGCACTTTTCGTTTTCACGGCCCCCGAACGTCGGATCACCAGGGCGTAGGGTCCCCACCATGACCGAACCCCTGCCGGATGTCGCAGCGGCCCGGGAACTGCTGCGGGATTCGTTCACCCGGATCATCGAACATGTCGATGAATTGACCGAGGATCTGGCCGACACGGTCTCCTTCTTCCGCCCCGCCCCGGACGCCAACAGCATCTGCTGGCTGATCTGGCACAGCGCTCGCATCCAGGATGCCCAGCTGGCCGCGATCACCGGTATCGACCAGGTGTGGTTCGGCGGAGGGTGGGTGGACCGGTTCGCGCTGGATCTTCCCCGCGAATCCCACGGCTACGGACACGCCGCCGCGGAGGTTGCGAAGGTGCGGGCACCGGCCGATCTGCTGGCGGGCTACTACCATGCGGTGCACAGGATGTCATTGGAGTATGTCGCCGGTATCACCGCTGAGGACCTCGCCCGCGTCGTCGACGAGGATTGGGATCCGCCGGTGACGGCGAGTGCCCGGTTGGTCAGCATCATCGACGACTGTGCGCAGCATCTGGGCCAGGCGAAGTACGTCTGGGGGATCGCGCACTGACCGCCGATCCCGAGTCGACCCCGGGCCGGTCGCAGGTCGATACTGAGCCGGTCCGGTCGGATCGGCTGCGGCATGCGGCTACGATTGCGGCTGTGAGCGGCAGCGAGGAGACGATATGCGTTCTGTCGCAACGGTTTTGATGTGGTTAATCACGACATTGTTGGCTACGGCCGCTGTGCCGGCCGCCTGGGCCCAGCAGAACCTGGTCGACCGCGACGGCTACACCGCGCTCGCGCAGCGCGCGGCGGCGGATCCAGAACTGCAGGTAGCGATGGCTGGTGAACTCACCGCCCAGATCGGCCGACTCGGCAGCTCGGTGGACTCCACCGTCGTGAGCCGGATTGCCAACGCCTACACGGCCGGTTCGGATTTCCCCGCGCAGTTCGCACAGGCCAACGGATTCGCCCATCGGTGGCTGTTCACCACCTCGATCCCCGCGACCCTGGACCCGCAGGGGCGCTGGGTGATCGATCTGGCCCCGATGCTGTCCGATGCCGCTTTCACTGCGACGCTGCGGGACTACGGGGTTACCGTGCCGGCATCGGTGCCCATTCCGCTGACCGATTCCGCGCCCGGATTCCTGCGGCCGGGCGCATTCCGTGCGGTAGGTCTGTGGGGACCCTGGGTGAGCGTGGGTCTGGCACTGCTGGCCGGCGCCGGCGCGCTGCTGACGCTCTACGCCGCCCGCCGCAGGGGCAGGGCGCTGGCGGCACTGGGGGTGTCGGGACTGCTCATCGGGGCTTCCGGTTGGGCGGCCATCGAATTCGCGCAGCGCCACCTGCGGGACGCGTTGAACAACACCTCCGGCACCACGCGCCGAGTCGCCGATGTCATGGTGGCCACCGCGCAGGACAGTATGCATCAGTGGCTCAATGTCACGCTGGTCGTCGGCGGGGGTCTGCTGGTCGTCGGTGTGATCGTGTCACTGCTGAGCGGTTTGGCCGGTGCCGGCTAACGCCCGGTGCAGGAACGAGAAGGACAGTGCGCTTTTGAACGCGGTCTGGGCGTTATCGGCCGCACCGGCGTGTCCGCCCTCGATATTCTCGTAGTACCAGACCGGGTGCCCCACCTGCTCCAGTGCCGCGGTCATCTTGCGGGCATGGCCGGGGTGTACTCGGTCATCGCGGGTCGATGTGGTCATCAGGACCGGGGGGCAGGGCTTGCCGGCGTCGATGTTCTGATACGGCGAGTAATCGGAAATGACCGCCCAGTCGTCGGGATCGTCCGGGTCGCCGTACTCGGCCACCCACGACGCCCCGGCCAGTAAGAGGTGGAATCGTTTCATATCCAGGAGCGGAACCTGGCACACCAGGGCGCCGAACAACTCGGGATGCCGGGTCATCATGATGCCCATCAGCAGGCCGCCGTTGCTGCCGCCCTGCGCACCCAGAAGGTCGGCAGTGGTGATCCCGCGATCGATGAGATCCTTTGCCACCGAGGAGAAGTCCTCCGCCACCTTGTGCCGGCCGGCCCGCATCGCCTGAGTGTGCCAGGCGGGGCCGTACTCACCGCCACCCCGGATGTTGGCCAGCACGTAGGTGCCGCCGCGAGAGAGCCACAGCCGACCCAGGACGCCGCCGTATCCGGGTGTCTGGGCTACTTCGAAGCCTCCGTACCCGCCGAGTAGCGTCGGCTGCGGTGACGTGCGATCCCGCGGTCCGACAATGAAATACGGGATCGCCGTGCCATCATCGGATATCGCGAAGTGCTGGCTCACGGTGAGTCCGGAGGCGTCGAAGAACGATGGAGCCGTCTTGATCACCTCGAGTGTTTCCCCGGCCTTCCCGTGCAGCAGTTGGGAGGGGGTCAGGAAGCCGCTGGAATCCAGGAAGATCTCGTGACCGGTGTCGTCGGTGGTGACGATGACCGTGTTGCCGCTGCCCTGAGTTCCGCGGACCGGCTCTCTGTCCCAGGTTCCCGGGGTCACGATCTCGACCCGGCTGACCACATCGCACAGGGTGACCAGAACAAGGCGGTCGCGGGTCCAGGCGTACTGGTGCAGGCACGTGTTGTCGTCAGGGGCGAATACGGTCGTCAATTCCGCTGTGCCGGCCAGAAATTGTTCGTAATCGGCCGCCAGCAGCGACCCCGCCCGGTGGAATCCGGACGGGTGGTTCCAGTCGGTGCGCAACTCGATCAGCAGCCAGTCCCGGTGCACCGAGACGCTGGCGTCGGACGGCGCGTCGATACGGATCAACTCCCCGGAGCGCAATTGGTAGACCTGATCGTTGAAGAAGTCCACCGCGCGATGGATCATCGTGCGCGGATAGCCCGGAGTGCGATCCACCCCTGCTGAGACGATGACATCCGTCGGTGATCCGGTGAACAGGGTGGCCGCCTCAGCGAGGGGCTCACCACGTCGCCATCGTTTGACAACCCGCGGGTATCCCGACTCGGTCAGTGACCCGGGGCCGAAGTCGGTTCCGACCAGCACACTGTCGTGGTCCTCCCACACCACCCGGGACTTCGCCTCCGGCAGTTCGAAGCCACCGGGCACGAACGTTCGTGTCGCCATGTCGAACTCGCGCACCACAGTGGCGTCGGAGCCGCCGCGGGACAGCGAGATCAGGGCCAGCCTGTGGTCGGGTTCGATGACGTCCGCCCCGGCCCACACCCAATTCTCCGCTTCGGCGCGTGCCAGCTTGTCGACGTCGATGATGATGTCCCAGTCCGGATCCTCGCGGCGGTAACTGTCGAGGGTGGTGCGCCGCCACAGCCCCCGAGGGTGGGTCGCGTCGCGCCAGAAGTTGTACAGGTGATCACCGCGACGGCGCACGTAGGGGATTCGGGTGTCGGTGTCGAGCACCTCCAGTGCCTCGGCCCGCATCCGTTCGAACTGTTCGTCGCTGAATTCGGCGATGGTGGTCTCGTTGCGCTGACGCACCCAGCCCAGGGCGGCGTCGCCGTCGATATCTTCGAGCCACAGGTACGGATCATCGGCCATGCCTTCATTCTTCCCGCCCCGGTAATGTGAGCTGCGTTACAGGCCCCGCGGAAGATGCGGCAGTGCCGGTGACGGCCGGTGCACGCTGGGGAAGGAAATCACCGATGGCTGTTTACGCACGTCCGGGCACACCGGATGCGCTGATGTGTTTTGCGGGCCGATACGAGAACTTCATCGGCGGGCAGTGGACGGCTCCGGTCGACGGGCGGTACTTCGAGAACGTCTCCCCGGTCAACGGGCAGCCGTTCTGCGAGGTGGCCAGGTCGACGGCCGCCGATATCGACGCGGCGCTGGATGCCGCGCACGCGGCGTCCCCGGGGTGGGGCAGAACGCCGCCGGGGGAGCGTGCGTTGCTGCTGAACAGGATCGCCGACCGGATGGAGGCGAACTTGGAGCGGATCGCACTGGCCGAGTCGTGGGATAACGGCAAGCCGATCCGCGAGACCGTCAATGCCGACATTCCGCTGGCGGTGGACCACTTCCGGTACTTCGCGGGGGCCATCCGTGCTCAGGAGGGATCGCTGTCCCAGATCGACGATGACACCGTGGCCTACCACTTCCAGGAGCCGCTCGGGGTGGTCGGCCAGATCATTCCGTGGAACTTCCCGATCCTGATGGCGGTGTGGAAGTTGGCGCCGGCGTTGGCCGCAGGTAACGCGGTGGTGCTCAAGCCCGCCGAGCAGACCCCGGCATCGGTGCTGTACCTGGTCTCGCTGATCGCCGATCTGTTGCCACCCGGTGTGCTGAACGTCGTCAACGGATTCGGGGTGGAGGCCGGTAAACCGCTGGCCTCCAGCGACCGGATAGCCAAGATCGCCTTCACCGGAGAGACCACCACCGGGCGGCTGATCATGCAGTACGCCTCCCAGAACCTCATTCCGGTCACCCTGGAGCTCGGCGGTAAGAGCCCGAACATCTTCTTCTCCGATGTGATGGATGCCCCGGATGACTTTCAGGACAAGGCTCTGGAAGGTTTCGCGATGTTCGCCTTGAATCAGGGTGAGGTGTGCACCTGCCCGTCGCGGTCGCTGATCCAGGCCGATATCTACGACGAGTTCCTCGCGCTGGCCGCGATCCGCACCAAGGCGATCCGCCAGGGCGACCCGCTGGACACCGAGACGATGATCGGCGCGCAGGCCTCCAACGATCAGTTGGAGAAGATCCTGTCCTATATCCAGATCGGTCGCAGCGAGGGGGCTACCGTCCTCACCGGTGGTGAGCGCGCCGATCTGGGTGGTGATCTGGCCGGCGGGTTCTATGTGCAACCGACGATCTTCGCCGGGGACAACGCGATGCGGATCTTCCAGGAGGAGATCTTCGGTCCGGTCGTATCGGTCACCTCTTTTGCCGGTTACGACGACGCGATCGCCATCGCCAACGACACCCTTTACGGCTTGGGAGCGGGGGTGTGGAGCCGCAACGGCAACATCGCCTACCGGGCGGGACGGGATATCAAGGCCGGCCGGGTCTGGACCAACTGCTACCACCAGTACCCGGCCCACGCCGCCTTCGGCGGTTACAAGCAGTCCGGCATCGGCCGGGAGAACCACAAGATGATGCTCGATCACTACCAGCAGACCAAGAATTTGCTGGTGTCCTACAGCGACAAGGCCCAGGGGTTCTTCTGACCGGACCGATGCCTCCGGACCGCGTGCTCATCACCGCCCCGGCTGCCGATCTGCTGCACCGCCTTCAGCAGCGGCACGGGCCGGTGATGTTCCACCAGTCCGGCGGGTGTTGCGACGGGTCATCGCCGATGTGTTATCCGGCCGGTGAGTTCATCGTCGGGGACCGCGACATCCTGCTCGGTGAACTCGATGGCGCTCCGGTCTGGATCTCCGGCCCGCAGTTCGAGACCTGGAAACACACCCAGCTGACCATCGACGTCGTGCCCGGCCGCGGCGGGGGCTTCAGCCTGGAAGCGCCGGATGGTGTGCGTTTTCTGATCCGGAGCCGGGTCTTCACCCCAGAGGAGAACGCGTTGCTGGCGGCCGAGACGCCGACGACGGGGGCAAACCTGCATAATTAGCGGCCCGGCACGCCGGTGCGGCTACCCGATAATCGGCCGATCGCTCGGTATCGTCCAGAGTCGTGATACCCCTGCCTCGGGCATGGCTGCTCACAAGCGCGTTGCTCCTCGGTTGCGTCGCGGGCCAGGTCTGCGCGATCGTGGCCAAGCTGGCCGTCGATGCGACCATCCGCCCCGACCTCGTCGTCGCCCTGGTGGTCGGGGTGCCGAGTGTGATCGGGCTGCTACTGATTCTGTCCTCGGGTCGACGCTGGGTCACCACCGCGGGTGCGTTCGTCCTGGCGATGGCCCCCGGTTGGCTGTCGGTTCTGCTACTTCTGCAGGTGGTCTCCGGTGACTGACACCGTCTCACCGTTCACCGGGCCCCAGCTGACGCCGATGTTCGCCACCGGTGCCCAACCGGTGGCGGCGCCGAACACCGAACCGCACCACGCGCCGATCTTCGATACCGGTCCGCACCCGGATCCGCTGCGGGCCGCCGGGACGGCAATCGATGACGAACCGGGAAACGAAGCGGAACCGGTCATCGCACCGGTGGCGGAATCGAAGTCCGTCCCCGAAACCGGCAGCCCAGACACGGACACCGCAGCGCCGCAGGCCTTCAGTTCAGCGGAGAACCCGGCGCATCACCCGACGCAGCACTCAGCCGGGGACCCGGACACCGATCCGTTCCTGCGGGCGCCCAACGGTCACCTGCCGACCGCGGTCACGGCCCATCCCGTGACGGTGCCCAGCGGCCACAACTTCGTGAAGCGCTGGAAATTCGCCGCCATCGTGGCCGGGGTGTGGGTGCTGGCCGCGACGGCCGGCCTGGGTTTCTACTTCTGGTGGTACACCGCGCTGAACAAGACCATGCCGGTGTTCGGCATCCTGCTGTTCCTGATCGGCTGCGTGGTGGCGAGCATGCTCATCTCGATGGTGCCCAACCGGCCGCAGGTGACGGCCCTGGCGATAGCGCTGATGGCGGCACCGCTGGCGTCGATGGCGGCGGCCGCGATACTTCACGGTGCCTATTACTTCGAATGGATCGCCCGTCCAGTAATAGGGTAGGCCCCGTGACTCACTATGACGTCGTCGTCCTCGGTGCCGGCCCCGGCGGATATGTCGCAGCCATCCGCTGCGCCCAACTCGGCCTGAACACCGCCATCATCGAACCCAAATACTGGGGTGGGGTGTGCCTGAACGTGGGCTGCATCCCGTCCAAGGCGCTGCTGCGCAACGCCGAGTTGACCCACATCGTCACCAAGGAAGCCGCCACGTTCGGCTTCAGCGGACAGGTCACCGCCGATTTCGGCGCCGCCTTCGATCGCAGCCGCAAAGTCGCCGACGGCCGTGTCGCCGGTGTGCACTACCTGATGAAGAAGAACAAGATCACCGAGATCAACGGGTACGGCCGGTTCACCGACCCGCGCACGATCGCCGTGCAACTCAACGAGGGCGGGACCGAAACGGTCACCTTCGATCATGCGATCGTCGCCACCGGCAGCAGTACCCGATTGATCCCCGGGACCGCGCTGTCGAAGAATGTGGTGACCTACGAGGAGCAAATCCTGGACCGGGAACTGCCCGGGTCGATCATCATCGCCGGTGCCGGTGCGATCGGCATGGAGTTCGCCTATGTCCTGGTCAACTACGGCGTCGACGTGACCATCGTCGAGTTCCTCCCCAGGGCTCTGCC
>CAZGPT010000048.1:0-20695 GCA_964527015.1 uncultured Mycobacterium sp. | reverse complement strand
TAGCCCACCTCCCCGGAGAGCATCAGCCGGGTTCCCTTCACCAACTGCTTCTTGAGGTACTTGGCGTTGAAGAACGTCGCGGTGACCTTTGGGCGTTTGCTCAAGGTGATGACGAGGTATTCCCGGCGAGGATTGCGATTCGTCCACCGGACGTCGGCGCTTTCCACCTCACCGACGAAGGTGACGTGCTCGCCGGGTTCGGGACGGTCTTCGCCGTCTCCCAGGCCGTGTCCCCGCCCCTCCCCCAGGACCTTGCTGCCTTGGCTGTACTTGCGCGGATAGTGGTGCAGCAGATCCCCGACGGTGCGGATGCCGAACTCATCGTCCAGCGTTTTCGCCGCCTTGCCGCCGACGATGGTGTCGAGGCGGTCGGTCAGGGACACCACGACTATTCGACCCCGATGAACAGGACGTCGCCGCGGTGGCCGGTGCGGTAACTGCTGAACTCGGTGCCAGGGTGATGTCGGCGAACATGGTCGGCGAGCCCACCGGCCAGCGCTTCGCCGACGGCTCCGCCCATAGCCGCGCCGAGGAGCACCGTGACAAGTTCGCCGCCGGAACTCAGCAGCAGGTCGATGAGCCGGGTGGCGGCGGTTTCGGTGTCATGGGCCACCACCACCACCTCGTCACCGGAGATGCCGAGGCCGTCCCCGGGTGAGCAGGCGCCCGCCCAGGTCAGTGCCGCCTCGGTGGCGATCCGCACCGAACCGTATCGGGATCCGGCCGCCGCCCGGGCCATGGTGTACCCGTCGTCGACGGCTTGGCGGGACGGGTCGTGGACCGCTAGGGCGGCCAGGCCCTGCACCATCGACGCCGCCGGCAGCGGCACGACGTCGATACCCCAGCCGATCGCGGTGGTACAGCCGGCCACCAGATCCTCGGCCGAGATATAGCCGTTGGGGAGCACCATCACCTGGGCGGCACCGACGTCGACCAACGCGCGTAACAGCCGGCCGGCGCCGATCCCGTCGGCCGGGCTTCCCGCCTCGGCGTCGGGGCGCAGCACACAAGCCCCCTCGGCCTCGAACAGCCGTGCGGCATCGTCGCCGTCGACAACGGCCAGCACCGCCCGGAGCCGGCTCCAGCCGCCCGGGGCGACCCGGCCGGAACTCAGCGCCGAGATCCGGATCCGGCTCACGGTGCCGCTGGCCAGGCCGGCTTCCACGGCCGCACCGGCATCGTCGGTGTGCACGTGCACGGAATGCGCGTCGGCGCCCGCAGCCGCCAGCGCCACCGAATCACCCAAGCCCTCCAGCCGTTGGCGCAGCCGGTCGGTCTCCGCCACGTCGAGGCCGGCGACGAGGTACATCACCTCGAACTGCGGGGACGGCGTTTCGGCTTGATCCCGGCCGGTGTGGTCCCGGCCGGTGTGGTCCCGGCCGGTGTGGTCCCGGCCGGGTGCGTCAGCTGCAGTGGACACGGCGGGCCGATAACCGCGCCGCTGCGGGGTATGCCCGGCGATCGTCCCGGTCAGGGCATCGAGCAGGACCAACAAGCCGCGACCGCCCGCGTCCACCACCCCGGCCTCGGCGAGCACCGCAAGCTGATCGGGAGTCCGCTCCAGCGCCACCGCGGCGGCCTCCCCGGCCGCGGCGATCGCCTGAGCCAAACCGGCCTGCTCCCCGGCCCGGCCTTCGACCGTCGCGGCGGCGGCCTGCAAAACCGAAACCACCGTCCCGGCCACCAGTTCCCCGCCCATCGCCGCGACCACCAGCGCGACCGCATGCCGCAGGGCCGCTCCCAACAGGGCGGCGTTCACGTCGGCGAGGTCCACATCGGCGGCAGCCTCGGCCGTCGCGTCAGCCAGGGCCTGCAGGATTTGCGACAGGACCACCCCGGAGTTACCCCGGGCGCCGTCCAGCGCTCCCCGCGCCAAGGCTGCGGCCAACTCGGCGACATCACCGGAAGCGACCGCCGGTTCGGCCGCAGCCAGGGCCGCACGCATGGTGAAAAGCATGTTCGTCCCGGTATCGCAGTCGGCCACGGGGAAGACGTTCAGCAGGTTGATCTCGTCGGCATGGGCGAGCAGGTCACCGACGGCGGCGTGGGCCCAGTCCCGCAACGCCGTGGCGTCCAGCCGCCGCTCGGCCATCCGCACCTCCGATCCGTCGTCCAGCCAAACCTATCCAGAGCTTATCCAGACCGGGCGACAGCCGAATTCAGCATCGTCTGGACCTGTTTTTGGTGTTCGGTTCGCCGCGCCGGTATCCTTACGGAGTTGTCGGGTCACCCTGGCTTGGTTGTTGACCCCATCGATCAGATCTGAGGAGTTCAAGACATGGCTGCCGTGTGCGATATCTGCGCGAAGGGCCCCGGATTCGGCAAGTCGGTGTCGCATTCGCACCGCCGGACCAACCGGCGGTGGAACCCGAACATCCAGATCGTCCGTGCCGTGACCCGCCCGGGTGGAAACAAGCAGAAGGTGAAGGTCTGCACTTCCTGCCTGAAGGCCGGCAAGGTTACGCGCGGCTGATTCCGCCCATCTGCTGCGCTCAGGACAACCGCCAGTCAACCGGCTCGGCTCCCATCCCGGCCAGCAGTTCGTTGGCGCGGCTGAACGGCCGGGAACCGAAGAATCCCCGGCTCGCCGATAGCGGCGAGGGGTGTGGCGACTTGATCGCCACGCATCCGCTTCCGGTGAGCATCGGTGCGAGTGTTCCGGCGTCGCGTCCCCACAGAATGGCCACCATCGGCTCGCTCCGCGCGGCCAGCGCCCGGATGGCGCATTCGGTGACCTGCTCCCAACCCTTGCCCCGGTGCGAGGCCGGGCTGCCCGCGCGCACCGTGAGCACCCGATTGAGCAGCATCACCCCGCGCTCGGCCCACGCCGTCAGATCACCGCTGGCGGGTTTCGGATAGCCCAGGTCCGCGCTGTACTCGGTGAAGATATTGGCCAGACTGCGCGGCACCGGCCGCACCTGAGGGGCCACCGAGAAACTGAGCCCCACCGCGTGCCCGGGCGTCGGGTAGGGGTCCTGCCCGACGATCAGAACCCGCACCCCGTCGAAGGGAAACGTGAAAGCACGCAGGATGTCGGGGCCGGCCGGAAGGTAACGCTGTCCGGCAGCGACTTCGGTGCGCAGGAACTCACCCATTCCGGTGATCTGATCCGATACCGGTGTCAGGGCCCGCGCCCAGCCGGCTTCGATCAGTTCCGGCAGCGGCTGCGGTGTCACGGGAGGCCAACCTATCGGACAACCTCGATGAGACCCGCCGGCGGCTCAATCGTCGAAGGATTGCCAGCCCGCCGGGCCTGCCCACGGGTCCCCGTCGAGCAGAACCTCTGGCGCACCGGTGCGCACCGCCCCGATCACCCGCCAGCCGTGCGGCGGATAGTCCGGGAAGCAGGCCACCAGGGCGTGCTCGTCGCCCCCGCCGAGAACCAGCAGCCACGGGTCCACCCCGGCGGCCCGGGCAGCCGGGGTTATCGCCTCGACGTCCTCCAGCAGTGCCGTCCGGCGCAGATCCATGATCACCCCGGAGGCAACCGCGACATGTCCGAGGTCGGCGAGCAGTCCGTCGGAGATGTCAGTCATGGCCTGCGCCCCGGCTTCGGCGGCGGTACGGCCCTGCCCGTATGGCGGCCGCGGAACCTGATGGCGGCGGCGTAGATCATCGTATTCGGCTACCCCGTTGCGCCACAGCGCGAATCCCGCCTCCGCGCGGCCGAGTTCGCCGGCGACGGCGATCAGCGCCCCGGCCCGGGCACCGCTGCGCAGCACCGGGTCACGACCGCCCAGATCACCCAGCGCTGTGACCGACACCACCCAGTGCGGACTGGCGACCAGATCGCCCCCGACGATGCCCGCACCTACCGTCTCCGCCTCCGCCCACATACCGTCAGAGAGTTCCACCGCACGCTCCGCAGGCGTGTCCGGCGGGGCGCCGAAGCCGACCACGAAACCGGTGACTACCGCCCCCATCGACTCGATATCGGCTGCGTTCTGGGCTATCGCCTTGCGGCCGACATCGTGCGGGCTGGACCAGTCCAACCGGAAATGCCGGCCCTCGACGAGCATGTCGGTGCTGACCACCACCCGGCCGTCCGGAGCCCGCAGCACGGCGGCATCATCACCGGGACCGACAGTGACACCGGCGGGCAGGGTCCGTCCGCCGGTCAGCCTGTCGATCACCGAGAACTCCCCGACCTCGCGCAGGGTGCGGTCGGCGTAGTCCGCCACAGCCCACTCCCCTCACCCGGTCCTGAGGTACGTTGTCCCCGCAGTTTAGGACCGGGCAGCAGAGGAGACCAGGTGCAGGGCGATCCGGTCGACGCTGCGGTCACCGATGGTCCCCCCCGGGCGCTGCTGATCGTCGCCGTTCTACTCACGGTTGCGGCCATCGGTGTGGTCTTGGCGATGGCGGCGGCCCAGCGCACCCCGCCCCAGCCGGTGGCGATCGCGACCGTGCCGGCCGCCCAGGCCCAGTCACCGGACTGCCAGGCGCTGCTGGCCGCCCTGCCCGAGAACCTCGGCGACTTTCACCGCGCGGCCACCGTCGAGCCCACCCCGGCAGGTACCGCGGCCTGGCGGGCCGACGGTGATCCGGTCATCCTGCGCTGCGGACTGGGCCGCCCGGCGGAGTTCGTCGTCGGCGCACCGATCCAGATGGTGGATCAGGTGCAGTGGTTCCGGCTCAAGGACCCCGGCTCCGTGCGCACCACCTGGGTCTGTGTGGACCGGCCGACATATGTGGCACTGACGCTGCCCGACGGCTCCGGGCCGACTCCGATCCAGGCGCTGTCAGCGGTAATCGAGCGCACCATGGCGACCACGCCGATCCGGCCCGCCGGGCCCTGAGACCTCAGCGCAGACCGGTGCCGCGGGCCAGGGCGGTCTCCACCATGGTGCCCAGCAGCGTCGGATAGTCCACACCGCTGGCCCCCCACATGCGAGGGTACATCGAAATGGTGGTGAAGCCGGGCATCGTGTTGATCTCGTTGACCACCGGCCCATCCTTGCCGAGGAAGAAGTCCACCCGGGCCAGCCCCTGGCAGTCCAGGGCGTTGAAGGTGCGGATAGCCAACTGCTGCAACATCTCTACGGTGTCGTCGTCGATCTTGGCGGGCACGTCGAGTTCCGCGGCGTCACCGAGATACTTGGTCTCGAAGTCGTAGAAGCCGTCCTGGGGCCCGCTCATTCCGGCGACCCGGATCTCGCCGATCGTGCTGGCCCGGACCGAGCCGTCCGGGAACTCCAGCACACCGCATTCCAATTCCCGGCCCGCGATCGCGGCCTCGATGACGACCTTCGGGTCATGCCGGCGGGCCGCGGCGATCGCGCCGGTCAGCTCCCCGGAACAGGTGACCCGGCTGACCCCGATCGACGATCCGCCGCGCGCGGGTTTGACGAACACCGGCCAGCCCAGGCGATCGACATCCGCCGTGTCCGGGCCGGCCTGCAGGGGGCGCAGGACCACATAGTCGCCGATCGGCAGGCCATCGGCGGCCATGATCTTCTTGGCGAACTCCTTGTCCATTCCGGCGGCGCTGGCGAAGACGCCGGCGCCGACATAGGGCACACCGGCGAGTTCCAGGAGGCCCTGAATGGTCCCGTCCTCGCCGTAGGGGCCGTGCAGGACCGGGAACACCACGTCAACCATGTCCAGGATCTCCCCGGCCCGGGCCAGCGGGTTTCCCGAATCCCCGGCGACCTCGGGCAGTCGCCCGTCGGTGATGCTCAGCTGCCCGGGGTCCCCCTCGGCCCGCGACCAGGACCCGTCCCGCGCGATACCGACCGGCACCACCTCAAAACGGTCCGGATCCAGGTGGCGCAGGATGCTGCCGGCCGACACGCACGAGATCGCGTGTTCCGAGCTCAAACCGCCGTAGACGACGGCAACGCGGATCCGGGAACCGGGGCGGGGAGTCACAAGCTCAACACGCTACAGCCCGCGGCGACCGACGCGGTCGAGCGCGGCGAGCACATCGGCAACCAGATCGTCGGTGTCCTCGATACCCGCCGAGATCCGCGCGAACCCGTCGGGCACGGCGTCGCCCCAACGCGCCCTACGGTCCACCGAAGTGTGCAGGCCCCCGAAACTGGTGGCGGCCACCAACAGCTCGCTGTCCCACACCAGGGCGTGGACCTCGTCGGCGGTGCCGAGTTCGATCGAGAGCAGGCCGCCGAACCTGCGCATCTGGGTGACCGCGATGTCGTGGGCGGGATCGCCCGGCAGACCGGGATACCGCACCGACCGCACCAAGGGATGGCCTCGCAGGGCAGTGGCCAGTGCCAGAGCGTTCTGGCACTGCCGGTCGAACCGCAGCCCGAAGCTGCCGATGCTGCGCAGCAGCAGCCACGCCTCGAACGCACCCAGAATCGGTCCGGCCAGCAGCCGTTCCCGCTCCAGCGCCGCCATCAGTTCCGGCTGGCTGCCGGCGACATAGCCGGCGATCAGATCGCTGTGCCCGGCAAGCGCTTTGGTAGCGCTGGCGACCACCAGGTCCGCGCCCAGGGACAACGGTTGCTGGCCGAGCGGAGTCGCGGTGGTGTTGTCGACGACCAGCCGGGCGCCGCGGCGGTGGCAGATACCGGCAAGCCGGTGCAGGTCGACGACGTCCAGTCCCGGGTTGGCGGGTGTCTCGGCCAGCACCACGTCGGCCTGCTCCGCGGCATCGCACAGTTGATCGGTCGCCACCTCGCGCACCGTCACACCCAGCGGGGCAAGGCTTTCCGTCGCGTAGCGGCGCGCCTGGTAGTAACCGTCAGCCGGGACCATCAGAACCGCGCCGGGCCGGCACAGCACCCGCAGCGCAGCGGTGACCGCGGCCATACCGGAGCCGAACGACAGCGCGGTGGTGGCCTCTTCCAGACGGGCCAACGCGGCCTCCAGCCGAACCCACACCGGATTGGAGTACCGGCCGTAGACATGCTCCTCGGTGCCCTCGTCAGCCGACAGGTGGAAGGCAGCGGCCGGGACCGGGATATCCGCCACCGGCCGGCCCGGGATCGGTTCGGAATCGACCGCTTTGACTGCCCGGGTGGAGTTCCCGTAGCGCGCGTTCATTCCGGTTTGGTGCTGCGGCCCAGCAGCAGGGCGACGGCCTCACCGATGGACAGACCTTTGTGGCACACCCGGTAGACGGCTTCGGTGAGCGGCATCTCGACACCGTGTCGCGCGGCCAATGCCAGGATCGACGAGCAGGAGCTGACCCCTTCGGCAATATGGCCGTCGGTGGCCCGCTGAGCCGCTTCGAGAGTGGCGCCGCGGCCCAGGCGCACCCCGAAGCTGCGATTGCGCGAGTGCGATGATGTGCAAGTGGCCACCAGGTCACCCACCCCGGCCAGTCCGGCAAGCGTCGCGGGCGTGGCGCCAACGGCTGTGCCCAGCCGCATGATCTCGGCCAGCCCGCGGGTGATGATGGCCGCGGCGGTGTTCTCCCCGAGACCGACCCCCGCGGCCATCCCGCATGCCAGCGCGATGACGTTCTTGCACGCGCCGCCGATCTCCGTCCCCACCACGTCGGCGTTGGTGTAGGGCCGCAGATAGGAGGTGCTCAGTGCGCACTGCAGTGCCACCGCCCGGCCCTCGTCCGGACACGCCACCACGGTGGCGGCGGGTTGTTCGGCGGCGATCTCCGCAGCCAGGTTGGGTCCGGACACGACGGCGACCCGGCCCGCGTCCGCCCCGGTCGCCGCGACGATCACTTCGCTCATCCTCATCAGCGTGCCCAGTTCTATCCCCTTGGCCAGGCTGACCAGGGTCGCGCCGTCGCCAAGGTGGTCTTTCCAGTGCTCGAGATTGCCCCTCAAGGATTGGGCCGGCACACCGAACAGAACGGTCCCGGCTCCGTTGAGGGCCTCGGCCGGGTCCACCGTGGCCCGGATCGGGCTGGGCAACGCGATGCCGGGCAGATAGCCGATGTTGGTGTGGGCGCCGTTGACCTCCTCGGCGATCTCCCGACGGCGTGACCACAGCCGAACGTCGGTGCCCGCGTCGGCCAGGACCTTGGCCAGTGCGGTGCCCCATGCCCCGGAGCCCATTACCGCCGCGGTCCCCAGCGAGTTACCCATCCCTAAAACCTAGTCCGTTCAAACCCAGTCCCGTTCAAACCCAGTCCCGTTGAACCCAGTCCCGATATCCGGTGGCGGCAGCCCGGATCGCGCGCACTGGCAGGATGGCGCCCATGAGCGGTGCCCCTGACGTCGGCGTCATCATCGCGGTCAAGCGACTCGCGGTCGCCAAGTCCCGACTGTCGGAACTGTTCCCCGCCCCGGAGCGCGAGCGCGTCGTGCTGGCCATGCTCATCGACACGCTCAGCGCCACGCGGGGGGTCGATTCCGTGGCATCGATCACAGTGGTGACACCCGACCCTGCCGCCGCGGCGGCCGCCCGTGATCTCGGCGCGGCAACGGTGCAGGATTCCACCCCCGCCGACCACCCGGACCCGTTGAACAATGCGATCCGCATCGCGACCCAGACTCTGGGATCACCGAATATCGCTGTGTTGCAAGGCGATCTGCCGTCGCTTCGACCCGGGGAACTCGGCGCGGCCCTGACCGCCGCGCGGGCGCACCCGCGCAGCTTCGTGGCGGACCGGCAGGGCAGCGGCACCTGCGCCCTGATCGCCATGGGGGTGCCCATGAACCCTATGTTCGGGGCCGGCTCGGCGCAGCGGCACCGGCAGGACGGCGCGAGAGAACTGAGCGGCGACTGGCCCGGCCTGCGCTGCGACATCGACACCCCGCACGACCTTTCCGACGCGCTCCTGCTCGGCATCGGTCCGGCCACCGCCGCCCTTCTCACCGGCCACTGACGTCCCCGTCAGCAGGTGAATCGCCGCGGCGCAGAGTTCACCAAGGATTCGTCCGCAATGGGCCGCGGATGCCCGCGATGAGAGAAGATATGCCCATGACCGAGACGGAGACAGACTCCCGCCCGCAGGAGAACGACGGCCGCGCCGAAGACAGTGCACCGGAGGCGCCGCCGGCCGCCACCGCGGCCGCCGTCGACAACCCGATGCCGGAGGACCGCTACCTCAACCGGGAACTGAGCTGGCTGGACTTCAACGCCCGCGTCCTGGCACTGGCCGCCGACACCTCGTTACCACTGCTCGACAGGGCCAAGTTCCTGGCGATTTTCGCCTCCAACCTCGACGAGTTCTACATGGTGCGGGTCGCCGGCCTCAAGCGTCGCGACGAGATGGGACTGAAGGTCCGGTCAGCCGACGGGCTGACCCCCGGCGAGCAACTGCGCCTGATCGCCGAGCGCACCCAGCAGTTGGCCACCCGGCACGCCCAGGTCTTCATGGAGTCCGTGCGACCAGCGCTGGCTGAGGAGGGCATCGAATTCGTTCGCTGGAGCGACATTCCCGATTCCGACCGCGCCGAGTTGTCGACCTATTTCAACGATCAGGTATTCCCTGTTCTGACACCGCTGGCCGTCGACCCGGCCCACCCCTTCCCCTTCGTCAGCGGACTCAGCCTGAACCTCGCCGTCACGGTCAAGTCCCCGGACGACGGCGGGCAGCACTTCGCCCGGGTGAAGGTTCCCGACAACGTCGCCCGGTTCATCCGGCTCGACAGCACCATCGGTGAGACCGAGACCGTCCGGTTCCTGCCGATGGAGGAACTCATCGGCGCGTTCCTGCCGGCACTGTTCCCCGGTATGGAGATCGTCGAACGCCATGCCTTCCGGATCACCCGCAATGCCGATATGGACGTCGAGGACCGCGACGAGGATCTCTTGCAGGCGCTCGAACGCGAACTGGCCCGGCGTCGGTTCGGCCCGCCGGTGCGCCTCGAGGTTTCCGGGAACATGAGCGAGCATATGCTCGGATTGCTGCTCCGGGAGCTCGATGTGGACCCGGGCGATGTGGTGCAGGTGCCCGGGTTACTCGACCTCAAATCATTGTGGCAGGTATACGGCGTCGACCGTCCCGCGCTCAAGGAGCGGCCTTTCGTACCCACCACCAATCCTGCCTTTGCCGACCGCGAAGGCAAGAGCATCTTCGCTACCCTCCGCGAAGCCGATGTATTGGTACATCACCCTTACGAGTCGTTCTCCACCAGTGTTCAACGCTTCATCGAGCAGGCTGCGGCCGATCCGGATGTCCTGGCCATCAAGCAAACCCTCTACCGAACCTCCGGCGACTCACCGATCGTCAACGCCCTGATCGAAGCTGCCGACGCCGGCAAGCAGGTGGTGGCGCTGGTCGAGTTGAAAGCTCGGTTCGACGAGCAGGCCAACATCAAGTGGGCCCGTGCGCTGGAGGACGCGGGTGTGCATGTCGTCTACGGCCTCGTCGGGTTGAAGACACACTGCAAGACCTGTCTGGTGGTCCGCCGGGAAGGATCGACCATCCGGCGCTACTGCCATATCGGCACGGGTAACTACAATCCGAAAACCGCTCGTCTGTATGAGGATGTCGGCTTACTGACCGCCGCGCCCGATATCGGTGCCGATCTGACCGATCTGTTCAACTCGCTGACCGGCTACTCGCGAAAAGTGGGATATCGCAATCTACTGGTCGCCCCGGAGGGCATCCGTAAGGGAATCTTGGAACGCATCGAGCGCGAAGTGGAGGCATATCGAGATACTGGTCAGGGCCGAATCCGGGTGAAGGCCAATGCGATTGTGGACGAGGAGATCATCGACGGTCTTTACCGCGCGTCCCAGGCCGGGGTGCGGGTCGAGGTCGTGGTCCGCGGTATCTGCGCGCTGCGCCCCGGGGTAGAGGGTTTTTCGGAGAATGTCTCCGTGCGCTCCATCCTCGGCGAGTTCCTCGAGCACTCCCGGGTGATGCACTTCCAGGCCATCGAGGAGTGCTGGATCGGCAGCGCGGACATGATGCACCGCAACCTCGATCGCCGGGTCGAGGTCATGGCGCAGGTGAAGGACCGCCGGCTCAGCGGATATCTGGACGAGGTTTTCGACTCGGCGATGAACCCCGCCACGCGCTGCTGGGAATTGGGGCCCGATGGCCGCTGGACCGCCTCGCCCCAGGACGGTCGTGACGTGCGCGATCATCAGGTCTGGTTGATGGAACGGCACCGGTCCTCCTGAGGTGGCTTCCGCGAAGACGAAAACCGGCAAGCAGGTACGGGCCGCGGGCGCGGTGCTCTGGCGGCCCGACGAGATGTCCGGTCAACCACTGATCGCCATAATCCACCGGCCCCGGTACGACGACTGGTCGCTGCCGAAAGGCAAGTTGGAGCCCGGCGAGATCGAACCGGTGGCGGCAGTGCGGGAAATCTTTGAGGAGACCGGCCAGGTAGCACACCTGGGCCGACGCCTCGCCGCGGTGAGCTACCCGATCCCGGGCGGTACTAAAAACGTCCGCTATTGGGTGGCCCGGGCCATCGGCGGTGACTTCGTCCCGGGTTCCGAAGCCGATGACCTCACCTGGTTGCCCTCGTCCGAGGCCAAGAAGCGGCTCACTTATTCGGTGGATCGCAAAGTGCTGGCGCGGTTCTCGAAGAAGCCGGCGGATACCAAGACGGTGCTGGTCGTCCGGCACGGTACCGCGGGACGCAGGGCTCGGTACAAGCGTGACGACCGGCTACGACCCTTGGACGCCAACGGTCGCGCACAGGCGCAATCCCTGGTGCCGCAACTGTTGGCATTCGGCGGTGCCGACGTCCACGCCGCCGATCGGGTCCGCTGCATGCAGACCGTCGAGCCGCTCGCCGACAAACTCGGCGTATCTATTGTGGTGGAGCCAGATCTGACCGCAGAGGCTTACCGGGACGATCCCAAGCGCGCGCACAAACGAGTGCTGGCCATCGCCGCGCAGGGCCGGACACCGGTGATCTGCACACAGGGTGAGGTGATCCCATCGCTGATCGCATGGTGGTGCAAGCGTGAAGGCATCAAGCCGGACAAATCGCGCAACCGCAAGGGCAGCACATGGGTGCTGTCGTTGTCGCAGGGCAGTTTGATCGCGGCCGACCATCTGCCCAGCCCGCTGGCCCAGGCGTCCGGGACGTGAAACGCGAATACGCCGCCAGCCTCTCGGCTCGCGGCGTATTCGCGATAGCGGCCTAGCGGAGGCTAGCGGCGCCCTTTCTTTGCCGGAGCCTTACGAGCCGGAGCCTTCTTCACAGCGGCTTTCTTCACGGGGGCCTTGCGAACCGGAGCCTTCTTCACCGCCGCCTTCTTAACCGCGGCCTTCTTCACCGCGGCTTTCCGGACGGGAGCCTTCTTCACGGCGGCCTTGCGAACCGGAGCCTTCTTCACCGCGGCTTTCCGGACGGGAGCCTTCTTCACCGCAGCTTTCCGGACGGGAGCCTTCTTGACGGCGACCTTGCGAACCGGAGCCTTCTTGACTGCCGCTTTCTTCACCGCGGCCTTACGTGCCGGGGCCTTCTTGACAACCTTCTTGGCAGCTACCTTCTTCGCCGGCGCCTTCTTGACCGCGACCTTCTTGGCAGCAGTCTTTTTCGCCGACGCCTTCACGGCGGCTTTCTTCGCGGTCGTCTTCTTCGCGGCAGTCTTTCGCGCCGTCCCGGCAACGGCGCCCCGCTTGACAGCGGGTCCGTCGGCCGAGAGTTTCTGCGCACCAGAGACGATTGCTTTGAATTGCGCACCGGGTCGGAAAGCGGGAACGGAGGTGGGCTTGACCTTGACGGTTTCACCGGTGCGCGGATTACGAGCGACACGGGCAGCACGTTTGCGCTGCTCGAAAACTCCGAACCCGGTGATGGTCACGCTCTCGCCTCTATGCACAGCGCGCACGATGGCGCTGATCAATTCCTCAACGGTCTCGTTCGCTTGTTTGCGATCGACATCCAGCCTCTCCGTGAGAACTTCGATCAACTCTGCTTTGTTCATTAAAACCCTCCGGGACAGTGGCCCTACCTGGACCGACTGAGAAATACGGTAAACCCTCCATGCCCAGATTGCTATGAGCCACGCGTATTTTCAGCTCGATTATCGGATTATCAGCTCAATCCGCCTGTGCCCCTTTATCCGAACTGAGAGGCGGGATAAGCATCGCCGAAGAGGTCGGTTTCTCCGGCTGATCAGCCTGTCAGGACACGGCGGGAATGGCTGGTCTCCAGCTTGGCCGGGCAGCTTCGAAAGCCTCGATTTCCGATAGTTTCCGCAGCGTAAGGCCGATATCGTCGAGCCCCTCGAGCAGTCTCCACGCGGTGTACTCGTCAATCGCGAACGGCACCATGGCCGTTCCGGCGTCGATGGTCCGATCTTGAAGATTTACAGTGATTTCCAGACCGGGATGCTGCTCAATAAGCTTCCACAGCAATTCGACATCATCCTGCGCCACCTCAGCCGCCAGCAGCCCGGCTTTTCCGGCGTTACCGCGGAAAATATCGGCAAAACGGGACGAGACCACCACCCGGAAGCCGTAGTCCATCAGCGCCCAGACCGCATGCTCGCGGGAGGAGCCGGTACCGAAGTCCGGTCCGGCGATCAAGACCGATCCGCGGTCGAACGGCGGCTGATTGAGGATGAATGATC
The DNA here is from genome assembly GCA_964527015.1 of uncultured Mycobacterium sp. GTDB lineage: Bacteria > Actinomycetota > Actinomycetes > Mycobacteriales > Mycobacteriaceae > Mycobacterium. The sequence continues at coordinate 7,273 of CAZGPT010000048.1, read as the reverse complement.
CGTCGTTGCGCCAGGCGGCGAACAGACCGTCCTCAAATCCGGTGCGGGCAACCCTCTTGAGGTATTCCGCCGGAATGATCTGATCGGTATCGACATTGGATCGGCGCAAGGGCACACCGATTCCGGTGTGAGTCCGAAAGGCGTCCATACGATGTTCCCTCCTTGTTCAGATGGCGAGATCGGCGGGCGACGACAGGGTTCCGCGGACCGCGGTGGCGGCCGCGACGGCCGGCGACACCAGGTGCGTTCGACCCCCCTTACCCTGCCGCCCTTCGAAATTACGGTTGGATGTGGCCGCGCAGCGCTGTCCGGGCGAGAGTTGGTCGGGATTCATCCCCAGACACATCGAGCACCCCGCTAGCCGCCATTCCGCCCCGGCCGCGGTGAAAATCGCCCCGAGGCCCTCTGCCTCAGCCTGTGCACGCACCCGCATCGACCCGGGCACGATGAGCATTCTCACCCCATCGGCGACTCGGCGCCCACGCAGCACCTCCGCAACCGCACGGAGGTCCTCGATGCGGCCGTTGGTGCAGGATCCGACGAAAACAACGTCGACGGCAATGTCCCGCATCGGCGTTCCAGCGCGAAGATCCATGTAGGCCAACGCCTTCTCCGCATTCTGGCGCTCGACATCGGTGCCCATCAGTTCCGGCTCGGGCACCGCCTCCGACAGCGGCACTCCCTGACCGGGATTAGTTCCCCAGGTGACGAAAGGACTCAGCAACGCAGCGTCGATGTAGACCTCGGTATCGAATTCTGCGCCGTCGTCGGTGCGCAGCCGGTCCCAGGCCACGACGGCATCGTCCCACTGCGCACCGGTCGGCGCAAAGGTGCGTCCGCGCAGGAATTCGTAAGTCGTCTCGTCCGGCGCCACCATTCCGGCCCGCGCGCCGGCTTCGATGCTCATATTGCAGATCGTCATCCGGCCTTCCATCGACAGCGATTCGATTGCGCTGCCGCGGTACTCGATCACATGACCCTGCCCGCCGCCGGTTCCGATCTTGGCGATGACCGCGAGGATGATGTCCTTGGCGGTCACCCCCGGGGGCAGTTGGCCCTCGACGTTGACCGCCATGGTTTTGAACGGACGCAGTGGCAACGTCTGGGTGGCCAGCACGTGCTCTACTTCAGAGGTTCCGATTCCCATCGCGAGCGCGCCGAAGGCGCCGTGGGTCGAGGTGTGGCTGTCGCCGCAGACGATCGTCATACCGGGCTGGGTGAGTCCGAGTTGGGGACCGACAACATGAACGATGCCCTGTTCGGCATCGCCCATCGGATAGAGCCGGATGCCGAATTCGGCGCAGTTGCGCCGCAGTGTCTCCACCTGAATCCGGGACACCGGGTCGGCGATCGGTTTGTCGATGTCGACCGTCGGGACGTTGTGGTCCTCCGTGGCCAGGGTGAGATCCGGCCGGCGGACGCCTCGCCCGGCCAGTCGCAACCCTTCGAAGGCCTGCGGGCTGGTCACCTCATGGACGAGGTGCAGATCGATATAGATCAGGTCAGGTTCGCTAGCCCCACCTGCGAACACGACATGTTCGGCCCAGACCTTGTCGGCGAGGGTGCGCGGGCGTTCACGCTCTGCCATCAACTCATCTCCCTCTCGGCGGTGCCACCAGCGCGATTAGTACTGAATCCCACATGGTGGAACGGTAGTATCTGTATATGGGACAGAATAGCGGTATCGGCGTGCTCGACAAAGCCGTCGATGTTCTGCATGCGATCGCCGAGTCGCCCTGTGGGCTGGCGGAACTCTGCCGGCGGACCAGCCTCGCCCGGGCCACCGCGCACCGGCTGGCCAGTGGGCTGGAGACCCATCGCCTCCTCGCCCGCGACGAAACCGGACGTTGGGAGCTGGGCCCAGCCCTGAGTGAACTGTCGGCCGGCGTCAGCGATCCGCTGCTAACCGCCGCGGAGGCGGTGCTGCCGCAACTGCGCGAGATCACCGGGGAGAGCGTCCAGTTGTACCGCCGCGAAGGTGTCACGCGGGTCTGCATCGCCGCACTGGAACCGCCTGCGGGCCTTCGCGATACGGTGCCGGTTGGGGCCAGGCTGCCGATGACGGCGGGGTCTGCAGCGAGGGCGCTGCTGGCCTACGCCGACCCCGCAACCCAGCGGTCACTACTTCCCGAAGCCCGGTTCAGCGCGCGCACCCTGGCCGAGGTGCGCCGTCGCGGCTGGGCACAGAGCGCCGCCGAGCGCGAGCCCGGGGTGGCCAGCGTCTCGGCACCGGTGCGCGATGGGACCGGCGCTGTCGTCGCCGCGGTTTCGGTCTCCGGGCCCATTGACCGGATGGGCCGCCAACCGGGAGCACGGTGGGCGGCCGAGCTGCTCGCCGCCGCCGCCGAACTCACCCGGCGGTTATAGCTCGCCCACGCCGGCGGAACTCGACTGACAGACTGATGACCATGGGAACCAACAGGCGCGGTCAGATCGTCATGACCGAACAGGAAATCACCGACTTCGTGACCCGCAGCCGGACCGGCACCCTGGCCACCGTCGGCCCCGGCGGTCAGCCGCATCTGGTGGCGATGTGGTTCGGGGTTCTCGACGGCGATATCTGGCTGGAGACCAAGGTGAAGTCGCAGAAAGTGGTCAACATTCGGCGCGACCCCAGGGTCACCTTCATGATCGAGTCAGGCCTGACCTATGACTCCCTGATGGGGGTGTCATTCGAGGGGACAGCCGAGATTCACGACGATCCGGACATCACTTTTGCCGTCGGCGTCAGTGTATGGGAACGCTATAACGGGCCCTACACCGAGGACCTCCGCCCCGCCGTGGACATGATGATGAATAAGCGCGTCGCCGTTCGCATCGCCGCCAGCCGGATCCGGTCCTGGGACCACAACAAGCTGGGCCTGCCCGCGATGCCGGTCGGCGGGTCGACCGCGCCCTGACCCCCACTCGCGAGCAGACGCAAAAGTCCCCGACACGCCGGACGGTCAGGAACTTTTGTGTCTGCTCGCGGAAGAAAAAGTACCCCCGATGGGATTCGAACCCACGCTACCGCCGTGAGAGGGCGGCGTCCTAGGCCGCTAGACGACGGGGGCTAGAACGACAGCCAGCATAACCGACCGAACAGTGCCGACATAATTGCTGGGGTACCAGGACTCGAACCTAGAATGGCTGTACCAGAAACAGCTGTGTTGCCAATTACACCATACCCCATCGCGACCTAAAACAGCTGGTCAGAACCAACTATTCAGGGCCGCGGATATAACGCAGTGCAGACTACCAAAGATTGCGGTCGGCTCCGTCGCGGGCCTCGCGCAGCCGCAGCAGGCTGCGATCACAGCCCAGCAGTTCCAGCGACTCGAACAGCGGCGGGCTGATCGTCGCGCCCGTCACGGCCACCCGGATCGGTCCGAACGCCTTACGCGGTTTGAGCCCCAGGCCGTCGATCAGGGCGGCCTTGAGCGCCGACTCGATTCCGGCGGTATTCCACTCCGTCACCGCGTCCAGTGCCGCGCAGGCCGCATCAAGCACCGCCACCGATCCGGGGCCGAGTTCCTTGGCCCCGGCGACCGGGTCGACACCATACGAGGCGTCGTCGAAGAATTTCAGCAGCTGCCAGGCCTCGGAGAGTACGACGATGCGGGTCTGCACCAACTCCGCCGCCGTCGCGAACTCCGCCTCATCCAATCCGGTTGTGTGCCCGTGTGCCTCGAAGAATGCGCGCAACCGGGTGGTGAACTCCGCCGGACTCAGCCGGCGGATGTGCTCGGCGTTGATGGCCCCGGCTTTTTTCTCGTCGAAGCGCGCCGGGTTGGAGTTCACATCGATGACGTCGAAGGCCTGCACCATCTCGTCGAGGGAGAAGACATCGTGGTCATCGGCGATACCCCAACCCAGCAACGCGAGGTAGTTCATCAGGCCTTCGGGCAGGAATCCACGGTCGCGGTGCAGGAACAGATTGGACTGCGGATCGCGCTTGGAGAGCTTCTTGGTGCCCTCCCCCAAAACCGTTGGTAGGTGGGCGTACTCCGGGATGCCGTCGGCCACACCGATCCGGTTCAGGGCGCGGTGCAACGCCATCTGTCGCGGCGTCGACGACATCAGATCTTCGCCGCGCAGCACATGGGTGATCTTCATCAGCGCGTCGTCGACCGGGTTGACCAAGGTGTACAGCGGCTCTCCGGTGGCCCGGGTCAACGCGAAGTCGGGCACCGTTCCGGCGGCGAAGGTGGTTTCCCCGCGCACCAGATCATGCCAGCTGAGGTCCTCATCGGGCATCCGCAACCGCAAGACCGGCTTGCGGCCCTCCGCATCGAGGGCCGCCCGCTCGGTCGCGGTCAGGTCGCGGTCGAAGTTGTCGTAGCCCAGCTTCGGGTTTCGGCCGGCTGCGAGATGACGGGCCTCGACTTCCGCAGGAGTGGAGTAGGCCGGATAGGCCTCTCCGGACTCCACCAGCCGGGAGATGACGTCGCGGTAGATCTCACCGCGCTGCGATTGCCGGTAGGGCCCGTGCGGCCCACCGACTTCCGGGCCCTCGTCCCAGTCCAGGTTCAGCCACCGCAACGCGTCGAGGATGGCTGCGTAGCTTTCCTCGGAGTCTCGTGCGGCGTCGGTATCCTCGATCCGGAATACGAAGGTACCGCCGGTGTGCCGGGCGTAGGCCCAGTTGAACAGCGCCGTTCTCACCAGGCCGACATGGGGCGTTCCGGTCGGCGAGGGGCAGAACCGCACGCGCACGGGCTTGGTCATCGGGCGCCTTTCCGAACGACGGGGTTGGTCAGTGTTCCGATGTTCTCGACGGTGATGCTGACGGTGTCGCCGTTCTCAAGGGGCCCAACCCCTTCCGGCGTACCGGTGAGGATGAGGTCGCCCGGCAGCAGGGTCATCACCGCGCTCATCCATTCGATGATCTCGCCGATGTCATGGATCATCAGCGAAGTCCGACTACGCTGTCGCACTTCGCCGTTAACCTCAGTGCGAATCTCAAGGTCCGCTGGATCGAGGTCGGTGACGATCCAGGGGCCGACCGGGCAGAAAGTGTCGTGGCCCTTGGCTCTGGTCCACTGACCATCGGCCTGCTGCTGGTCGCGAGCGGACACGTCATTGGCGATCGTGTAGCCGAGGATCACATCGGCGGCCCGCGCCGCGGGCACGTCCTTGCACGGACGGCCGATCACCACCGCCAGTTCGCCCTCGTGGTGCACCGGAGAGGCGTTGGCGGGCAATTGGATCGGCAGGCCGGGTCCGATGATCGAGGTGTTCGGCTTGAGGAAGATGACCGGATCGTCGGGAGCCGGACCGGTGGCGGCGCCCATCTCCTCGATGTGCGCCAGGTAGTTCTTGCCCATACAGACCACCTTGCTGGCCAGGATCGGTGCCAGCAATCGGACGTCGGCCAGTGGCCAGGACCGGCCGGTGAAGGTCGGTGCGCCGAAGGGATGTTCGGCGATCTCCCGGGCGGCGGCCTCGGGGCCCTCTCCCTCGATACTGACGAAGGCGACCCCGTCGGGGCTGGCGATTCGACCCAGGCGCATTCGTGACAGCCTAAGGCCCGTGGATACCGCCCCAGCCAGCACCCTCCGGCGCTGGTCGATGCTGGGCATCGGGCTGTTCGCGACGTTATGCGCCAACCTCTTCATCCACAGCGGGGCTTTCCTGATCCCCGCACTGCAGGCTGGCTTCGGCATGGACTTGGCCGGCGCCGGTCTGATCGCGGCGATGCCGGCCTTCGGGATGGTGCTCACGCTCATTGCCTGGGGCTACATCGTGGACCGCGTGGGCGAGCGGGTCGTGCTGGCTTCGGGTTCGGCGCTCACCGCTGCGGCCGCCGGTGCCGCCGCGTTCACCCACTCCCCGACGATGCTGGGTTTATTCCTTTTTCTTGGTGGAATGGCCGCGGCGAGTAGCAATTCAGCCAGCGGTCGACTGGTGGTGGGCTGGTTTCCGGCCGAACAGCGGGGCCTGGCGATGGGCATCCGTCAGACCGCCCAGCCGTTGGGTGTCGGCCTCGGGGCCCTGGTGATTCCGCGACTGGCGGACACCCAGGGGATCGGGGCCGCCTTGGTCTTCGCGGCGGCGGTGTGTGTGGTGGCAGCGGCGGTGTGTGGGGTGGGAGTGCGCGACCCGGCTCGGGTGGCGCGGGATCAGGCCGGCGCGACGCAGTTGGCTAATCCCTACCGCGGCTCGGCCATGTTGTGGCGCATCCACGCGGTATCGGTGCTGCTGGTCATCCCGCAGTCGGTCGTGTGGACGTTCACCCTGGTGTGGCTGATGGCCGAGCGGGGATGGTCGGCGGCTGCGGCCGGCACATTGGTGATGGCCGGGCAGATCGTCGGCGCGCTGGGCCGGATCGCGGCCGGGCAGTGGTCGGACCGGGTGGAATCGCGGTTGCGGCCCATCAGAACCATCGCCTTCGCGGCGGCCGCGTCCATGGCGGTGCTGGCACTGACCGATGCGGTCGGCTCCAATTGGAGCGTGGCCGCCCTGGTCGTGGCGTCGGTCGTCACCGTCAGCGACAACGGCCTGGCGTTCACCGCGATCGCCGAGTTCGCCGGGCCGTTCTGGAGTGGGCGCGCGCTGGGCACCCAGAACACCAGCCAGTTACTGACCGCGGGCCTGACGCCACCGCTGTTCGGGGCGCTGATCGGCGCGGCAAGCTTCCCGGTGGCGTTCGCGGTGTGCGCGCTGTTCCCGCTGCTGGCAGTGCCACTGGTGCCGGCCGACCCGGACTGACCCCCGCGCTCACCCCGGGCAGCCCCGGGCTCACCCCGGTGGCCCGCGCTCACCCGGGCGACCGTGCACAAAATGGCCGCGCGCGCGGCGTGTCGCAGTACCGACACGCACGCTCGCGCCGGGGGCGGGGCCGGGGGCGGGGCGGCCGGCCGGGAGTGGGGCGGGGCGGGGCGGGGGGATTACAGCCGGGCGAGAATGCGGGAGCCCACCTCGCTGGTGGAGTAGCCGGTGGAGTCACCTGCTTCAGCGCGGGTGGCGAGGTGCTCGGCGACGGCGTTGTCGACCCGTGCCGCCGCGGCATCCTCGCCAAGGTGGGACAACAGCAGAGCCACGCTCATCACCGCTGCGGTCGGGTCGGCGATACCCCGGCCGGCGATATCGGGTGCGCTGCCGTGCACCGGCTCGAACATCGACGGGTTGGTGCCGGTGGCGTCGATATTGCCGCTGGCAGCCAACCCGATTCCGCCGGACACCGCCGCGGCGAGGTCGGTGATGATATCGCCGAACAGGTTGTCGGTGACGATGACATCGAAGCGGCCCGGGTCGGTCACCAGGTAAATGGTGGCCGCGTCGATGTGCTGAT
>CAZGPT010000047.1:0-20922 GCA_964527015.1 uncultured Mycobacterium sp. | reverse complement strand
TGCGGGCCAGATCCTGCAGGCCGTACCAGGCGGTGGCGGCGGCGGTGGACACCGCGGCGGCCTGGTCGTCACGCAACCCGGCGGGCAGTGTCACGGCTATATCGGCATCGCAGGTCAGGAAGGTGCTCCAGCAGCCGTTCGGCGACATACCGCCGACATGGTCGCCTACCCGGTGACCGGTGACCTCCGCCCCGACCGCGGTGACCACACCGGCAAAGTCGACACCCAGCTGTGGGTTACCGTCGAAGCTCGGATAGCGGCCCATGGCGACCAGCACATCGGCGAAGTTCAGACTCGACGCGGTGACGGCTACCTCGATCTGTCCCGGTCCCGGCGCCACCCGTTCGAACGCGGTCAGTTCCAGGGTCTGCAGATCACCGGGATTCCGGATCTCCAGCCGCATACCCTCGCGCTGGTGGTCAACCACCGTGGTGTAGCGCTCCTCGGGCCGCAGCGGGCTCGGGTAGAGGTGCGCGGTGTACCACTCCGCGTCACGGAAAGCGGTCTCGTCCTGCTCGGATCCTAGTAGCAGCTGCTGGGCCAGGAACTTGCCCTCGGTCCGCTCGTCGACGTCGATCTGGGTCGGACGGAGGTGGGAGTGTTCCGCGCCGATGACGCGCAGCAGACCGCGAAGGCCGGCCTGTTCAAGGTTGGGCCGCTCGCCGGGCAGCACAGTCTGTGCCCCGCGGGTGACGACGTACAGCCGCGGCGGATCGCCGGCCAGCTCGGGCAGATCGCGGACGATCCGCACCAGGTGCCGGACATGATCGGCGCCGCGGGCAGCCAGTTTCTCCGTCGGGCAGCCGTTTCGCGGGGCCTGCACCAAAACCACGTTGCTGAAACCGACCTGGCCGAAATGCGCCGTCAGACGCCGGGCATTGGCCTCGTGATCGGCCTGCTGCGGCCATGACATCGCGGTCACGTCGGCACCGTTGAGTTTGAGCGCGTCGGTTAGTTCGGAGACCAGGATGTCGGTCGTGTCGGACGCGCTGACCAGCAGCCAGGTACCCGCGTTGACGTGATTGGCCGGCGCGGGCAGTTCCTGCTTGCGCCACTCGACGGCCATCAGCCGCTCGTTCAGCACGCGGTCGCCTTCGGACCCACCGGTGCCCATCGACAGTCCGTCGACGGCCAGCAACACGGTGCCCTGCTCATCCATCAGATGGAGGTCGGCCTCCACCCCGGAACCGTCGAGGGAGACGATGCGGGTCAGGCAGTAGCGGGCCTTGTTCACCGGACCGTAGCCGCGCAGTCGACGCACACCGAGCGGCAGCAGCAACCCGCCGGTGCCGCTGTTCTGCACACCGGGGTGTGCCGCGACCGACTGGAAGCAGGCATCCAGCAGCGCCGGGTGCACCCCGTAGGCCCCGTGCTGACCCCGGATCACGCTCGGCAAGCCGAGCTCGGCCAGTACCGTGTCGCCGGCACCCGCATTGGCATCCTCAGCCGCGTTGACGGCGGTCAGCGCCGTGAACGCGGGGCCGAACTGGACGCCGCGGGTATCGAACCAGTGCCGGATATCGCCGCCGTCGGCCTGCATCGGATGTTCTTCGCGCAACGCGTCCACGTCATAGGCGGGGGGCCGACCGTCGACCGCGGAGTGGTGGGCGTCCCCGCTGTGGTGAGTCTCCGCGACGGCCGCCAGAACCGCACTGGCCCGGCGCTCCCGATCACCGTCCTGATCGGTCTCGACCGTGAAGTCCAGCGTTCCGTCGCTCCGGGCGGACGCCGCCGTGCTGATCTGGGTTTGGCCCTCCAGTAACAGCATCCGCTCGAACCGGATATCGCGGACCTCGGCCGCATCCCCGAGTGCGGTGCGGGCAGCGGACAGCGCCATCTCGCAAAATGCGGCACCCGGCATCGCCGGCACGGTGTTGACCTGGTGATCGACCAGCCACGGCAGCGCCGCGGTGCCGACATCGGCAGCCCAGACGTGGCGCTCGGGCTCCTCGAGCAGACGCACGTGTGAACCCAGCAGCGGGTGAGCCGCCACCAGGTGGGCCCCCCGACCGGTGTCGGCAGTACCGGGCCGGAGAACCAGTTCACGGTGGGTCCAGGTGGGCAGCGGAGCATCAACAAGCTGCCCCGTGGGCAGCAGCGATGCGAAGTCGACCCTCGCCCCGGCGGAGAACAGATCGCCGAGCAGGGTCCACAATCCGTCCGGCAGCTCCTGGCCGCGGCGCATGGCGGCGATCGCGGCCACCGGAATGTCAAGAGCCCCGGCGGTCTGGTCGACCGGACGGGTAAGCAGCGGGTGCGGCGACAGCTCGGCGAACACCCGGAAGCCGTCCTCCAGGGCGGCCTGCACGGCGGCTGAGAAACGGACGGTGTGGCGCAGGTTGTCGACCCAGTAGTCAACGTCGCAGTACGGCTGTTCCCGCGGGTCGAACGAGGTGGCGGAGTAATACGGAATCTCCGGGGCCAGCGGAGTGATGTCGTCGAGCAGCGCGGCGAGTTCGTCGAGGATCGGCTCCACCTGCGGGGTGTGGGAGGCGACATCGACCGCGACCTCGCGGGCCATGATGTCCTGCTCCTCCCACTCCGCGACGATCCGGCGCACGGTGTCGGCGTCGCCGCCGATCACGGTGGACATCGGCGAGGCCACCACGGCCACCACGACGTCCTCGACGCCCCGGCGCTCAAGTTCCTCGCGGACCTTCTGGGCCGACAACTCGACAGCGGCCATCGCCCCGCCGCCGGCGATCTTCAGGCACAACAGCGAACGCCGGCAGATCACCTTGACACCGTCATGCAGCGATAACGCGCCGGACACCACGGCGGCGGCGACTTCGCCCAGCGAGTGGCCGATGACCGCGCCGGGGTTCACCCCATGCGCCTTCATGGTGGCGGCCATCGCCACCTGCATCGCGAAGATGGTCGGCTGCACCCGGTGGATTCCGGCCACTGTTTCCGGTGCCAGCATCGCCTCGGTGACCGAGAAATCGGACTCGGCAGCGATTAATGGGTCGATATCGGCGATCGTCGCAGCGAACACAGGTTCCGTGGCAAGCAGTTCGGCCCCCATGGCCGCCCACTGGGATCCCTGTCCGGAGAACACCCACACCGGACCGCGGTCGTCCTGACCGACGGCACTCTGGAATGGATCATCGCCGTCGGCGACGGCCCGGAGGCCCTCGGCAAGCGCCGTCCGGCTCGAGGCGATCACGGCGGTGCGCACCGGACGGTGGCCACGCCGGCGGGCCAAGGTGTAAGCGAGGTCATTGAGGCCTGAATCACCGGGACCCAGATCCCCCTCGAGTCGGTCGACCCAGTCGGCCAGCCGCCGCGACGTCTGGCGCAGCTGGTCGGCCGAGGTCGATGACACCGGGAAAACCAGGGTGGCGGCAGGCTTCACCGAGCCGGCCTCGTCAGCGGCCACCGACTCGGGCGCCTGCTCCAGCACGACGTGCACGTTGGTGCCCGACATTCCGTAGGACGACACTCCGGCGCGACGCGGCGACAGAGTCGACTCCACCGGCCACGGGGTGTTCTCCTGCGGGACGAACAACCCGGTTTCGATACTCGCCAGATGGTCGGGCAGACGGTTGAAGTGGAGATTCTGCGGGACGACTCCGTGCTGGACGGCCAACACGGCTTTCATCAGCCCCAGTACGCCGGCAGCGGACTCGGCATGGCCGAAGTTGCTCTTGACCGAGGTGAGCGCACAGCGGCCGGCCTGGCCGTAGACCGTCGAGGCACTGGTGTATTCGACGGTGTCGCCGACCGGGGTGCCGGTGCCGTGACCCTCCACCATGCCGATGGTCGCGGGGTCGACGCCGGCGTTGGCAAGAGCGGAGCGGAACACCGCGGCCTGCGCATCCTCTGACGGTGTCAAAATATTCTCGGTGCGGCCGTCCTGGTTGGAGGCGGTCCCGCGGATCACCGCGAGGACCCGGTCGCCGTCGCGTTGGGCGTCGTCGAGGCGTTTGAGTAGCACTACCCCGCAGCCCTCGGCCCGCACGAAACCATCGGCCTGCGCGTCGAAGGCGTGGCAGCGACCGGTGGGCGAGAGCATGCCCTGCCCGGAGGCCGAGGCGTACAGACGCTGGTCCAGCATGAGCATCACGCCACCGGCAAGCGCCATCTCGCTTTCACCCTCATGCAGGCTGCGGCAGGCCTGATGCACCGCGACCATGCTCGACGAGCAGGCGGTGTCCATGGTCAGCGCCGGGCCGTGCAAACCAAGCGCATGGGAGATCCGGCCGGACGCCATGCTGAACGGGTTGCCGGTGAAGGCGTAGGCCTGATCGAAGGCTCCGGCATCGCTGGTGACCATGGCATAGTCATCGTGGGACATGCCGACGAAAACGCCGGTGGAGGTTCCCGCCATGGACGACGGAGTGCGGCCCGCGTGTTCGACCGCCTCCCAGGCGGTCTCCAGCAGCACTCGGTGCTGCGGGTCCATCGCGGTGGCCTCGCGGTCGTTGATCCCGAAGAAGTCAGGGTCGAAGCCGGTGACGTCATCGAGGAACGCGCCCCATTTCGATACCGAGCGACCCGACACGCCGGACTCCGGGTCGTAGAGTTCGTCGACGTCCCAGCGGTCTCGGGGAATCTCCGTCACGAGATCTGCACCCCGCAGCAGCGCCTCCCACAGCTTGTCCGGTGAGTCGATATCACCGGGGAGCCGGCAGGCCATGCCGACTACGGCGATCGGCGTCATCGAGGTTCCTCGCATGTCGTTCACACCCCGTTCTTCGTCGACGCCCGACAAGATGTTTCGCACTGCCGGAAATATTTCTCACTGCCGGCCAGGTCGCGAGTTCTCCGATTCAAGTCGCGCCATTGCGCCCGAAATCAATCCGAAGTTGCCAGTTCTCGGCCCAGCTTAACCTCTTCGAGATGAGAACGCGAGATTTATTTTTCTTCCCCCATTACGCCGTAAGGATACAAAAACAGTTCGCAAGCGGTCCCGCCCGAAAATCCGGCCGGGAATTAGCTGACAGCCGAGCGGCGCGGCACACCCCCGCGTGCTCACCCGTCTTGCAACCGAGAAAATCGCTGACATAAGCGCTGTTCAATGCCCCTAGGTGCGGATTTGCTGATGTGCGCCGCCCTCCTCTCATCCCAGTCAGACCTGCCGGGCACCCCGGCTGGAAGGTTGCGGACGCACGCAGGACGGACAAGTCACCCGACTTGCTTTATCAGATGATCTGGCAAACATCACGGGGTTCAATAGAAAACGCCGTCTCGCCATCTCTGGCAAATCGTTTCAGCGTAATTCTCACACCCACTTCCAGCAGGCCCGAGCGCGCCGCCCAAGGGCCACCGAACTACGTCGATGCTGAGAATCACGGCTATCATGCTTAGAGGCCTGATTACTCTTTCACCAGCAACGTTCGGATTGCCCTCAGATATCCCGCAATTATCCTGAGATTAACCTGAGATGTACGCAGAATTATTGGAAGCATCCGTGACTTCTATTCTTTTATTAATGCTTTTCGCTCTGATTCCCGACTCTTACAGCGCTATCAGTGAGGCAATGGCAAAACTTATTATCCGCGATCTATGGCTATTCCTGAGAAACCAAGTACAAACCGCGATTAGGACTATCCACACCGCTTTTCCGCGACCCGCAACACGCTTTCAGTGAACAAAGGCCGCGGCCGCGGTGACGGTCTGTTGTGTTAGCTAGGTCACTATTCCGGTGGCGACAACGGGGCAGCGTCGGCGTGCGCGTACTGGCAGAAACGCCCGTGACTAGCCGGCGGCCACTCCGCGCGGGGCAGCTCCGTAGCTGGAGCCGAACTCGGTAACCGGGGCGAATCCGTGCCTGCGGGCCGCTGCAGCCCCGATCCGCACCATCGCCGCAGTGCCCAGGAATCCAACCTGATCAGTCACCACCAGTGGCGTGAGCAGACGGTTGTGGACCAGGGCGAAGGCCAGGCCGGCCTCCGGTATAGCCCAGCCGAACGATCCGCCCAGTCCGACATGCCCGAAGCCGGGGAGCACCCCCGGGACGGGTAAACCGTGGAAACCCAGGTGAAAGGCCATCGGCATGATCAGGTTGCGATCCGGTAGCAGACTGCGGCCACCGGACAGTGCGGCAACCAGATCGGCCGAGAGAAAGCGTCGACCGTCGATCATGCCGCCGTTGGCGATCGCGCCGTACATCCTGGCCAGCGCCCGGGCCGTGATGACGCCGTTCGCGGACGGCAGTTCGGTATCCAGTAGCGGCATCTCCCGCTGAACGACAGCTTTCATGCCCGGGAAGTACATTGAGCCGAATCCGGCGGATCGTTCCAGAGTGGCCACGGCGGGCGCCACGGCATTGAACACCGGGTTGGGAATGTTCAGTTGGGGTCCGATGATTCTCGCGACACTGGTGGGCGCCTCGGCCGGTGGCCGACCCAGATGCACGCCGTCGGTGTCAAGCGGTTCGGCCACCTCGGAGCGCATCAACTCACGCATCCCTTTCCCGGTGACCCCGCGAGCCAGTCCCGAGAGCAACCAGCCGTAGGTCAGCGCGTGGTAGGCGGGCTTGCCGAAGTGCGGCCCGGTCGGCGCGGCGGCGATCCGCTCCTCCATATGCCGGTGATCGAGCAGTTCCCGTCGGCGCACACCCCGCAGGTGTGACAGTCCCGCCCGGTGGCGCATGATGTCCCGGACGGTGATCGCCGCCTTGCCGTTGGCGCCGAACTCGGGCCAGTACTGGGCCACCGGTGCGTCGTAGTCGATCAGACCGCGGTCGGCCAGCCGGTGAATCACCGTGGAGGCAACCCCTTTGGTGGCTGAGAACACCATCGGCGCGGTATCCGCCGACCACCACTTTTTGCCCCGCCGGTCCGACCAACCGGTCCACACGTCGACCACCGGCCGACCGTCCAGGTAGACGGCCAACGCTCCTCCCCCGAATCTAGGGTGCGGGAAGAGGTTGGCGAAACCTCGCACAGCATGGGCGAAGTTGGGGTCAGCGCTGCCCTGCACACCGTGGGGAAGATCGAAACCGCGATGGTCAGCCGGAGCCTGGGACACCTCGTTGAATCTACAAGCCTGACGCGCGGTCTCCGGAAATCGTTGTCGATCTGTTAGTTTCACCAGCCGCGTCCAGAATCCGCTGGGCGGCGAGAGCCGGCGTCAGTTCGCCATCATGGACCTGTCGTTCCACCTCTGCACGAATCTCTTTAACCCCGGAGTGATTGAGTACCCGATCAAGCACGGCGTCCCGCACCATCGCCCAGGTCCAGTCGACCTGCTGAGCCTGCCGCCGGGCCTTGAACTCGCCCGCCTCGGTAAGGACCGAACGGTGTTCGAGAACGGTGTCCCACAATTCGACCAGTCCGACCCCCTCGACGGCACTCATCGTGAGAACCGGTGGGCGCCATAGTGTTTGACGGGGATAGATCAGTCGGATCGCGGCGGACAGCTCCCGGGCCGCGGCCTTCGCCTCGATGACATGTCTACCGTCGGCCTTATTGACCACGACGATATCGGCGAGTTCCAGCACACCTTTCTTGATTCCCTGGAGTTGATCTCCGGTGCGGGCGAGAGTCAGGAAGACGAAGGTGTCGACCATCTTCGCGACGGCGACCTCGGACTGCCCCACTCCGACGGTCTCCACCAGGACCACGTCGAAGCCGGCGGCCTCAAGCAGCACGATGGTCTCCCGGGTGGCCTTGGCCACCCCGCCCAGGGTGCCCGATGTCGGAGACGGCCGGATATAGGCATTCGGGTGCACGGCCAGCCGCGACATCCTGGTCTTATCGCCGAGGATCGAGCCACCCGTACGGGTCGATGACGGATCGACCGCCAGCACCGCCACCCGGTGACCGGCGTCGATCAGATACATGCCAAGCGCTTCGATGGCGGTGGACTTGCCGACGCCGGGAACCCCGGTGATGCCCACGTGGATCGCCGAACCTGCGGTCGCCATCAGCTCCATCAGCAGATGCTGCGCCTGCCGACGGTGATCGGCTCGGGTTGACTCGACCACCGTGATGGCCCGCGCCAAGGCGGCACGGTCGCCGCGTCGAACGGCCTCCGCCAACTCCAGAATGGCGCTGTCCGCCGGTTCGCTCCGGCTCATCAGCTCACGTCGTACCCGAGCCGGCCGGCCAGCTTGGTGATCAGACTGACTGCGGCATCGCCGATCACGGTTCCGGGCGGATAGATCGCGGTGGCCCCGGCGGCATACAACTCGTCGAAGTCACCGGGGGGGATGACACCACCAACCACGATCATGATGTCGGGCCGGCCGACCTCGGCCAGCGCATCACGCAGCGCAGGGACGAGTGTGAGATGCCCGGCGGCCAACGAGGACACCCCGACGACGTGAACGTCGTTATCGGCGGCCTGCCGGGCCACCTCGTCGGGTGTGGAGAACAACGAGCCGACGTCGACGTCAAAGCCGATATCCGCGAACGCGGTCGCGATGACCTTCTGTCCGCGGTCATGGCCGTCCTGACCCATCTTGGCGACTAGAATTCGGGGCCGACGGCCGTCCGCCTCGGCGAACTTCTCCACCAGTCGGGTCGCCTCGGATAGTCCGGTGATACTGCCTCCTCTCCGCGCTCCCGCACGGGGTACCCCGTGCCCTTCCCCGTGCCCCACCTCATCCCGGTACACCCCTGAGATGGTGCGAATCTCGGCCTGGTGGCGGCCGTACACTTTTTCCAGCGCATCTGAGATCTCGCCGACCGTGGCCTTCTCCCGGGCGGCGTCGATGGCCAGCGCGAGCAGGTTGTTGCCCAGTCCGTCAGTCCCGGTTACGGCGGCCGCGCGGGTCAGTTCCGCCAGCGCCCGCCGCACCGCGGCCTCGTCCCGGTCGGTTCGCAGCCGGTGGAGCTTGGTCAGCTGCTCGGCTCGGACGCGGCTGTTCTCGACCTTCAGGACCTCGATGTCCGGGTTCTCGTCGACCTGATATTTATTGACCCCGATCACCGGTTGCTGACCGGAATCGATCCACGCCTGGGTCCGGGCGGCGGCCTCTTCGATCCGAAGTTTGGGGATACCGTCGCTGATCGCCTGGGCCATGCCGCCCCGCTCGGCGACCTCGGCGATATGGGTCCGGGCCCGCTCCGCCAGGGCGTGCGTCAACCATTCCACGTAATAGGAGCCGCCCCACGGATCAATCGGCCGAGTCGTTCCCGACTCCTGCTGCAGCAGCAGTTGGGTGTTGCGGGCGATGCGTGCGGAGAAGTCGGTGGGCAGCGCGAGGGCTTCGTCGAGAGCGTTGGTGTGTAGCGACTGGGTGTGCCCCTGTGTTGCCGCCATGGCCTCGATACAGGTACGGGCCACATTGTTGAATGGGTCCTGGGCGGTCAGCGACCATCCGGAGGTCTGCGAATGAGCCCGCAGGGAAAGGGATTTCGGATTCTTGGCACCGAAGCCGGCAACCAGTTCACTCCACAGCAGACGACCGGCCCGCAGTTTGGCCACCTCCATGAAGAAATTCATCCCGATACCCCAGAAGAACGACAGCCGGGGGGCGAACGCGTCGATGTCCAGACCGGCGTCCAGGCCGGCCTTGAGGTAGTCGACACCATCGGCCAGCGTGTAAGCGAGTTCGAGATCCGCCGTGGCACCTGCCTCCTGGATGTGATAACCGGAGATCGAGATCGAATTGAACTTCGGCATGTGCGCGCTGGTGTAGGCAAAGATGTCGGAGATGATCCGCATTGATGGCTTGGGCGGGTAGATATAGGTGTTGCGGACCATGAACTCCTTGAGGATGTCGTTCTGAATGGTTCCGGCCAGCTTCTCCGGCGGCACACCCTGCTCCTCGGCGGCCACCACGTAGAGGGCGAGGATCGGCAGGACCGCTCCGTTCATGGTCATCGAAACCGATACCCCGGCCAGGTCGATGCCGGCGAAGAGTTCACGCATGTCGAGGATGGAGTCGATCGCCACCCCGGCCATCCCGACATCTCCCTGCACCCGAGGGTGGTCCGAGTCGTAACCGCGGTGGGTGGCCAGGTCGAAGGCCACCGAAAGACCCTTCTGCCCGGCGGCGAGGTTGCGCCGGTAGAAGGCGTTCGAATCGGCGGCGGTGGAGAACCCGGCGTACTGACGGATGGTCCATGGTTGGTTGACGTACATCGTCGGGTATGGGCCGCGGATGAAGGGCGGCTCACCCGGAAACGTGTTCACCGGGTATCCGGCGGCCACCACCTCGGCCCGGTCCGCGCCGATGTAGACCGGCTTGACGACGATCCCCTCCGGGGTGTGCCAGTCCATCTGCTCCGCCGTGTAGCCGTGGGCACGGGCCGCCGCCTGGATATGTTCGGCCGCGTCAGCCGGGGTGGGCGCGATCGGAGTGCCCGCATCGTGGAGCGGGATGTTCGCGAAACTCGGTACCGCGGAGATGATCTCAGAGCGAGTCACATCATGCTCCCAACCGGTCGAGCATCAGCGTCAGCGCCGCGACCGCGTCGATCCCGGTGCTGAGGTGACCGTCCGGCCTGGTGTCGGCCGGCAGCCGGCTCGTCGACGATTCCGGACCCGCCAGATAGACATGCTCGATCCCGGCCCCACGGACAGCGGGTATGACAGCGGCGAGCTCAGCGCGATAGCGGGAGTCGGCCCCGCAGATCACCGCGATGGCGGTCCCGGAACTGCGCACCGCGCCTTCGATCCCGGACTGCTCGACGGTGCCGGGATTGACTGCCTCGATCCCCCCGCTTGCGAGCACGTTGGCAGCGAACGTTGCCCGCACATTGTTCTCCGCCAGTGGACCGAGCGGCAGCAGCAGCACCCGGGGACGCGCTCCGGTGCGGGTCCGGTAGGTATCGGCGCGGTCACGCAACCGCTCGAACGTCGCCGCGTACCGCACTCCCTCGAAGTCCTCGGCGATCTGCCGCGGGTCGGGCTCCCCGAGGTTGGGGAATTCGTTGACTCCGGTGATCGCGATACGCCGGTGGGCGATATCGTCGGCACGGCGGTCCCGTACCCGGGCGATCTGCGCCGTCAGATGGTCGTGGGCCTGCCGGAAACCGCCGTGCGCCTCGATATCCTGGAATTGCTTCCAGGACTGGGCGGCAAGCGTTTCGGTGAGGTTCTCGACGTACCAGGACCCACCTGCGGGGTCCAGAACCCGGCCGATATGGGACTCTTCGAGGAGCAGCAACTGGCTGTTTCGGGCGATGCGGCGGGCGAAGTCCGGGCTCACACCCGGGAAGCCACCCGGTATCGCAGTGTCAAACGGGAGAACAGTCACCGTATCCGCTCCCCCGACGCCCGCCCCGAAGGTCGCCACGGTGGTGCGCAGCATATTCACCCATGGATCGCGCTGCGTCATCATCGCCGGTGATGTGACGGCGTGAACCCGAAGTGCTCCACACTCGGGATGACCGAGCACTTCGGCGACCCGGCCCCACAATTGTCGGGCCGCTCGGCATTTCGCGATGGTCATGAACTGGTCGTCGTCGGCGACCAGCCGAAAGCTGATCTGGCCGAACGCGTCGGCGACCGCGCTCCCCGCGCCGGTGAGCAGCCGCAGATAGTCAGTCGCCACGGCAAGCACACCGCTAAGTTCCCAGCTCGCATTGGCGCCGAGACCGTGAAAAGCGGGACCGTCCACCGTGATCGCCCGCACCCCTGACCCGCAGTCGATTCCGGTCGCAACCGAGACCACCTCGTCGACGTCGGGCGCCGGGCGCCCGCTCAGCGGTGCGGTCAACGGGTCGGCACCCAGGTCGATGGACATCAGCGCACGCGTGCTGTCATCCGCACCGGCGATCAGTCCCGTCAGCGCCTCGGCCACGGAACGAAAATGGACTCCGGCGTCGAGCATGACCGGGGCCAACTCCAGGTACACACCTTCCAGCCAGCGATCAAGTTGGCCCGGCTCGATTCCGGTATCACCAACCCGCAACAGCAGCGCGCTGATCCCCCCGGCCAGCGCGTCGAGGATCGTGGAGTTGCCCTCAGCCGCCGTGCCGGAGAAGCCGGGCGCGGGGAACTCGCCGGTCACCTTCCACCCGGACAGGACATCCCGGCGGCGGTCCGC
Organism: uncultured Mycobacterium sp.; assembly: GCA_964527015.1. GTDB lineage: Bacteria > Actinomycetota > Actinomycetes > Mycobacteriales > Mycobacteriaceae > Mycobacterium. The sequence goes on along the minus strand of CAZGPT010000047.1, from coordinate 8,975 downwards.
ACCACGCACGAAGGGCCAGTCCCCGGGCAGCGGAGCTTCCGGCAGAGAATCAAGGGCGGTATAAAGCGCCCGGATCGCAAAGCCCTCGCCGGACGGCGTGTCCAGCAGTCGCTCCGGCTCCGCGGGCAGTTCTGCGGCATCGCGCCGACCGCCGTTAGTGAGCACGCCGGCCACCGCCTCACGCCACCGGGCGCGGGTCTGCGCCAGTTCTTCCACCTCGACTGGGGACACCGGCAGCTCCTTTATGCGGCGGCGCTCGCCGCCTGCCCCTCAGGCTAAATGATCGCGTCGCCGGCCACTGCTGCCGCGTCAGGGCAGGAACCCGCCCAGATCGGGCCGGGCATTCCAATGCTCCCGCCAACACACCCCCGGGTAGCCTCCCAAGGTGTGACCGCACCCATGCTGAGGCGCGGCCTTGCCGCTTTGCGCAGTGTGGGGGCGGCGATGGTGGTAAGCGCCCGGCAGGTGAGCCGCACCCGAATCCTGGTGACCGCCGTCGCGGCGACCATCCTGGTGACCATCGTCCTGTTGGTTCCATTGCCCACCGCCGTTGAGATGCGCGATTGGGCCACCTCGGTGGGCCCGTGGTTTCCGCTGGCGTTCTTCGGCGCGCATGTCGCCGTCACGGTTCTGCCCTTCCCGCGGACGGCATTCACCTTGTCGGCGGGACTGCTGTTCGGCCCGGCACTCGGGATCGCGATCGCGGTTACGGCCAGCACGATCAGCGCACTGATAGCACTGCTGCTGGTGCGCGCCCTCGGCTGGCAGTTGAGCAGGCTGGTAATTCATCCCGGAGTCGGGGCACTGGACGACCGGTTGAGCGAACGTGGATGGCCGGCAGTGTTGTCGCTGCGACTGATCCCCGCGGTGCCTTTCTCGGTGCTGAACTACGCTGCCGGCGCCTCGGCTGTGCGGGTGGTGCCCTATCTGCTCGCGACCCTGGCCGGGTTACTGCCGGGAACCTCGGCCGTCGTCATCCTCGGCAATGCCATGACCGGCGAGGTGAACCCGTTGCTGATTCTGGTCTCGCTGTGCACCGCGACCGTCGGAGTCGCAGGCCTGGTCCACGAGGCCCGGCGTTACCGGTACTCGCGTCAACCCGGAGACGGGTTCAAAGCACCCCGCCGATGAGGTTGTCATGGGCGATACCGCAGCGCTGCCGAAGGTCGAACACCGGACCGCGGACGGCGTCGATCTCATTCTGAATCTGCGGGTTGGCGTCCAGATATGCCCGTGTCTGCCTGTGGATCTCGGCCTTGGGCAGACCCTGAAGGCCGCTGAGGAAGGCATTGACGTCCGGGTGGGTCACCAAGTAGGCAGTCATTCCGGTGGCGACCTGGGCCTCCACCCCGGTGATGTCCGAGGCTAAGCAACCCGGTCCGGCATCGGCGGCGGCCGTCCCGGCCCCGGCCCCGGCCAGCAGCACGGCACCTGCACCGAGAACTGCGGCCGCTGCGCGGCGGGCTACGAGGACTACGGTTGGCATGTGGCTCCTGAGATCGAGTGCGGCCGGGCAGCGGTGGCCGTTCTTACGGGGCTACGATAACCGAAGAACTTTAGAGGTGGAGGACATGCTCATGTTTATGGGACGATCGCTCGCTTTCTGCGCCGCGGCAGCCGCGGCCGCCGTGGCCCTGTTGGGCGCCCCGCTGGCCGCGGCCGACGAGTACGGCGGCGGCGGATCCAGCAATCCCCTGCTCCCGGGGTGCGAGACGACCGGCGGCAGTTCGATCACCGGCGGACAGGAAACCGACTGCGCGAGCCCGGGCAGCAGCGAACTTCGAGCGACGCCGAACGACCTCGGCATCATGGGCGCCGAGGCCGACGAAGGCATGGGGATGTGGGGCTGGTAGATCCGGGCGTACCTGCTCGGCTTCGGTGCCGTATGCCCCCTCGGCCTAGCCTCTCGGCGGGCTATTGGGAGCTTTGGGTGCCCGCGCTTCGGGCATGAGGGCCGCGGTCTCATCGGCGGACGGAATTGCTCTCGGAGGCTCGTTCGTCTGTGGCTTCTGCGGGTACGGAGTACCTACCGCGGGCACCGGTGTCCGTGCCGCCGCCTCGGCCTTGGCGACGGCCTCGGCGATGCCCGGGTCGGTGCGGGTATCGAACCAGTCGGCGACCTCGTCGGAATCGTCCGCCGGTTTGGGGGCGTCGGTGTCGACCGGTGAGGGCTGGTAGCGGAATACCCCATCGGATCCCGGCGCACCGAGCATCTTTGTGAAGCCCTCCAGCGCGGAGCCGAAATCGCTGGGAACCAACCACACCTTGTTCGCATCGCCCCTGGCCATTTCCGGCAGAGTTTGCAGGTATTGGTAGGCCAGCATCTCGGGGGTGGGGCGGCCGGCTTTGATAGCGGCGAAGGTCTTCTCGATCGCCTTGGCCTGACCCTGTGCCTGCAGGTACTGGGCCGCCCGCTCGCCCTGGGCGCGCAGGATTCGGGACTGCCGCTCCCCCTCAGCGGCCAGAATCGACGCCTGTTTGGCACCCTCGGCGGCGAGGATCTGGGACTGCTTCTGCCCTTCGGCCTGCTTGATCGACGCCTCCCGGGTGCCTTCGGCGGTGAGGATTACCGCCCGCTTCTCCCGGTCGGCCCGCATCTGCTTTTCCATCGAGTCCTGGATGGACGGCGGCGGGTCGATGCTGCGCAGCTCCACCCGGGCCACCCGCAACCCCCATCGGTTGGTTGCCCCGTCGAGCACCCCACGCAGTTGGGCGTTGATCTTGTCGCGGCTGGTCAGAGTCTGTTCCAGGGTCATCCCGCCGACGACGTTTCGTAGCGTGGTCGTGGTCAGCTGCTCCACACCGACGATGTAATTGCTGATCTGATACACCGCGTCCTGCGGACTGGTGACCTGGAAGTACACCACCGTGTCGATGTTCACCGTCAGGTTGTCCTCGGTGATGACCGGCTGTGGCGGGAAGGACACCACCCGCTCTCGCAGGTCGACCCTCGCCCGGATCCGGTCGATGAACGGGATCAGCAGGGTTAGCTGCCCGGACACCGTCTTGCTGTAGCGCCCGAGCCGTTCGATCACGGCCGCCTCCGCCTGCGGAATCAGGGCCACGGACTTGGCGACGATGATGATGGCGAACACCACCAGCACCGCCAACAACACCAGGCCGGTAACGGCACCGTCCATAACGAGTCCTCCTATCGGGTGGGCTTACGGGGTTTTCCACACGACGGCGGTCGCCCCGTCGATGTGCATCACAGTGACCTGATCGCCGGGTTGGTAGATCACGTCGTCATCGAGCGATCGCGCGGTCCACACCTCGCCGTCCAGCTTGACCTGACCCCGCTCCCGGCTGACCGGGTCAAGGACCAGCGCGTACTTGCCCTCTAACGCCTTAGCCGGCTCGGGCAGGCCCTTACCGGCGGTGAGCCGGCGGCGCACCGTCGGACGCACCAGCACCAGCAGCAGAACCGACACCACCAGGAAGACCACCCCGTCGGCCCAGATCGGCAGGCCGAAGAGCCAACTGGAACCGGCCGCCGCCAGTGCGCCGCCGCTGAGCATGAGCAGGAACATGTCCCCGGTAAGGGCCTCGGCGCCGGCGAGCCCCAGCGCGGCGACCAGCCAGATCAGCGAAGCGGGCATAATTCGACGATACGCGCCGCCCGGCCCAGGCGGAGGCTCCCGAGTCCAGCCGGATGAGCCATTAGACTTCCGTCATCATGTGGTGCCCTAGCGTCTCACTATCGGTGTGGTCCAATTCCTGGCTGGCCGGCCAGGCCGCGCCTGACGATGTCCTCGACGCGTTAAGCGCTTGGGCACCAATACATTCGGTCGTCGCATACGACGCCGTCGCGGCCGGGCGAACCGGTCTGCCCTGGCCCGATATCGATGATGACGGCGCGGTGTCGCTGCTGCAGACGCTGCGAACCGCAACCGGACGAATCGGTGACTCCCGGCGGCCGGATCGCCCGGCTATCAGCCTCGCACTGCCGGTGCCGGGCGACGTGCGCGGGCTGGCCCCGGGTACCCAATTCCAGGACGATGCACTCCAAGCCGGCGAGGCCCTGCTGGTCACTGCCCCCGATGGGACGGCGATCGGCCTTGTCCCGGCCTTCGAGGATGTCGACACCGGCGGCCCGGCAGCCCTGGCCTGGTCGGTGTACTCACTCCCCGGCGTGCCGGTACCGGATCATCCAGACCTCGGCGAAGCCGAGTACGAACTGCGATCGGCAGTCAGGTCGGCAGCGGGGGCCCTTGACACTGTTCGCCCTAATACCGCGGAGCAGGATCCGCGGGCCCTGGTCGAGGAGATTCTGCAGGCACATTCCCACCATCGGATACCCGAGCACGCCCCCGCCCGGGCGATTCGGGTACTGGCGACGGCCGCCCATATCGATGCGATCGTGGCCGTCAGCTCAGAGTTTGCGCCGATCGGCACCCACAGCGCCTCGGAGGCCGGCCTCGCCGATGCGGCGCTGCGTCCGCTGGCGTCGGTGGTGCGTTCCGCCCGGGGGGCAGCCGTCAGCGCGATCCTGCACTCGGCCTGGAAGTAGCCGCTGCCGCGCTCGCCTCGCAGTCGGCGGTGCAGAACCGCCCATTGACACTGCATCCATAACCCGGAACAGGTTGCTCACCAACGACTCTGGATGCCTCGCGCCCTTCCCTCAGCTCGTCGAGCAGGCCGAGCGCCATCGCGGCGAAGCGGCGCTGGGCGTTGGGTGTGGTCGCACGGGCGAGGGCCACACCGAGTTCCCCCGCCTGCTCCGCGAGTTCACTGTCGAGGTCCCAGATCACTTCGATATGGTCAGCGACAAACCCGACGGGACACACGATGACGGCCCGGGCACCTGCCTCAGCCAGAGTCGAGAGATGTTCCCCCACATCGGGTTCCAACCATGGGACCTGCGGCGGCCCGGAACGGGACTGCCACACCACGTCATAGTCGGCGAAGCCGGCCGCTGCGGCGATCAGACCCGACGAATAAGCGACCTGCCGGGGATACAGGTCAGGACCGCAGCGGTCGACCGCGCGCATCGGAATCGAATGTGCGGTGAACACCAGTCTGGCTTCTGCGCGCAGGGATTCCGGCAACCCGGCGGCGGCCTCGGCGATCGCGTCAGCGAACATCTCGACGAGCAGTGGATGATCGAAGTACTGGCGTAGTTTGACCAGCTCCGGCGCACCTTCGCCGACCGCCGCCCTGGCCCGGGCAATGTCCTCCTGGTATTGCGTGCACCCGGAGTAGCCGCCCCAGGCCGACGTGGTGAAGACCGCGGCCCGAGTGATCCCGTCGGCTTTCATCTCCGCGACGGTGTCTTCGACGAACGGATGCCAGTTGCGATTACCGAAGTACACCGGCAGTGGTTCGCCCCGGTCGGCCAACTCTGATCGGATGACCTCGATCAATGCCCTGTTGATGCCGTTGATCGGGGACACCCCGTCGAAGTGCAGGTAGTGCTCTGCGACCGACTCGAGTCGCTCCCGCGGGATACCGCGACCCCTGGTGACGTTCTCGAGGAAGGGCATGACCTGCTCCGGCCCCTCCGGTCCGCCGAAGGACAGCAACAGAAGCGCATCGAAGTGCTGGTCCGCCATCACAGCAGCTGTGTGCTGGCGCCGCCGTCGGCGAAGATGATGGTGCCGGTGGTGGCCGGCAACCAGTCCGACAGGAGCGCGCAGACGGTCCTGGCCACCGGCGTGGGGTCTTTCATATCCCAGCCCAGCGGGGAGCGTTGGTCCCAGCCCTCCTCCAGCATCCGCATTTCGTCCTTGAATTGGTCACCGAGTGCGCCGCCCATGATCGCGCTCATGGCCAGCGTCCGGATCGGTCCGGCCGCAACGAGATTGGACCGCACGCCGACCTTGCCGGCCTCCCGTGCAACGAACCGATTCACCGACTCCAGAGCGCTCTTGGCGACCGTCATCCAGTTGTAGGCCGGCATCGCGCGGGTGGGATCGAAATCCATGCCCACGATGCCACCGCCGGGATTCATGATGGGCAGCACCGCCTTGGCCAGCGAGGCGTAGGAAAACGCGGAGATGTGGATGCCCTTGGCGACGTCCTCGTAGGGGGCGTCGAAGAAGGGATTGATGCCCATACCGCTGGGCGGCATATAGCCGATGGAGTGCACCACCCCGTCGAGTTTGTTGCCCTCGCCGATCACCTCGGTGATCCGGCCGGCAAGCGAATCAAGATGGGAGTCATCACATACGTTCAACTCCAGCAGGGGCGCCGGCTTGGGCAGTCGGTCCGCGATCCGCCGGATCAACTTCATCCGGTCATACCCGGTGAGCACCACCTCGGCGCCCGCCTCCTGAGCCACCTTCGCGATGTGGAACGCGATCGAGGAATCAGTGATGATGCCCGTGACGAGGACGCGCTTACCCTCGAGAATGCCTGCCATATCAGTCCTTTTCCTGTTCTACCTAGTGGCCCATGCCCATGCCGCCGTCAACCGGGATGACCGCACCTGCGATGTATCCCGCGTCTTCCGACGCCAGGAAGCTGACCGCACCGGCGACCTCCTCGGCGGTACCGATCCGCTTGGCCGGAATGAACTCCAAGGCACCCTTCTGAACCCGCTCGTCCATCGCGCGGGTCATATCCGTGTCGATCAGGCCGGGGGCGACCACATTCGCGGTGACGCCGGCTTTCGACATTTCGCGGGAGATCGACCGCGCCATACCGATCAGGCCGGCTTTGGAGGCGGCGTAGTTGGACTGGTTGCCGATGCCCCACATGCCCGAGACCGAACCGACGAAGATCATCCGGCCGAACCGGTTCTTCTGCATGCTGCGGGCTGCCCGCTGGGCCACCCGGAACGCCCCGGTGAGGTTGGTGTCGATGACCTGCTCGAACCGCTCCTCGGTCATCCGGATCATGAACGCGTCTGCGGTGATCCCGGCGTTGGACACCAGCACCTCCACCGGGCCCTGATGCGCTTCGACCGCTGTGAAGGCGCGATCCACCGCCTCGTTACTGGTGATGTCACACTGCACGCCGAACACGCCCTCGGGCGCTCCGGAGCCGCGGTGGGTGACCGCGACCCGATGCCCGTCAGCGGCCAGCCGCCGCGCGATGGCCAGCCCTATCCCCCGGTTGCCGCCGGTGACCAGCACTGAGCGGGACACGAACGGCGGTCGGCCGGCTGAATCGCTGTTGCTCATGACGGTCAACTTAGTGCCTGCGGTCGGCGGCGCCGAAATCGACACCACGGTTACGCCTGAGCCCGATCAGCGACCCTGAGGTCGATCTCGGCCGGCAATGGATCAGATGGGATCACCCAGGCAGACGCCGGTTGATCAGCAATGCCGCCAGCGCGGCCAGCGCGAGCAACAGCGAGCCCAGCCGCAACCAGCCTGCACTGGCGTCACCCTTGATGGTCTCGTAGCCGATCTGATCCTGCAGCGAGGTGAAGACCTCTTTGAGTTGTTCCAACGTCGCTGCCGAGTAGTGGTTCCCGTCGGACAGTTCGGCGATCTTGTCAAGCATGTCCTCGTCAACCGGCACCGGCTGACGCTGGTCGTTGATCTCGACATAACCGTAGGGCGTGCCGAAGGACACCGTCGAGATCGGTACACCCTGGTCTCTGGCCGTCCGCGCCGCGGTGAAAGCGCCCTTCGGGTTGTCCGGGTTGGACGGCACGGTTTCCTTGCCGTCGGACATCAGCACTATCCGCCCCGGCGCCGGCTCGTCACCACCGCCGATGACCGCCCCGACGGTCGCGATGGCCTGTAGCGCGGTGAAGATGGCCTCACCGGTCGCGGTCCGATCGGCAAGCTGCAACTTGTCCAGCGCGGCCTTGGTGGCCTCACGGTTGGTGGTCGGCGAGACCAGCACAGTCGCGGTTCCGGCGTAGGAGATCAGTCCCAGGTTGATCCCGGTGGTGAGTTGGTCGGCAAACTGCTTGGCCGCCTCCTGCGCCGCCGCGAGTCGGCTGGGTTCGACATCGGTGGCCCGCATCGACTGGGACACGTCGACGACCAGCATGACCACCGCCCGGTTACGGGGGATGCGCACATCGTTCTGCGGTCCGGCCATCGCGATTGTCAGCAGTACCAGCGAGGTCACCAGCAGAATCGCCGAAAGATGCCGCCACCGGTTGGGGCGCTGCGGCGCGACGCTCTCCAGCAGTTCCATATTGGCGAACCGCAGAATGCGCTTCTGCCGGGCGACCTGCACGACGATGTAGAGCGCCGTCAGGCCCGCGACCACGAGCAGGAACAGGAAGAACCAGGGGTGGGCGAAATTCGTCAGCGCCATCGGGCCCAGCAACGGAACGTTCACCGACGAGCCCCCGCCCCGATCACTGCACGCCCGCCATCGCGCCACGGCGCCTGGATGCGACGAAGCGCACGATGTCGGCGATCCAGTCTCGGTCGGTGCGCAGCGTCAGCAACGGCGCGCCGCACCGGCGCAGCGTGCGCGCGACCTCGTCGCCGTGAATGGCGGCAGCCCGGGCGAAGTCGTCGCGCAGCTGTGCGTCGATGGTGAACTCCCGGGTGACACCGGTTTCGGTGTCCTGCAGGATCACGTCTCCGACATCGGGTAGTTCGACGTCGCGGGGGTCGAGCACCTCGATACCAAGAACCTCGTGACGGGCGGCGATGGCCCGCAACGGTCGGAACCAGTCGACCGGGCCGAGGAAGTCGCTGATGATGACGGCCATTCCCCGCCGTCGTTCCGGCCGGCGCAGGGCGTCGATGGCGGCGCCGAGATCCCCACGCACGCCGAGGGGCGCGCGGGGGGCGGTGGCGATGGTCCGCAATAACGTCTGCTCGTGCTGGCGGCCGGATCGGGCCGGCACCCGGATGATGTCCTGCCCGTTGGCAATCAACGCGCCGATCCGGTTACCACCCCCGCTGTTGAGATAGGTGATCGCCGCGGCGGCTCCGACCGCCAGATCGCGCTTCTCGCACTCGGTGGTGCCGAAGTCGAGGCTGGCCGACACGTCCACGACCAACCAGGTCTCCAACTCACGGTCGGCGATCATCTGCCGGACGTGCGGGTGGGTGGTG
>CAZGPT010000046.1:11062-21149 GCA_964527015.1 uncultured Mycobacterium sp. | reverse complement strand
GGGTCGAGCAGATCGCCAAGGGCCGCGACCGCCTCGACGGGCTGGTCGAGGCGATGTTGGCGGTGACGTCCGGGCTGGATCTCGACACCACCCTGCAGACCATCGTGCGCACGGCCGCAATGCTGGTCGACGCCCGCTACGGCGCGCTGGGGGTCCGCGGCCCCGGTTCGGCCGGCGAGGAACTCATCGAGTTCATCGTGCACGGTATCGACGACGACGTTCGCGCGCGAATCGGTCCGCCACCATCGGGCCGCGGGGTCCTCGGCGTGCTGATGGACGACCCCAAAACGATTCGCCTCGATGACATCCGACTGCATCCGGACTCCATCGGCTTCCCCGCCAACCACCCACCCATGCGCACGTTCCTCGGCGTCCCGGTGCGCATCCGCGATGAGGTCTACGGCAATCTCTATCTGACCGAGAAATCCGGCGGTCAGCCGTTCAGCGCCGATGACGAGGTGCTGGTGGAGGCGCTGGCCGCCGCCGCCGGTATCGCGATTGCCAACGCCCGGCTCTACACCCAGTCACGCGCCCGGCAGTCGTGGATCGAGGCCACCCGGGATATCGCCACCGAACTGCTCGCCGGAGCCGACCCGGACCGGGTCTTCCGGTTGATCGCCGACGAGACGCTGCGAATGACCGAGGCCGACGCGGTGGTCGTCGCGGTCCCGGCGAACGTCCCGATAAACACCGGGGCGACCGGCTCAGACGTACAGGACGAACTAGATGAACTGCTGGTCGTCGAAACCGCCGGCACGGCCATCGCAGCCGGGTCGATCAACCTGGCGCAGAACGAGATCGGTGCGGCTTTCACCGCACGCGCGCCTCGCCGGGTGGCGGTCCTGGACGTCGCGGAACCGTTGACGGCCGAGCCCGGCGGCCCGGCTCTGGTGCTGCCGCTGCGGACCACCGACACGGTGGCCGGAGTGGTGGTGGTGTTACGACGGCGGGACGGCCGGGACTTCACCGATGACCAGTTGGCCATGACCGCTGCGTTCACCGACCAAGCGACCGTGGCCTGGCAACTGGCCAACACCCAGCGTCGGATGCGGGAGCTGGATGTGATCTCCGACCGGGAGCGGATCGCGCGGGACCTGCACGACCACGTCATCCAACGGCTGTTCGCGGTGGGGTTGTCCCTGCAGGGCGCGATCGCCAGGGTCAACTCCCCCGACGTCCGGCAACGCCTGGCCGACTCCGTCGACGAGTTGCAGGGTGTCATTCAGGAAATCCGGACGACGATCTTCGACCTGCACGGCGGCTCGCCGGGAGACACTCGGCTGCGGCAGCGGATCGACGAAGCCATCACCGCGTTCTCCGGACAGGGTCTGCGCACCAACGTGCACTTCGTCGGCCCGCTGTCGGTGGTGGAGGCCGGTTTGGCCGACCACGCCGAGGCGGTCGTCCGCGAAGCCGTCAGCAATGCGGTCCGGCACTCGGGGGCACACAACCTGAAGGTCAACGTGCGGGTCGAAGACGAACTCGCGATCGAGGTGATCGACGACGGCTGCGGCGTACCCCGGGACGTCACCACCAGCGGGCTGAGCAACCTGAGTGCGCGCGCCGAGCAGGTCGGCGGGACCATGACCGTCACCGATGCGCCCGGCGGCGGCACTGTCGTGCGCTGGACTGCGCCGCTGGCCTAAACCGGGCCTAAACCACGCCTAATGCGACGCCGCTTTCCTACCCGACGCCGCTGTCTTACCCGATCTCACCGTGCGACGATCACCGGCATCCGGGCCGCATGGATCACCGCGGTGCTCACCGACCCGAGCAGCATCCCGGCGAAGCCGCCCCGCCCGCGGCTACCCACCACCAGAAGCTGGGCCGACGCCGCCTGCTCGAGTAATTGATGTGCCGGCCGGTCGGCGACAACCGTCCGTCGCACCAGGACGTCGGGGTAGCGCTCCTGCCAGCCCGCCAGCCGTTCGCTGAGGGTCGTCTCGCCCATCGCCTGAAGCTGCGACCAGTCCACACCGGGGAACTCGAACACCCCGGAGTCGCTCCAGGCGTGCACGGCCACGAGATCGACACCGCGGAACGACGCCTGCTCGAACGCGATCGCCACGGCGCTGTCGGAAGCCGGTGAGCCGTCGACCCCGACCACCACCGGCGCCTGGGACGGATGCGGCATGAGCGGATCCTCGTCATGGATGATGGCCACCGGAGACTTCGCGTGGTGGACCAGTCCGGTGCTGATGGATCCCAGCAGCCCGCGGGCGAACGCGCCGCGTCCCCGGCAGCCAACCACCATCAGCTGCGCCTCAGTCGACAGGTCGGCCAGCACCGGGACCGCCGACCCGGCCACCATCTCGGTGGCCACCTCAACCTGGACGTCGCCGACCGCGTCCTCCACTGTTTTGACGGCGGTGTCGAGAAGTATCTGCCCCTCCTCCTCCTGCCAGTCCGCGTAGCCGGCAGGCATCGGCACCTCCGGGAAGGCCATCACAGCCGGCGGGGTCAGCACGTGAACGAGCCTGAGGCTGGTGCCGCGCCGCGCGGCGTCCCGCGCCGCCCAGTCGACGGCAACCTTTGCCGCCGACGACCCGTCGACACCCACAATGACCGGTGCAGTGCCTGCCGCAGTTGACATTTCGCTCCTCTTCGTCGCGCAAAGTAGTTTACGGTCCCGGCCTCCGCGCTAACAGGGGCCTTGGACCCTATCGTGCCGCCAGAATGCCCGATCGGCACCCGAACTGACGAATACCGGCATTGCTGTGGCATATCGTCGGTGCCATGGCCAACGAGCACCGGTTCGGCGAACAGTCCGGCGTAGTCGACTCCGGTCAGCGGGTGCGGATCGACCCACGCTTCCATGACGCCGTTCTGTTCGACACCGACGGAGTCATCACTGACACCGCCTCGCTGCACGCGGCCGCCTGGGCGACGATGTTCGACGAATACCTCAGCGGCCGAACGGGTTCCCCGGTCGAGAACCACGATCCGTTCACCCCGGCCGACTACCTGCATTTCATCGACGGTAAGCCGCGTTACGACGGGGTGCGGGATTTTCTCGCCTCCCGGGGCATCTCGCTGCCGTGGGGCGCCCCCACAGATCCCGCCGCGGACGCGGCCACCGCGGAGACCGTCTGCGGGCTCGGCAACCGGAAGCAGGAGCTTTTCTCCGCGGCGATCGCCGACGGGGTGCCGGTTTTCGACTCGACCGTCGCGCTGATACGGCAGCTCATCGGGGCGGGCGTGCGGGTGGCGGTGTTCTCCGCCAGCCGCAACTGCGCGACCGTGCTGGAATCGGCGGGAATCGCCGGCCTTTTCGAGGTCCGGATCGACGGCGTGGTCGCCGACGAACTCGGCCTCCCCGGAAAACCCGACCCCGCCATGCTGTTGGAGGCCGCCAACCGGCTCGGCTGCCGACCGGGCCGCGCCGTGGTGGTCGAGGATTCCGAGGCCGGGGTCACCGCCGGACGGGCCGGCGGTTTCGGCCTGGTGATCGGCATCGACCGCACCGGTGAGTCCAGCGCCCGGCTGCGGCGGTGCGGGGCCGACGTGGTGGTCGGCGATCTCGCGGAAGCGCTGGTGCGCACCATCGACCGACGGATGACCAGCCTGCCCGATGCGCTGGCCTCCTTCGGCCAGCTCGCCGGGGTGGTGGGAGCGCGACGACCGGCGATCTTCTTCGACTTCGACGGCACGCTTTCGGACATCGTCGAGGATCCGGACGCCGCTGCGCTGGTGCCGGGGGCCGCCCGGGCTCTGCAGTCGCTCGCGGCGCTGTATCCGGTGGCCGTGCTGTCCGGACGCGATCTGGACGACGTCCGGGCCAGGGTCGATCTACCGGGGCTGTGGTACGCCGGCAGCCACGGGTTCGAGATGGTCGCGCCGGACGGCAGCTATCACCGCAATGAAACCGCCTCCGCGGCGATTCCGGTCCTCGCCGAGGCGGCAGCAGAGCTCACCGATCGACTGGCATCGCTATCCGGAGTCCGGGTCGAGCACAAGCGCTATGCCGTCGCCGTGCACTATCGCAACGCCGCAGCGGAGTCCGCGACCGCGGTCACCGCCGCGGTACACGATGTCGGCACCCGCAACGGCTTGAAGGTGACCTCGGGCCGCAAGGTCGTCGAGTTGCGGCCGAACCTGGACTGGAACAAGGGCAAGACGCTGCAGTGGATCGTCGATCAGGTGACCGGCGAGGAACCGTTGCTGCCGATCTTCGTCGGTGATGACCTGACCGACGAGGACGGCTTCGACGCCGTTCTGCACGACGGGGTCGGGATCGTGGTGAGCCACGTCGAGGACGGCGACCGGGCGACAGCTGCGCGGTATTGCCTGGCCGACCCCGACCACGTCCGCGCCTTCATCGAGAAGCTCGTCACCCAATGCGATCTCGATCGCCAAATGGCATCCAGTCCTTGGTCATTCACCTTCGGCGGCTATATCCCCGATCAGGAGCGGCTGCGCGAGGCCCTGTGCGCGGTGGGCAACGGCTACCGCGCCACCCGAGGTTGCGCTCCGGAGGCCGACGCCGGCACCTACCACTACCCGGGCACCTACGCCGCCGGCCTCTACAACCGACTCATCGACACGGTTTCCGGCGTGCGGGTGGAAAACGAAAGCCTGGTCAACCTGCCGAACTGGCTGTCGTTGAAGTTCCGGATCGACGGCGGCGACTGGTTCGACGCGGACTCCGCGGAATTCCTGTCCTACCGGCAGAACATGGATCTGCGGCAGGCCGAGATGACCCGCGAGTTCCGCTTCCGTGACCCGGCCGGACGAACCACGAGCGTGGTCCAGCGGCGTATCGCCGCCATGCACCTGCCGCACGCCTGCGCACTGGAGACGACGCTGTTCGCCGAGGACTGGTCGGGCACCATCGAGTTCCTGTCGATGATCGACGGCGATGTGCGCAACTCCGGGGTCGAGCGCTACCGGACACTATCCGATGACCATCTGGTCGCGACCTCGACGACCGAACTCGCCGACGGCTCGGCCCTGCTGGTCTGCGAGACGGTGCAGTCGCGGGTTCCGATCGCCATAGCCGCCCGCACTTCGGTGTGGCAGGGTGACGCGGCGCTGGACTCCGACATGCGCTTTGTCAGTGAGCCACGCCGGGCCGGACACGACGTGGTGGCGCGGGTCGAGGCCGGCGAGTCGGTGACGGTGGAGAAGATGGCGGCCATCTTCACCGGGCGCGACCAGGCCATCTCCGAACCCGGGGATGCCGCCACGCGACTGCTGTCCCAGCTTGGCCGGTACGGCGATCTTCGGGACGGTCATATCCGGGAGTGGGCGCACCTGTGGGAACGTTTCGATATCGCCTTCGAGGACAATCCCGACGCGCTACGGGTGGTCCGGCTGCACATGATGCAGTTGCTACAGACGGTGCCCAACCGTGCCGAGGATCTCGATGCCGGCCTGCCCGCACGTGGCCTGCACGGCGAGGCCTACCGGGGGCATATCTTCTGGGACGAGTTGTTCGCTTTCCCGGTGCTGAACCTGAGATCCCCGGTGACCACCCGCTCGCTGTTGCGGTACCGGTTCCGCCGGCTGCCGCAGGCACGCCACGCCGCGCGCGAAGCCGGGTATGCCGGCGCCATGTTCCCGTGGCAGTCCGGCAGCGACGGCCGGGAGGAAAGCCAGAAGCTGCACCTGAACCCTAACTCCGGCCGCTGGAACCCGGACGCCAGTGCCCGCGCGCATCACATCGGGATCGCGGTGGCCTACAACGTGTGGCAGTACTACCAGGTGACGGGCGATCTGCGCTATCTCATCGAGAACGGTGCGGAGATGCTCGCTGAAATCGCCCGGTTCTGGGTGAGCCGCGCAGAGTTCGACGAGACAAAGGGCCGCTACGTGATTCGCGGCGTCATCGGCCCCGACGAATTCCACTCCGGCTATCCCGATCGTCCCTATGACGGCATCGACAACAACGCGTACACGAACGTGATGGCGGTATGGGTGATCGTGCGGGCCCTTGATGCACTCGACGCACTGCCGTTGCGCAACCGACTCGACCTGATGGAGACACTCGGCATCCGGGGCACCGAACTGCTGCAGTGGGATGAGGTGAGCCGACGGATGTATGTGCCGTTCCACGCCGCTCCGGGGTCCGGTCCGGAGGATGAGCGGATGGTGATCAGCCAGTTCGAGGGTTACGCCGACCTGGCGGAACTGGACTGGCACGGCCTACGTGAGCGACACGGCAACATCCAGCGCCTGGACCGGATCCTGGAAGCCGACAACGACAGCGTGAACCGGTATAAAGCCTCCAAACAAGCCGATGCGCTGATGCTGTTCTACCTGTTGTCGGCCGATGAACTGCGCGAGATGTTCGCCCGCACGGGATATCGATTCACCCCTGAGCAGATCCCGAACACCGTCGACTACTACGTGCACCGGACATCCCACGGCTCGACCCTGAGCGCGGTGGTGCACGCCTGGGTGCTGGCACGCGGTAACCGCGCGCGTGCGATGAGATATTTCCAGCAGGTGCTGGCCTCCGACGTCGCCGATATTCAGGGGGGCACTACCGCCGAGGGCATCCACATCGCCGCGATGGCCGGCAGCATCGATCTGCTCCAGCGTTGTTTCACTGGGCTCGAGACCCGGTCGGAACGGCTGATTCTCAACCCCATGTGGCCGGAAAGCCTTGGTGCCCTGAGAATGCCGATCTACTACCGCGGATACCGGTTGCATCTGACGGTCGTGGGCCGCAGTGCCGAGCTCAGCGCCGAACCGGTTGCGTGTCCGCCCATCGAGGTGGAGTGCCGGGGACGGGTGGAGATCCTGAAGCCCGGAACCTCATTGCGTTTCGACTGACGCGCTCCCCCGCAGCGGTTCTTCGGTGCCCGTGCCGCCGATGAGGGCACCGGCCTCGGCCGCCGCCCAACCCATCCGTACCAGCATCTGCGGGTAGCCACTGGTACCGAACACATCGGCACGCACCAACTCCCGGGTTTCGGGGATCTCAAGGGGTTCGGGCAGCGGACAGCTGGCAAGTCCCATCGCCGTCGCCGACAGTAAGACCAGACTGGTGGCCTCCCCCGCCCGCAACCTGGCGAGATCGTCATCGCCCTCGGTTCCCAGCGCGAGGAACACGGCGCTGTCCCACTCGGATCCAGACTCGGATTGGTTCCGGTCGATCTGGCGCAACATGACCCCGGCACGGGCGGCCCGCGCGCCCATCAACGCGATGTCCTCCCACGGCACCGGCAAGGAACCGTATACGCCGCGGTCGGTACGGCGACGGGCGATCGCCGAGGCCAGGGTCACATCCAGTTCGGCCGGCGATTGGGGAACCATCTCGACAGCGGCCAGGTGGTCGCGTCGGGCCGGATCCGGCAGCCGGCGGACCTTCGCCCGCCACCCGGTCGCGGCCAGGGCGACAGCGCAGTGGTGCAGCGCCGCACCGCAACTCAGCAGGACGTCGCGGCGGTCAGGGTCGTTCCGTGGCGGCGGGCGCCGAGGATCAACATAGAGGTCGACCCGGCGCGGGCCGATATGCCAATTCCAGGGCTGCGAGTCACGGACCGACGGAGCCAGTGTCGCCAGGGCCAGAACCGCACGGAGGGTCTCGGTGTCCGGAAATTCCGCGCTCACGGCCGACGGCCCTTCGTCATGGGCCCACTGTGGCCCAGCCCGGCCGGTATCGACAGAGACGTAAGTCCCCAACTGTCGGGACGTCCGGTGACGGCCCTAGATCGGTTCGAATTCGGAGATGAGCCATCGGCCGCCGGAGCTCACCAGAGTCACCAGGACACTGCTGGTGGCCAGGGCCGGGGTCGGCCGATCCTTGCTGGTGGTGACCTGGTTGACGAAGACCAGCACCTCGGCTCTGCCCGGCCGGATCTGCGACACCGCAGCACGGGCGACGTTGGCCTCGGTCTTGACACCCTTATCCCTGGTCGCCGGCGCGACCACCGTGTCGGTGAAATCACCGTAATAGCCCAGGAACGGATCGGTCAGATGCGACTTGGCGTTGGCCAGATCCTGGTCGAGATTCTCCGGCGAGTAGGACAGCAACGCCTCAGTGCCGTCCTTGGCGGCCGCGACGACCTGCTGTTGCGTATTGGCATCGGTGAGCCGGTCCGGCCGGAACAGCCACCAGTAGACCGATCCGGCGGCGACCGCCGATGCCATCAGGAGCACCGCGGCCAGTACCGCCATCGGGCGGGCCCGGCACCAGGTCATGACCCCGCGCGCCGGGTCGACGGCCGTAACGCCACCGTCCGGCGGGGTCTCGACGGCAGATCCGGCCGCCGGGGTTACAGCTGGCGTCTCGGCCGGGATCTCAACGGAACCCTCCGATTCG
This sequence comes from uncultured Mycobacterium sp., assembly GCA_964527015.1. Lineage (GTDB taxonomy): Bacteria > Actinomycetota > Actinomycetes > Mycobacteriales > Mycobacteriaceae > Mycobacterium. The sequence continues at coordinate 12,880 of CAZGPT010000046.1, read as the reverse complement.
CCGGCGGTCGATTCTTCGCTGGGGCTCATGGCACAAACTCCACATCCGACATCTTCCAGATGTCACCGTCGCGGGTCACCGTCACACTCATCCGCCACGGCCGGGGATCGTTCTTCGCACCGCTGACGTTGGTCACTGTCGAACTTGCCGCCACCAGCACCACGGCACTGTCGTCCTGCACCGACTGCAGTGCCGCGGCGCTGATCGAGCCCTTGGTGACCGCCTGGGAATCGACAGCGGTCCGCACGAAATCATCGGCGTCGGCGGCGAACTCGTCACGGAAAGACCCACTGGACAGATCAAGCACGCGCTGGACATCCGCGTCGGCGCGAGTGTGGTCGATGGACAGCAGTGCCACCACCCCGTTGCGCGCCGCCTCGACCACCGCCCGATGCTCGGCGCGCTGGGCGGCGACCTTCGCGTGCTCGGAGAGCATCAGCGCGGTGACGGCCAGCGCCGCGCCGATCAGCAGGGCCACCACAGCCACCACAGCCACCCTGGCCACCGCCCCGAACCGCCGGGGTCGGGACGGGGACCGGGCCGGCGGGTCCTCCTCTTCGGGGTCCACCTGCTCGGGGTCCGCCTGCTCGGTTTCTCCCGGCCCGGGTTCTCCCTGTTCGATATCCGGGGCGGGCACCTCGACGGTGCGCAGTTGCTTGGCCCGGGCCCGGGCCAGGTCGGCGTCGGCGCGCGCCTGCGCCTCGGCGGCCTCCGCCTCGGCCAGTTCGGCCAGCACATCTGTCGAGCCGTCATCACCGGAACTCACGGGCGGTCACCTCCTCGACGCCGAATCCGCCGAGTCTAGTGACGATCGTCTGCCAGACTCTCCAAGCATGCGGCTGGACCGGTTCGGCATTTCCGTCGTGATGTCCGGGGTGCTGGCGGCCACCGGCCTGGGGACGGCTCCGCCGGTGCAGGCCGAGGGGCCGGTGCTGCACGACGTTACCTACACCGTGTACACCGACAGCCCGTTCTTCGCCGAGATCTACTACCGCGACGCCGAGCCGGCCAACTACGCCGACTACAGCCACAACCCCTACCTCTTCAGCCCGAAAGCGGAGGCCACCCTGGGACCCGACAAGCCCTGGGTGCTCAACGTCAAACTCGCCGATCCGCAGTACTGGGCGATGGTCCTGGGCACCTCCGGCCGGTCCCCCGACCCACCGAATTTCCACTGCACGCTGGCTGTGGACGGCACGGTGGTGGTGACCAACTCCGGCGCCAAAGGCGCATTGTGCTCGTTGCGGCACTGGTGACCGGTGCTCGAAGCGGCACTGGTGACGGATCAGGCGTTACCCCCGCGTGCCCACACCGGGTGGTTGTTCATGAACGCGCAGGTCAGAAATTGCCCGTCGGGGGCCTGTGCGACAGCGTTCTCGTATCCGGCACAGCTGCCGTTGAGTTCCTTGACGCCCATCATCGGCGGCGAGCGGAAATAACGCGGCTCATACCGTCGGGGCGAACCGCAGAACACCAACCGGCCCCACGATGTCGTGCCGAACACGTACCGGGCGGTGTCCACGCACGGAGCGCCGAGCACGACGGCGGGTCTGATCCCGGGGGTGCAGAAGGCGTCGTTGCACTCCTCAGCCGTCGCCGTCGCTGTCACGGGTGCGGCGAGTCCAACGGCCATCAGCACAGCGACAGCGGCTACGGTCGATCGCACCGGCTCACTGTCCCATATCGGCATCGATACAGTCCGGCGGTCAGGGAAGATTCCCGCCGAGGCGCGACCAGCGAGAGGAGGTGCGGTGACCGACGACGCCGATGACGCTCCCGCGCGGGCCGATGACGCTCCCGCGCGGGCCGATGACGAGC
>CAZGPT010000046.1:0-10962 GCA_964527015.1 uncultured Mycobacterium sp. | reverse complement strand
GCCGATGACGCTCCCGCGCGGGCCGATGACGCTCCCGCGCGGGCCGATGACGAGCTCGCGCGGGCTGCGGAAGCCGAGGCCGCCGCCGCCGAGGCCAGGGCCGAGGCCGCCCGGGCCCGAGCCGATGAGTTGCGGACCAGGCTGCACGCCAACGAACAGGGCCCGGCCGAGGCGGCGCCGCAGCCGATGCCGCGCCGCGGTCGGCAAACCGTCGCCGCGACGACCGCCGTGACGACCGCCGTGACGACCGCACTGGTGCTGAGCATCGCCTTGCTGGCGGCAACCGGCTGGATGACATGGCAGCACCGACAGAACGTTGAAAGCCACCAGCGCGCCGCCGAATACGCGGCGGCGGCGCGACAGGGGGTGGTCAACCTGATGTCCATCGACTACGCCACCGCGCAGGACAGCGTGCAACGGGTGCTCGACGGGTCGAGCGGCAGATTCCGGGACAACTTCGCCGAGACGGCGGAAGAATTCGTCGAGGCCCTGCAGGCCGAGAAGATCGTCACCAAGGCCACGGTCAACGACGCCGCGGTGGAGACGATGAGCGCCGACTCCGCCGTCGTGCTGATCTCGGCCACCTCCCGTCGCGAGGGCCGGCAAGCGCCCGAGGACCAGCAGCAGCCACGACTGTGGCGGATCGTGCTGACCATGGTGCGCGACGGCGACCAGATCAAGATGTCCGGCGTGGAGTTCGTCTGACCGTGAACTCGACACAGCCGCAGTGGCACGCATTCGCGGCGCTGGCCGCCGACCGGCACGGTGCACCGACCGGCGAGTACCACGATCTGTGGCAGTGGTCGGTGGACAACCCGGCGCGGTTCTGGCGCGCGGTATGGGAGTTCTTCGACATTCGTTCGGCAACTGGTCCCGGGCCGGGCGAGGCCGGGGTATTGGCCGACGCGACGATGCCCGGCGCCACGTGGTTTCCCGGGGTGACACTGAACTACGTCGACCAGGTGTTGCGGCACACCACCCGCACCGGCGCGGCTCTGGTCGGCATCAACGAGGACGGCAACCGGACCCGGATCAACTGGTCGGAACTGCCGGGCCGGGTCGGCGCGGTCGCGGCCGAACTCCGCCGCCTCGGGGTGGAGCCGGGCGACGGTGTCGTCGCCTACCTGCCCGATATCGCCGAGGCGGCGGTGGCGTTTCTGGCAACCGCCGCCGTCGGGGCGGTGTGGTCATCCTGCGGGCAGGACTACGGGCCCGCAGGTGCGGCGGCCCGACTGGGTCAGCTCGATCCGAAGGTGTTGTTCAGCTGCGACGGCTACCGGTTGAACGGACGCTGGATCGACAAGCGGCCCGACACCGCCGAACTGCTGAGCCTGCTGGCCCCGACGCCACACTTGGTGTCTCTCGACGGCGACGCCTACCGGCGCCTGGTCGCCGAGCCCGTCGACCCGGTTGTCACACCGGTCCCCTTCGACCATCCGCTCTGGGTGCTGTTCACCTCCGGCACCACCGGCCGGCCCAAGGGAATCGCGCACGGACACGGCGGCGTGCTGCTCGAACACCTGAAAGCCGCAGTCCTGCACGCCGACCTCGGCCCGGACGACGTGTTCTTCTGGCAGACCGCACTGAGCTGGATGATGTGGAACTTCCGGCTGGCCGGACTGCTGTGCGGCACGACCGTCGTCAGCTACAGCGGCCACCCGATGTACCCGGGAGCTGACCGGTTGTGGCAGCTGCTCGAGACCGAGGGGGTCACCTTCTTCGGAACCAGCCCGGGACATCTGCAGGCTTCCCGCAAAGCCGGGTTGCATCCGGGGACCCAGCATGACCTGAGTCGGCTGCGGACCCTGGGCAGCACCGGTTCGCCGCTGCCGTCCGACCTGTTCGAATGGGTCCGGACGGAAGTCGGCGCCGGGCCGGGCTCAGGGGTGGGAGCAGGGTTGGGAGCAGGGGTTGAGGTGTCCTCGATCAGCGGTGGAACCGATGTGGTGACCGCGTTCGCCGGCGGCACCACGGGGGTGGAGGCCAGACCGGGGGAACTGGCCACCCGCTACCTGGGGGTGGACCTGCACAGTTGGTCGCCGGTTCGCGAGCCTCTGACAGACGAGGTCGGCGAGTTGGTGATCACCACCCCGATGCCGTCCATGCCGATCGGCTTCTGGGACGACCCCGACGGTTCCCGTTACCGCGCAGCCTATTTCGACCACCAATGGGCCGACGGCCCGGGGCACCGCGCCGACGGCCCCGGGCACCGCGCCGACGGCCCGGCACCCGCGGTGTGGCGCCACGGGGACTGGGTCACCGTCACCGAACGCGGATCGTTGATCATCCACGGCCGCAGCGATGCCACGCTCAACCGCAACGGCATTCGGATGGGGTCTGCGGACATCTACGAGGTGGTGGAGGGCCTGGACGCGGTGACCGAGGCCTTCGTCCTGGGTATCGACGGACCCGACGGTGCGTACTGGATGCCGCTGTTCGTCACACTGGCCCCGGACCGGCAACTCGACGACGCGCTGGTCCAGGAGATCCGCACCCGAATCCGGACCCGGCTCTCACCGCGGCACGTGCCCGACGACATCATCGCCGCGCCGGGTATCCCGCACACCCGCACCGGCAAGAAACTCGAGGTTCCGGTGACCGCGATCATGGCGGGACGCAGCGAGGTGTCACTGGACCCGCGCGCGATTGACCGCCCCGATCTGATCGACTGGTTCCGCGAGCAGGCCCGTGGACGGGTAGACGACAACCATGCCTGAGAGCGCACCGACGATCTTCATCACCGGAGCGGCGGCCGGGATCGGCCGGGCCACCGCACTGGCCTTCGCACGGCAGGGCTATCGGGTGGGTGCCTACGATATCGACCCCGCCGGGCTGGCTTCGCTTGATGAGGCAATCACCGCGCTGGGCGGCGATATCGCAACCGGGCGGCTCGACGTCACCGACGCCGCCGAATGGGCCCGGCAACTCGAGACCTTCACCGGTAGCTCCCGGCGGCTGGACATCCTGGTGAACAATGCCGGAGTGCTGAGCTCGGGGCGCTTCGAGGACATTGCGCTGCCGGTCCAGCGCCGGATGGTCGATACCAACGTCTACGGCACGATGGCCGGTCTGCACACCGCGTTTCCGTATCTGCGGGGCACCCGGGGGGCTCAAGTGGTCAACCTCTGCTCGGCATCGGCCATCTACGGACAGCCCGAACTGGCGACGTATTCGGCCACGAAATTCGCCGTCCGCGGCCTCACCGAGGCCATCGAGCTGGAATGGCGCCGACACGATATCCGGGTGATCGCGATGTGGCCGCTGTTCGTCGCGACCGGGATGGTCGACGGCCTGGAGACGGCCAGCACCAAATCGCTCGGCGTGCACCTCACCGCCGAGGATGTCGCCGACGAGATCTATGCGGCCACGCATCCGAACCGGACGTGGTTGGCCCGGGGGTTGAGCAGGGTGCACTACCCGGTGGGACGGCAGGCCAAGGTGTTCACCGGCCTCGCGCAGGCAATGCCGAACCGGGTTCAGCGACTGCTGAACAAGGCGGTGTCGGGCACCTGAGTTCCCGGCCGGGGGTCAGTCGACGGACTGTCAGTTGATGGAGCTGCCGGGCACCCGTTGGGGCTGCTGGTTCTGGACGAATGACGAGCACAGCCCGATGTTGCTGGGAACGCAGGGTATGCCGTTGATGGTCGGGGTGTTCACCGGCGCCAGGCATTCCGGAGTGTAGGGGTTGCGCTCGAAGCCCGGGGCGCAGGTCGTAGCCGCTGCCGCCGGTGTCAGCCAGATCGCTGCACAGATCGCCGAAGCCGCCAGCGCAACGCTGCCCGCGGCAGCCGCCGTGGTGCGGGCGAGGGTTTGCCAGCCGGTCATCATGATCGCCTTCCTTAGACTGCTGATTCTACGCGTAGCATCATCGCCATGTCCCAGCCGCTGCCCTATCCCGGCGAACCCGTCCAGCCCCGTTCCGGCCCGCCCGCCTGGGTGTCTGTGCTGGCGGTCACGCTTTCGGTGGTTGCGGTAGGGATAGCGGCGTGGGCGCTGCTCAAGCCCGCACCAACTGCCGACCCGGTCGGTAATCCGGCGGCGGCCGACCCCGAGGCCACGGCGTGCGACGCGTTCTTGCTGGTGAGCAAGGGCGTGGCGATTCAGACCCGCAAGGATCTCGGGCCGGAACCGGCAGCCCGGGAAGCCGTCGCGGCCAACGCCCGACTGGCGATGGCGGGCGGTGCCGCATACCTGCGGGACAACGTGCCGTCGAACACACCCGCGGAGTTGGCGGAGCCGATATCGGCGTTTGCCGATCAGTTGCAGACCATCTCGCAGTACTACCTGTCGGGCCAGCTCAACGATGATCCCGAGCAAGCTGCCCGGCTGACCGCGGCCGACGACACCACCAAGACGCTCATCGAGCTCTGCCAGTAGCTGACGACATGCAAGCCGCGGGCGCGCTTCCCGGCTCGGACTTCGTCGTCTGACGTAGGTTCTCTGTCGTGCGAGTCGACGGGCGCGAGGTCACCGTTTCGGGAGACCTGCTGCAACCACTGACCCGTCGTACCACCGATATCGTCCGGCTGGCACTGTCCGGGGCTTTCCTGGCCATCGTCGTTTTCAGCTCGATCATCACCCGCAGCGACTGGGTCGAACTGGAAAAATCCATCTCGCGCATCGTCGGTGTGTTGACGCCCACCCAGTCCAACCTGGTCTACCTCGCCTACGGCATCACGATCGTCGCGCTGCCGTTCGTGATCTTGATCGGACTGATCGCCGGCCGGCAGTGGAAACTGCTGGGCGCCTACGCGGCGGCCGGCTTCATCGCGGTGCTCGCGTTGTCGATCACCGGCGAGGGCATCGCCGCACCGCGCTGGCACCTGGACCTCACCGAGCGGCTGTCGACGATGCTGTCGCAGTTCCTCGACGATCCCCGCTGGATCGCCCTGCTCGCGGCCGTCCTGACGGTGTCCGGACCGTGGCTCCCGGCCCGGTGGCGGCGCTGGTGGTGGGGCCTACTGCTGGCATTCGTCCCGATCCACTTGATCGTCAGCGCCGTGGTGCCGGCCCGAACGCTGCTCGGCCTGGCCGTCGGCTGGTTCGTCGGAGCGCTGGTGGTGCTGGTCGTCGGCACACCGGCATTGGAGGTCCCGCTCGACGGTGCGATACGGGCACTGGCGCGTCGGGGGTTCGCCACCGATGCGTTGACCGTCATCCGGCCCGCCGGCCGCGGACCATTGGAACTCTCAGCCACCGACCAGACCGGCCGCAGCGGCATCCTCGAACTGTATGGCCCCAACCAACGCAGTGGCGGAGCCCTACGGCAGTTCTGGCGCTGGCTGGTTTTGCGCGACAAGGAGACCGCGCCATTGCAGATGTCGCTGCACCGGGCCGTCGAACACCGCGCGCTGATGGCAATCGCCGCCGGCGACCTCGGAGTCGCAAACTCGACCACGTTGAGCGTCGCGGCACTGGACCGCGGCTGGACCCTGTTCGCCCACACCCCGGCCCGGGGAACGGCGCTGGCCCACCTCACCGATCCGGACGCCGCCTCCGCAATCTGGGAGTCCCTCGGCACATTGCACCGTCACCAGATCGCGCACGGAGATCTGCGGTCCAGCGAGATCACCGTCGACGGTGGCACGGCCCTGTTCGGCGGCTTCGGCAATGCCGAATACGGCGCCTCCGAGGAGCAACTGCAGTCCGATATCGCCCAACTGCTGGCCACCACTGCCGACCGGTTCGGCGTCAAGCCGGCGGTGCGGGCCGCCATCGACGTCCTCGGCACCGACAAGGTGCTCGACGCGTCGCGCCGGCTGACCCGATCGGCGGTGCCGGCCCGCATCCGCAACAGCCTCACCGACGCCAAAGCCGTCATGACGGCTGCCCGCGACGAGATCAAACTGCAGACCGGTGCCGCGGCGATCCAGACCGAGACCATCACCCGGTTCACCCGCAAGCAGGTCATCCAGCTTGTCCTGCTGGTCGCGCTGGTCTACGTGGCCTACCCGTTCATTAGCACGGTCCCGGCCTTCGTCAGTGAACTACGCAATGCCAACTGGTGGTGGGCGCTTCTGGGACTGACCGTGTCGGCATCGACGTATGTCGGCGCGGCGGCCGGTCTGTGGGCCTGTGCCAACGAGGTGGTCTCGTTCCGGAATCTGGTGATCATGCAGTTCGCCAACACCTTTGCCGCCACCACCACGCCGGCCGGGGTCGGCGGACTGGCGTTGAGCACCCGGTTCCTGCAAAAAGCCGGGCTGGGCACCGTGCGGGCCACCGCCGCGGTAGCGGTTCAGCAGGCGGTTCAGGTGATCACCCACTTGGCTCTGCTGATTTTCTTCTCCGTTGCGGCCGGCGCATCGGCGGATCTGTCGCACTTCGTACCGAAACTCACCCTGGTGTATCTGATCGGCGGTCTGACCCTGGGGGCGGTGGGGACATTCCTGTTCGTGCCGAAATTGCGGCACTGGCTGGAGACCGCTGTTCGGCCCAAGATCAACGAGGTCGGTGGCGACCTGGTCGAACTGGTCCGGGAACCCAGACGCTTCGCGATCATCGTGTTGGGCAGCGCCACCACCACCCTCGGGATGGCCCTCACCCTTTGGTGCAGTATCGAGGCGTTCGGCGGGGGAACCACATTCGTGACGGTGACGGTGGTGACGATGGTCGGCGGCACGCTGGCCGCGGCGGCCCCCACACCCGGCGGTGTCGGGGCGGTGGAGGCCGCGCTCATCGGCGGCCTGGCCGCATTCGGTGTGCCGACCGCGGTCGCGGTGCCCTCGGTGCTGCTCTACCGGGTGCTCACCGTGTGGCTGCCGGTGTTCGCCGGCTGGCCGATCATGCGCTGGCTCACCGCGAAGGACATGATCTAGGAGTGCAGTTGACGGCCGAGTGGCATGACCTCACCGGGCAGGTGGCGCTGGTCACCGGCGGCAACAGCGGAATCGGGCTCGGGATGGCCCGGGGCCTGCACGAAGCCGGTGCGGCCATCGCGATCTGGGGCACCAACGTCGCCAACAACGAGGCCGCGGTGGCCGAGCTTCAGACCGACGGCCGACCGGCTCCGGTCGCGGCATTCCGGGTCGATGTCAGCGACGAGGACGCCGTGGCGGCCGGGGTCGCACAAACCCTGGAAACATTCGGACAGATCGACTCCTGTTTCGCCAACGCGGGAGTGCCCGGCCGCCCGTCGCCGGTGGACACTATGTCGACCGATGAGTGGCGGCGGGTGACATCGGTCAATCTGGACGGACAGTTCTTCACCGTACGCGCGGTCACCGGCCATATGAAAGACCGCCACACCGGCTCCATCGTGTTCACCAGCAGCGTGTCGATGTCCGAAGGACTGGCGTTCAACACCCATTACGCAGCCGCAAAGGGCGCCCTGGTGGCGATGACCCGCGCCTTGGCAGTGGAACTGGCGCGCGACGGGATCCGGGTCAACGCAATCGTCCCGGGTTGGACCGAGGCCGCCATGACCGAGGGCCTGTTGGATTCCCCCGCCGCGCAGGCCAAGATCCTGCCCCGGGTCCCGTTGCGACGGTGGGGTACACCCGAGGACTACGAGGCGACGGCAGTCTGGCTGGCCGGACCCGGCGCGAGCTATTTCACCGGGCAGACCCTGGTGATGGATGGCGGCTACACGGTCTTCTGAGGACCCGGTGGACCCACCTACTAGCGACATATGTTCCGAACACCAGCCCGTTTGCCTGATGACGCCCTACGGAGAAACCGACTCCGGGCATCCGGACGACCCCTGTCGCACGAACTTTCGCTGGAACGAGATGACTGAGCTACCCGGAGATTGAGTTTGGGGACGATATGGCTTGTGAAAGAACGTGAACCAACATCAGATCGGTCCTTCAGCGTCGGAAAACGGTGGTCCGCATATTTGCCATCGCAACGCTGAACCAGTCCGACCTTGACTTCCCGAGCGTTTTCGCGAGCGTCACAGGTTTTTGCCACGGTTAGCCCCGCAGGCCGCTGCAAGATGGCATACTCCCGTCCGGCGCGAGACCGAGCTCGCGGCTTGGCGTGAGGGATTCATCTAAATGGCATCAGCAGACCCGTTCCAGCCCACCGGCGGCGATCACGTTTTCCAAACGGGTCGCCGACGCCGCAACAGGACGGGCCTTCGGCCAATCGAATTGCGCGCACGTGCTTCGGAGTCTGCCCCGGCCACCACCCCGTGCCGGTATGTAGGCCGCGTCGGCGCCCTTGCCGTCGCCCTGGGCGTCGGAGCGGCGATTGTGTCGCCGGCCCTTGCCGTCGCTGACACCACCGGGTCGGCCGGGTCCACCGGGTCGAGTTCGGCGGATTCGTCCTCCAAGGGAACTCCGCGCTCCAAGCCGAGTTCCGGCGCCCCCCGCGGCGCGCGGGGTGCAGAGTCCGCCACTATCGGCGCCCGCCGATCAGCTGCCAACCCTGTCGTGGACACCTCGGACATCGCTGCAGGGGTCTCATCTGACGACAACGGTGACACTGGCCCGGAATCACCCGTCATCACGCTGCCCGACTCAAAACCCGGTCGCGGATCGTCCCTCCCCTCGGCGGAACGGGATGAGACTGCCGGCGAACCCGAGGGGTTCCCCAGCCAACCCTCCGGCGATCGCGTCACCGTTGACGTCGGCGCTTCCAACCCGGAACCCGCTCCGGCTACGGCCTCCCCTTCGCCGGCGGCCGGGATCGTTGACTCGCAGCCATCCAGCACCACCGATGACGACTCGGTCGCGGACTCCTCGGCCGAGCCGAATTTGGGCACGGTGACCGCCGCATCGCACATCGCGCCGGTGATGACCGCCGCACCTCAGCAGGCCGCCGCGCAGCGTTCGGTCACCGGACTGGGCGCAAACCTGCTGTCCTGGTTGGGAACCGGCGACAGCGGCGGCGCACCCGCCGCCACTCCCCTGATGTGGGCGATGGCGGGGTTCACCCGTCGTGAACTGGGTAAGAACGCGACCACCCCAAAAGCTGCCGCGGCCACCGGTAGCGGTGAGCCGGCCGATCCCACCGGTTTGATCTCCCCCGGCGCAGAGTCCACCGGGTCGCTGACGGCCAACCCGATCGCTGAATTTTTGCGGTTCTTCATCGGCAGCGGCACGGCGGATAACCCGAATGCGGGGATTCTGTTCGGCAATGGGTTCAGCTATTCGGCGTCGACCTGCACCAGTGGTGTGTGCAATGGCGGCAACGGTGGCCTGTTCGGCAACGGTGGCAACGGCTACGGCGGCGGTAACGGCGGTTCGGCAGGCTGGTTCGGTAACGGCGGCAACGGCGGGGCGGGAATCAACGGTGGCGCTGGTGGCGCCGGCGGTACGGGCGGGTTGTTCCTGGGCAATGGCGGCAACGGCGGTGCGGGTGCGGTAGCGGTCGCGGTCGGGGTTGCTGGTGGTGCCGGTGGCGCCGGGGGCAATACCGGATTTTTGTCTGTTCTCTCGGCGGGCGGCGCTGGCGGTGCCGGCGGTGCGGGCAACGACGGTGGTGGTGACGGCGGTGACGGCGGTGCCGGCGGCCGGTCATGGTTGCTGAACGGCCGTGGCGGCGCCGGTGGTGTCGGTGGTGCGGCCGGGGCCGGCGGCGGGGACGGTGGTGCCGGCGGCGACGCGGGCGCGGCGGGGGCGGTGGCATTGTTCAGCAAGGGCGCGACCGGTGGTGCCGGTGGCGCGGGGACCGGCAGTGGGTCCGGTGGTATCGGTGGCGCGGGCGCGGATGCCGCGGTGCTGGCGTTCTGGGGTCGGGCCGGTAACGGCGGGGCGGGCGGTGATGGCGGTGACGGTGATGGCGGAGCGGGTGGCGCGGGCGGTAGCGCCCCGCTGATCTCGGTGTTCGGCGTCGGCGGCACCGGCGGGGTCGGCGGCCAGGGCGGCTCGGCTGGTGCCGGGGGCAACGGTGGAGGCGGCGGTGGCGCCGGGCTGTTGTCGGTACTCAACGCCGGCGGTGGCGGTGGCGCGGGCGGCACGGGTGGCACCGGCGGCGGCACCGGCGGCGACGCCGGGGCCAGTGCGGTGGCCTCGCTGATCGGCTTCGGCGCCGACGGTGGTGAGGGTGGTAGCAGCGCGAGTGGGGCCGGCGGGGCCGGCGGGGCCGGCGGCGATTCCGGGTTCCTGACTTTCTGGGGTCTGGGCGGTGACGGCGGCACCGGCGGCGGCGGCGCCGACGGCGGCAACGGTGGCTCCGGTGGGCGCGGCGGCCTGGTGCTCGGCGGCGGCGGCGACGGCGGCGACGCCGGCTCCGGGTCGGCCGGTGCGGGCGGCAACGGCGGAAACGGCGGCAGCACCGGCCTGCTGTCGGTGATCGGTAGCGGCGGAAACGGCGGAAACGGCGGCGCCAGCATCGGCGTCAACGGCCGTGACGGAGTCCTGCCCGGGGAGTCCGGCACCGACGCCGGCCCCGGCGGGGACGGCGGCAACGGCGGCAACGGCGGCGAAGGCAGCTGGGTGTTGGGCCGCGGCGGAAACGGCGGAAACGGCGGTTCGGCAGCCGGGGGTAACGGCGGTAACGGCGCAGCCGGGGCTGAGGGCACCGAAGCCAATCCCGACGGCCAGGCCGGCGGCAACGGCGGTAACGCCGGGGACGCGGGTAACGGCGGCGGCGCCGGGCAGGCGGGGGGCGCCCGGGTGCTGTTCTTCTTCGCCAACAACGGCACCCCCGGTGACGGCGGGACGTCCAACGGCGCCGGCAACGGCGGAAACGGCGCGGCCGGCGGGGCCGGCTGGAGTTCCACGATCGCCGGGCGCGACGGCGGTAGCGGCGGGGCCGGCGGAAACGGCGGGTCGGCCACCTCCGGTGTCGCCGGTAGCGGCGGTGACGGCGGTACCGGTGGCGGCGGGTTCAGCGCCACAGCCCTGCCCGGCGCCGACGGCACCAACGCCGGGGCCGGCGGGGTCGGCGGGGTCGGCGGATCAGCCACGTCGGGGACCGCCGGGGCCGGCGGTGACGGCGGGGCCGGCGGGGCCGGCGGGGACGGCGGTAGCGGCACCAACGGCACCAACGGCACCGCCCAAAACCCCAACGCCA
>CAZGPT010000045.1:0-21192 GCA_964527015.1 uncultured Mycobacterium sp. | reverse complement strand
TAGGCGATATCGGCGTGGGTGAACGTCAGGAGGGTTTGACCCCGGTGACCATGACGTTGTAGTACCACGACTTCGGTACCACCCGCCGCCACAGGTTGTCGTCAACCCAACTCAACGTCATCCAGCCGCTGAAGGCGAACTTCGCCCACCGCCAGCCGAGCTTGCCGGGTGGCACCATCGCCTCGAGTGTGCGCAACGGCCAGCCGAGCATGGCCGCGGTGAATTCGGTTGTCTGGGTGGACACCTCGAGCGCTCCGGCGCTGGCGGCCATCCGCTCGAGATCGGCCGGGTCGAAAGTATGCAGATCCACGACGGCTTCCAGCGCGGCCGCGCGGGAGGACTCGTCGAGTTCGGCCTGCGGGCGACGCCAGCCCCCGAGCCCGGGTAGCCGGGTGGTGTTGGTGGCCACCCGCCATGTCAGCGTCGACAGGTTGCGCGCATACCCGTTTCCAACGGTGGTGGGTTCACCGGCGAAGACGAACCGGCCGCCGGGTTTGAGCACCCGAATCACCTCGCTCAGAGACTTCTCGACATCGGGGATGTGGTGCAGTACCGCGTGCCCGACCACCAGGTCGAAGGTATCGTCGTCATACGGGATACCTTCGGCGTCAGCTACCCGGCCGTCGACGTCCAGGCCGAGCGACTCGCCGTTGCGGACCGCCACCTTCACCATTCCCGGGGAGAGGTCGGTGACCGATCCGCGCCGGGCCACCCCGGCCTGGATCAGGTTCAACAGGAAAAAACCGCTTCCGCAGCCCAATTCCAGGGCCCGACCGTAGGGAAGCGTTCGCAGTTCCGCGGCGGGGACGGTTGCGTCGAACAGGTCTCGGGCGTAGTCCACGCACCGCTTGTCATACGAGATCGACCATTTGTCGTCATAGTTCTCCGCCTCCCAGTCGTGATAGAGAACCTGGGCGAGCTTGGAATCCTTCAACGCCGCCTCGACCTGCTCGGCGGTCGCGTGCGGATTCGGTTGGGGAGCCCCCGCATCCGTGGTCGTCATGCAGGGCAGCCTAACCGCCCGGGGAAGCGACAAAAACCTCGCCGTACCGCTGGACCTGGTCGCGGACCGGCATATCGTCATCGATCAGCGCTTTGGCGGCCGCCACCGCGGCCGAGGGGGCGTCGACGAAACGGACCGCCCAGTTCAACGCCGAGTCGTAGACGTCGTCGGGGGCCACCAGTTCATCGACCAGACCCATCTCCAGCGCTTCAGGGGCACCGACGAAACGGCCGCTGAAAACCAGTTCCTTGGCCCGGGACCGTCCAACCGCCCGGGCCAGCCAGGTGCCGCCGCCCCCGCCGGGAACCAGCCCGGCGAGAATCTCGGTGGCACCCATCTTGGCGTTGTCCCCGCATACCCGCCAGTCGGCGGCAAGCGCCAGGCTCAGCCCCGCGCCCAGGGCGTAACCGGTAACTGCCGCGACGGTGGGTTTGGGAATCGCGGCCACCGCTTCGAGGGCGGCCCGGCGGACCAGATCGGCGGCCTCGGCACCGGCGCGGTCCAGAGTGCGCAGTTCGGGTATGTCGTCCCCGGCCGAGAAGATCTCGTGGCCACCGTAGAGGATGACCGCCGCGATATCGCTGCGCTGTGCGACCTCCGCGGCGACCTCGGCCAGTTCGCGATAGGCCTGTCGGGTCAGGTCGTTGGTGGGTTCACGGCTGATCAGCACGGTGCCGATTCCGGGTTGGCGTTCATGGGTGTGGAGCCCGACGAACTCACGCACGCCGTCAGCCTCCTCCGCGCGAGCGCAGTGCGCGGTGCCGGGCCTCGTTATAGCGGTCGGCGTCGAAGAACTCGATCTCCCAGTTGCCGTCGGCCAGCACGGTCATCTCGGGTTCGACCGCGGCGATCTGGCGCTCCAGGGCCAGCACATCGGCGACGGTCCGTCCCGTCAGCGAGTCCAGCTGGCTCCAGGTGGGTGGCAGCAGCAACGCCCGCCCGTGCGCGAAGTCGTCGATCGCGGCCTCGGGACGGGCCCAGTCCGCCTGATCGGACTCGGTGTTCTGGCCGTCGGCCCGTTGGCCCTCGGGCAGCGCGCCGACAAAGAAGTAGGTGTCGTAGCGCCGGGTGCGCTCCTCCTTCGGAGTGACCCAATTGGACCAGGGCCGCAGCAGGTCGGCACGGATCACCAGGTTCTCCGAGCACAGGAAGTCCGCGAAGGACAGACTGCGGTCCTCCAGTGCGGCCCGCTCCGAGTTGTACACCGATGCATCGCCGACGATGCTGTCGGGGTCGTCGGCCGGACCGGCGAAGAGCACTCCGGACTCCTCGAACGTCTCCCTGGCGGCCGCACACACCAGTGCCTCCGCGAGATCGGCCCCGATCCCGAAACGCTCTGCCCACCAAACAGGCTCGGGCCCATACCAGGCCCGGTTACCCACCAGGCCGGCGTCGCGGTCGCGGTCGTCGACTCCTCCACCGGGGAACACCGTCATGCCGGCGGCGAATTCCATCCCTGCGTGCCGGCGCATCAGGAAAACCGATATGCCCTCGGCGGTGTCGCGCACAAGCATCACCGTCGCCGCCGGCCGCACTGCAACCGGTTCGACCCGTTCAGTCATCCGCATTCCGCCTTCGTCACGCGCTGGTGGGTCATCCGGGCCGCCGATGGGCCGCGCGGCTTCTCGCCCGGCGGGCGAAGTACCGGCCGTCGATCGTGTCCACCGCGATGGACTGCCCGAATGCCGCGGACAGGTTCTCGGGGGTCATCACGTCGGGCAGCAGACCCGCCGCCACCACACGACCTTCGGCCAGGATCAGGCAGTGACTGAACCCCGGCGGGATCTCCTCGACGTGGTGGGTCACCAGCACCAGTGCCGGCGCGTCGGGGTCGGCGGCCAGGTCGGCCAACCGGGCGACGAGTTCCTCCCGGCCGCCGAGGTCCAGACCCGCGGCGGGTTCATCGAGCAGCAGCAGTTCCGGATCGGTCATCAGCGACCGTGCGATCAGCACCCGTTTGCGTTCGCCCTCCGATAACGTGCCGTAGGTTCGATCGGCCAGATGTTCGGCCCCCACGCTCTCCAAGGTGTCGACGGCGCGGTTGTAGTCGATCTCGTCATAGTTCTCCCGCCACCGACCGAGGACGGCATAACCGGCCGAGACCACCAGGTCCCGCACCAGTTCGTGATCCGGGATTCGCTGTGCCAGTGCAGAACTGCTCAGGCCGACCCGCTGTCGTAGTTCGGCCATGTCCACTCGGCCGAGCCGCTCCCCCAGCACGATCGCGGTACCGCTGGAGGGATGTTCCATCGCCGCGGCGATCCGCAGCAGCGAGGTCTTGCCGGCGCCGTTGGGGCCGATGACCACCCAGCGCTCGTCGAGTTCCACCTGCCAGTTGATCGGGCCGACCAGCAGCCGGCCACCGCGGCGGAGTTCGACCTCTCGGAGGTCGATCAGCAGATCATCATCGACAGAGTCGATCATCGGGGTGGATTCCGCGGCGTCGACCGGACGCGCGGAGCCAACCGGACCGGGGACCAGTTCCGCTGCATCACTCACCCGACCATCGTGCCGCATCGCGGGGCCAGGCAGGCGTCCGGCTCTGCTTCGGCGCGGTTTCCCGCGGTGCGCGCAGGTTCGCGCGCCGTCCCTACTCCGACGGGATCACGACGCGGCGCACCACACCGTCGACGGCGTCGGCGGCCTCGATCTCGGCTCGGGTCACCCCGAGGATGAACAGCACGGTGTCCAGATACGGATGACTCAATGAGGCGTCGGCGACCTCACGCAATGCGGGCTTAGCGTTGAACGCGACACCCAACCCGGCCGCGTTGAGCATGTCGATATCGTTGGCGCCGTCGCCCACCGCCACAGTCTGCTCCATCGGCACGCCGGCCTGGGTGGCGAAGTTGCGCAGAGCCTTGGCCTTGCCCGCCCGGTCGACGACCTCTCCCACCACCCGTCCGGTCAGGTGGCCGTCGACGATCTCCAACTCGTTGGCGGCGACGAAGTCGAGCATCAAATCGTGGGCGAGCGGCTCAATCACCTGCCGGAAGCCACCCGAGACCACGCCGCAGTGAAAGCCCAGCCTGCGTAGCGTCCGGATCGTGGTGCGGGCGCCCGGGGTCAGCTCGACCTGCTCGGCCACCTCGTCGAGCAGGTCGGCCGGCAGCCCCGCCAGAGTCGCCACCCGTTTGTGCAGCGAGTCGGCAAAGTCGATCTCCCCCCGCATGGCCGCTTCGGTGATAGCGGCCACCGCCGCACCCGCACCGGCCCGTTCGGCCAGCATCTCGATGACCTCGCCCTGGATCAGGGTGGAGTCCACATCGAAGACGATGAGTCGCTTGTTTCGCCGCTCGAGGCTGTAGTTCTCGACGGCGACGTCAACGCCCTGCTCGGCACCGACCCGTGCCAGGCTGGCCTGCAGTTGACCCCGCCGGCCGGGTGGCACCGAGACCCGCAGTTCCAGCCCGGTGACCGGGTAGTCCGATATTCCGCGAATGAAATCTATATTCACTCCGATCGCAGCCGCCGCCCGCGCCACCGCGCCGAATGCCGCAGCGGTGATGGGCCGGCCGAGCACGACGATCGTGTGGGTCGATGGTTCGGCGATGATCGGCACATCATCGCTGCGTTCGATGGTCGCCTCCAGGCCCAACCCTCCGATGGCCCCGGTGACATCACCGTTCAGCGCTTCACCGTCGGCGACCTCGGGACGACCCGACACCAGAACACCGAGCGTGAGACGGTCGCGGATCACCACCTGCTCGACGTTTAGGAGTTCGACGTCATACCGAGACAGCACCTCGAACAGTGCCGAGGTGACCCCCGGTTGATCGACCCCGGTGACGGTGATCAGCACCGACACCTTGTCCGGAGTCATCGTCGCGAGTGAGCGGAGGGCCCGTTCCGGGGCCCGCCTACGCGTCGATCTTGTCCGAATGCGACCGCCCGACGTGGGCCTCAGTACGCATCCGCTCGACCATATGCGGGTAGTGCAATTCGAAGGCCGGCCGCTCCGAGCGGACGTTGGGCAGTTCGGTGAAGTTGTGTCGCGGGGGCGGGCAGGACGTGGCCCACTCCAGCGAGTTGCCGTGGCCCCACGGGTCGTCGACGGTCACAACCTCGCCATAGCGCCAGCTCTTCACGATATTCCAGAAGAACGGCAGCATCGACAGGCCGAGAATGGCGGCGCCGATGGTCGAGACGATGTTCAGGGCGGTGAAACCGTCGGTCGGCAGGTAGTCGGCGTAGCGCCGCGGCATTCCCTCGTTGCCCAGCCAGTGCTGCACCAGGAAGGTCACGTTGAACCCGATCATGGTCAACCAGAAGTGCAGCTTGCCCAGACGTTCGTCCATCATGCGCCCGGTCATCTTCGGGAACCAGAAGTACACCCCCGCGTAGGTGGCGAACACGATGACGCCGAACAGCACATAGTGGAAGTGGGCCACCACGAAGTAGGTGTCGGAGACGTGGAAGTCCAACGGCGGGCTCGCCAGCAGCACACCCGAGAGCCCACCGCACAGGAAGGTGACCAGGAATCCGAAGGCGAACAGCATCGGCGTTTCGAAGGTCAACTGTCCCTTCCACATGGTGCCGATCCAGTTGAAGAACTTGATACCGGTGGGCACCGCGATCAGGAAGGTCATAAAGGAGAAGAACGGCAGCAGTACCGCCCCGGTCACGTACATGTGGTGCGCCCACACCGCCATCGACAGCGCCGCGATCGAGATCGTGGCGTAGATGAGGGTGGAGTAGCCGAAGATGGGCTTGCGGGCGAAAACCGGGAAGACCTCGGACACGATGCCGAAGAACGGCAGGGCGATGATGTAGACCTCGGGATGCCCGAAATACCAGAACAGGTGCTGGAACAGCGTGAGGCCACCGTTGGCCGGGTCATAGATATGCGCGCCCAGACGCCGATCGGCGGCCAGGGCGAACAGCGCGGCGGTCAGCAGCGGGAAGACCAGGATCACCAGGATGCTGGTGACGAAGATGTTCCAGGTGAAGATGGACATCCGGAACATCGTCATCCCCGGACAGCGCATACACACCACGGTGGTGATCATGTTCACCGCGCCCAGGATGGTGCCCAGGCCGCCAACGGCGAGTCCCAGAATCCAGAGGTCGCCACCGGGACCCGGGGAGTGAATCGCATCCGAGAGCGGCACGTACGCAGTCCAGCCGAAGTCCGCCGCCCCGCCGGGGGTGATGAAGCCACCCAGCGCGATCAGCGCACCGAACACGAACAACCAGAATGAGAGAGCGTTGAGTCGGGGGAACGCGACGTCGGGTGCGCCGATTTGCAGCGGCAGCACCAGGTTGGCGAATCCGAACACGATCGGGGTGGCGTAGAACAGCAGCATCGCCGTGCCGTGCATGGTGAACAGCTGGTTGTACTGCTCGTTGGATAGGAACTGCAATCCCGGGACGGTGAGCTCGGCGCGGATGAACAGCGCCATCAACCCGCCGAGAGCGAAGAAGATGAAGCACGCGACCACATACATGATGCCGATCAATTTGTGATCGGTGGTGGTGATGAGCTTGTAGATGATGTTGCCCTTGGGCCCGGTGCGGGGCGGGAAAGGACGACTGGCCTCTAGTTCTCCGCGGGGGGGCACTACCGCTGTCACAGGATCCTCCAACCATCCATTGGGCGCGTCCCAATCAACTCTAGCGGCATCCTATCGCCTAACCAGCCCCGGTGCGCCGTTGGTCCTACATTCTGTCGTACTTCTGTCGCACTTCTGTCGTATTTCCTTTTCCACCCCCACCCTCACACGGTCGAAGGGCAGGTCAGCACTAGTTCTGCGGCGCTGGGTGCTACCGTCGCGCCGTGCCGTTCGCCCGCCTGCTGCCCGGTGTCGCCGCAGCGACGATCACGGCCCTGGCCGCGGCCGGTTGCTCGGGATCGACGGAGTCGCCCGAGGCAGGCACCCCCGATACCGCCATCACCAGCACCACCCAGATCGCCTCGGCCGGGGTGCTGGGCAACCAGCGGCGACCCGACGAGTCCTGCGCGCCCGAACCGGCGCCGCTGGACGGGCCACCCCCCGGGCCACTGCGGCACGCCGCCGGGGAAACCGCGGTCGCCGCCGATCCCCAGCGCATCGTGGCGCTGGCCGGCGACGACCTCGACGCGTTGTGCGCGCTGGGACTGCAAACCCGCATCGTGGCCGCCGCACTTCCCGACGGCAGTTCCACCCAGCCCTTCTATCTGGGCACCGTTGTGCACGAGGTGCCGCCGGCGGGCAGCCGAAGCGATCCCGACCTCGACGCGATCGCCGCGGCCGACCCGGACCTGATCCTCGGATCCGGGTCGCAGATACCGGATGCCCAGCCGGCCCTGGCAACGATCGCACCGACGGTATTCACCGACGCCCCCGGCGCCGGTTGGCGGGACAACCTGCGCCTCATCGGCGCGGCTACCGGGCGGGCCCGGGCCGCCGACGAACTGATCGGCGGGTTCGTCGACGCGGCCAAGACGGCGGGGGCCGCCAACGACGCCACTCACTTCCAGGCCTCCGTGGTCCAGCTGACCGACACAACACTGCGAGTATGGGGCGCCGAGAACTTCCCGGCCAGCGTGCTGGCCGCGGTCGGGGTCGACCGCCCTGCGGCGCAGCGGTTTACCGATCAGCCGTACCTGGAGATCGGCTTGGACGAGCCCGACTTCTCGGCCGCCGACGGTGACATCGTCTACCTGTCCTTCGCATCCCCCCGAGCCAGGGACCGCGCCCCGGCAGTGCTGGAGAGCGACGCCTGGCGCAGACTCTCGGCCAACCGAGACAACCGGGTTTTCGTCGTCAACAACGAGGTGTGGCAAACCGGCCAGGGATTGATCGCCGCCCGCGGGATCATCGACGACCTGCGTTGGTTGAACGCCCCGATCAACTGAGCGCACCCGGTCCGCCGATCCGGCCGCCGGTAGTCTCGGTTTCATGAGGACCGTTACCGCGTACGCCGCGACGTCGGCCACCGAGCCGCTCACCAAGACCACGATCACCCGCCGCGATACCGGTCCACACGATATCCGCTTCGACATCCACTTCGCCGGGATCTGCCACTCCGACATCCACACCGTGCGCGCGGAATGGGGCGAGCCCCGCTATCCGGTGGTTCCCGGCCATGAGATCACCGGCATCGTGACCGAGGTCGGTTCGGCTGTCACCCGGTTCGAAGTCGGCGATCGAGTGGGCGCCGGCTGCTTCGTCGACTCGTGCCGGGAGTGCGACAACTGCCAGGCCGGGGTGCAGCAGTACTGCACCGGTGGCGGGATGATCGGCACCTATAACGCGGTGAACAAGGACGGCTCGCCGACTCAGGGCGGTTACAGCGGCAGCATCGTGGTCGATGAGAACTACGTGCTCCGCATCCCGGATGGTTTGGCGCTGGATGCGGCAGCACCGCTGCTGTGCGCCGGCATCACCACCTACTCCCCCCTGCGGCACTGGAAGGTCGGCCCGGGCACCCGGGTGGGAGTGATCGGCCTGGGCGGCCTCGGGCACATGGCGGTCAAACTCGCCGTCGCGATGGGCGCGGAGGTGACGGTGCTGTCGCAGTCACTGAAGAAAATGGAGGACGGCCTCCGATTGGGCGCCAAGCACTACTACGCGACCAGTGAACGCGACACCTTCAAGACACTGCGTCACTCATTCGATGTCATCCTCAACACGGTATCGGCCAATCTTGATCTGGGCCGCTACCTGGAGATGGTTGACCTGGACGGCGTCTTCGTCGAACTGGGTGCCCCGGAGCATCCACTGGTGGTTCCGCCGTTCTCGATCATCGGGATGCGCCGCAGTATCAGCGGCTCCATGATCGGCGGCATTCCGGAGACTCAAGAGATGCTGGATTTCTGCGCCGATCGGGGCATTGCCTCGGAGGTCGAGGTGATCGCCCCGGATTATGTGAACGAGGCCTACGAGCGGGTTATCGCCAGCGATGTCCGCTATCGGTTTGTCATCGACACCGAGTCACTTCGCCGGGGGTAGTGCTCAGTCGTCCAGCGAATCCAGCGGCCACCCGGCGGCGGCCAACTTTGCGGCAACCCGTCTGATGTTCTCCGGTCCGCCATCATGATGGGCGACTCCCTCGATGAACTGCTCGATCTCGTCGCAGTCGATAGCATGCCCGACCGGCGCTTTCCGCTCTTCGGCGATGATCTCCCGCACCACCTCTTTGACCTCGTCCTCGCTCAACGGCGTGTTACGCAGAAGAGCCAGCAGCGGCACCCGGTCCGGGCCCGGCACCCCCGCCGGATAGCCGGCCCGCAGCCAGTTGAGGATCGACTGCGCACGTGATTTTGCTGTCATGGCGCTCAGTGTCGCCGCTGGGCCGCATTCGCGCCAGATAGTTCACCGCGCATTCACCGACGGATCAGAAGTCCCAGTCCTCATCCTCGGTATTGACGGCCTTGCCGATCACGTACGACGACCCTGAGCCGGAGAAGAAGTCGTGGTTCTCGTCGGCGTTGGGTGACAGCGCGGACAGGATCGCAGGGTTGACGTCGGTCTCGTCGCGCGGGAATAGCGCCTCGTAGCCGAGGTTCATCAGTGCTTTGTTGGCGTTGTAGCGCAGGAACTTCTTGACGTCTTCGGTCAATCCGACCTGGTCGTAGAGGTCCTGGGTGTACTCGGTTTCGTTGTCGTAGAGCTCGAATAGCAGCTCGTAGGTGTAGTCCTTCAGTTCGGCGCGGCGGACCTCGTTCTCGAGGGCCAGTGCGCGCTGGTATTTGTAGCCGATGTAGTAGCCGTGCACGGCCTCATCGCGGATGATCAGCCGGATCATATCGGCGGTGTTGGTCAGCTTGGCCCGGCTCGACCAGTACATCGGCAGGTAGAAACCGGAGTAGAACAGGAAGCTCTCCAGCAGGGTCGAGGCGACCTTACGCTTGAGTGGATCGTCGCCACGGTAGTAATCCATGACGATATGGGCCTTGCGCTGCAGGTTCGAATTCTCCTCCGACCAGCGGAAGGCGTCGTCGATATCGGCGGTGGAGCACAACGTCGAGAAAATCGAGCTGTAGCTCTTGGCGTGGACCGATTCCATGAACGCGATGTTGGTCAGCACCGCCTGCTCGTGCGGCGTCGCCGCATCCGGGATGAGGCTCACCGCACCGACGGTGCCCTGGATGGTGTCCAGCAGGGTCAACCCGGTGAACGCCCGCATGGTCAGCTGCTTCTCCGAGGCGGTCAGCGTGTTCCACGACGGGATGTCGTTGGACACCGGAACCTTCTCGGGAAGCCAGAAGTTGCCGGTCAATCGTTCCCAGACTTCGGCATCTTTATCGTCCTGCACCCGGTTCCAGTTGATCGCCGCCGCACGGTCGATCAGCTTGATTCCATTGCTCACTTGGGGAACCCCACTTCGTTGCCACCGAAACACAGAGGTCATTGGAGATTTCCACTGACGGGTAAACACTACCCCTGGGGTCGGACAAGCAGAGCGAGCACAACCCGTTGTGTTTTGGCGTGTCGCGCAATCAGCTGATCGGGGCGCTGCGCAGCGTGGCACTGCGAATCGGGAGATCCAGGTCCAGATCGATGCCGAGCAGGTCGGCGGTGCCCTGGATGGTCCCGAGCATGATCGTGGTCAGGTGTGTCACGAACTCCGGAGACGGCATCCTCCGCGGGCTGTCCCGGTCAGTGCCGAGCCACCAGTCGGTGGCTGCCGAAGCCGACCCGAAGGTCGCCGCCGCGGCGAGTTCCAGCGCGGCGGGATCCAGTTCGGTTCCGCGCACCTCGTTGTTGAACATCTCGGCCATCGTCATGGTGATCTCGCGACCGTCATTGACGCCACGAGTGGTCGATTCGGCCGTTTCCGGGAAACGCCCCCCCAACATGAGGCGCAGCACATTCGGATGCTCATCGACCAGGTCGACGTAGGCGGCGACACTGTGCCGGACCACCTCACGGGTCGACTCGGTGGCGAAGTCGATAGTGGGAAATATTGCCGCGATCAGCATGTCGCGCAGACGCTTACCGATGGCGGCGAACAGATCGGCTTTGTCGTTGAAATGCCGGTAGATCTTCGGCTTGGCGGTGCCGGCCTCCGCAGCGATCTCCCGCAGGCTCACGTCCGGGCCGCCCCGGTCGATGGCCCGGAAGGCGGCGTCGACGATATCGCTGCGCACCTTCTTCCGATGGTCGCGCCAACGTTCAGTGCGCGCGTCCACCTTGCCCGGACTTGATCCCGGAGCAGGATGTTTACGCATCTTCAGCACTGTACTGCCCGGTCCGGACGTCGAGTGATCAAACGGCGCCCGCTAGCATCGACATCGGAGCGATACGACGAGACAGCGACGACTCGGCGACGAGTCGATGACGAGACAAAGCCGGAGACTGTGACCGAGCGATTCGACCTGGTGATTGCGGGGGGCGGCCCGTCGGGGGCGGCGGCGGCGTGGCAAGCCGCTCAGACCGGCGCCAAAGTTGTGGTCCTGGACAAGGCGGTGTTCCCCCGCGACAAGCCGTGCGGCGACGGCCTCACCGCCCGGGCGGTGAGCTATCTGCAGAAGATGGGCTTGGCCCGCGAGGTCGCGGGCTTCCACCGAATCAACCGGGTCACGGTGTTCAGCCCGTCGAGTTGGGAGCTGTCATTCCCGAAGCGTCCGGGCATGCCCGACCATGGGTCCACCGTCAGCCGCACCGAACTGGACACGATGCTGCTTAAACACGCCGACTCGGCCGGGGCCGTGGTCCGGCAGGGCGCTGAAGTGGCCGGACCGGTGACCGATCAGCGCGGGCGGGTGATCGGCGTCACCCTCAAGAGCGGCGAGCAGGTCCTCGGCGACGCGGTCATCGCCGCCGACGGTGCCTACTCCCCGATCAAGCGGGCACTGAAGCTGGACTCGGCGTACAACGGGTATTCCGCGATCGCCATCCGTGCCGAGATGGACGCAAATGTGGCCGACTCCGACAGCCTCGACATCTACTTGAAGCTGGAGTTCCAAGGAGATCAGCTGCCCGGCTACGGCTGGGTTTTCCCGATGGGCGGCGGCCGGCTCAACATCGGTCTCGGCTACGTCAACAGCTACCGGAACTGGCAGGCCATCAACGCCACGCAGTTCCTCGGCGAGTTCCTGCACACGCTGCCCCCGGATTTGAAGCTGCCGTCCATCGAAGAGCTCAAGAAGAACAAGAGCGTGCGAGCCTGGCGGCTGCCGATGGGGTTCACCGCGTGGCCGCCGTGGCAGCCCGGGGTACTGTTCGCCGGCGACTCCCTGGGAGCCGGCAAGCCGGCTTCCGGCGCGGGTATCTCCAAGGCGCTGGAATCCGGACTGGCGGCCGGTGAGTGCGCGATGGCGGCGTTGGAGAACGGCGGACCGGACGACTTCAGCAACTACGCGCAGCGCATGGAAGCCGCGTGGGGCACCGAGTACCGGCGCGGTCGCTACTTTCACAAACTCGCCGGCAATCCGCGCGTCGCCAACGCGGGTATCAAGCTGATCGACAACGCGCGCTTCCGAGATGCCCTGCTGAAGTCGTTGTACAAGAAAGCCCAAGGACCCCTGCACAAGTTCTGACGGTGGAATGCCGGTGAAACCGGACGACACCGCGGGTCGGCGAGGCGATCAGCCCTCTTTGGGGAGGACGTCGCCGGGTGCTCCTTTCACGGTGGACTTCGAGCGCGCCGCCGCCCGCACCGCTTTACCGCGGCGCGTGAACCCGGTCGCCGAGACGGTCGCCGACAGCAACGCGTTCTCGCCGTTGACGAACGGGTGAAATCCGACCCCGCCGCCGCCGCGGCCCTTCACCGGAATGTCAGTGCAGGCGGTGACCTTCCAGCCCCTATCCGACACCGACAGCAGCGCCTCGGTCGCTGTCCCCGTGACCTCCAAGGCGGCTATCACCTCGTCCACCTGGTCCGCGCAGCCGGACAGCCGAATTCCGGCAACCCCGTTGCCCGCCGCGCCCTGAGCGTTGACCACCGCCGGGTCGATGCGCAACACCTTGCCCATCCGGGTGACCAACATCAGGTGTGCGCCGTCGGCCAGCACCCCGGAGCACAGCAGCCCGGTGATATCGGGAGCCACCGGAACATCACGCACCTTGGCCGGCAGTCCCGCCCCGGTGGTGAACTTGACCCGGCCGTCGGTCCACACCGCCCAGCCGGTGCCGCGCAAGAGCAGCTCGCCGTGACGCTCGGAGAGCACCCCGCGGTCATCCAGCCGCCAGTTCGGGTTGGTCTTACGCTCCTTGGGTCCGTCATCGCCGGCACCACCGGCGACGGGGGTGGCCTCGAAGTCCAGCACCGTGCGCCGGTTGTACTCCGCACCGTCGAACAGCGCCGTGGTAGCAACCAGTTCGGTATCGATCACCGTGCGCCGCGCCTCGGGCGAGGCGAGCAGTTCGGTGAGCTCGTCGAATTCGGCGTCGAGCTTGTCGGCCTCGGTGTTCAGGGCGAGAACATCCAGGCGGGTCAGCCGGCGCAGCTGCAGGGCCAGCACATAGTCGGCCTGCACCGCGTCGATGCCGAACCGCTCGCACAAACCCGTGCGGGCCTCGTCGACAGTGTCCGAACCGCGGATGACCGCCACCGCGGCATCGATATCGACGTGGATGAGCAGCAGCCCCGACACCAGATGCCTTCGCGCGGTGACTTTTTCCAGCCTGTGCTCGCTGCGGCGAACGACCACCGAATCGCGCAGGGTCAGGAATGAGGCGATCAGATCGCGCACCGACCACCACCGCGGAATCCGATCGGCGTCCAGTGCGACCAAGCTGGCCGCGAACGTCGACTCCAGCGGGGTCAACGCCAGCAATGAGGTCAGCAACTGCTTAGGATCGTGCCCGCGTTTGGCCGAGACCACGATGCGCAGACCGTTTCGCCGGTCGGTGAGATCCGACAGGTCACTCACCGCGGGCAGGTCACCGCCGTCGATAAGAGAGCGGATCCGGTCCTGCACGGTGGAACTGGCCACCCCCGGCGGCAGCTCGGTGATCACCACATTGCGGCCCTCCACCGTCAGGCGACCCCGGACGGTGAACGATCCACGTCCGGTGGTGACGTAATCGCGCAGCCCGGCATCACCGACCACCGACGCGCCGCACCCCCAGTCCGGGCCGGGCAACAACTCCATCAATGCGTCATCAGATAACGCCGGGTCGGCCAGCAGTGCCCGGCAGGCGGCCATCACCTCGCGCGGGTTATGGGCGGGCACCTTGGTCGCCCACCCTTCGGCGATCCCGATCGCTCCGTTGCAGAGCAGCACCGGGAACCGAGCCGGAAGAACCACCGGCTCAATCCATTCCCCGTCGAACGTCTCAACCATGGGCACCGCGTGATCGGCAAGCTCCGCGGTCAGCGTCGCTCCGGTCGGCGAGAGTCGCATCTCGGTGTAGCGGTCGGCGGCGGGGATGTCGCCCTGAATGCGGGGAAAAGCCCCTTGGCCGTCGATGATCTTCACCCGCTGGAAATCGGCGGCCAGCAGCGCCGCCGCCCCGTACATGGCGGCTCCACCGTGCGGGTGAAGGTTCCCGGTCACCGCCGAGCAGACCTTCGAGGACTTCTGCGGCTTGTTGCCGGGCAACAGATTCGACGAGTACATCTGATACAGCAAGCGTCGTTGGCCGGGTTTGAGCCCGTCGTATGCCGAGGGAATCGCACGATCAGAGATCGAATAGAGCGCAAAAATCAGCTGATACCGATTCCAGTATTCCTCCGCGGACAGATCGTGGATCAGGTCCGGGTTCTGTTCCAGCACGGCCATGGTCACACTCCTAGTTGAGATCGAGGGCGGCGGTATCGATGTGGGTCGCCCTGGCGGCCATCCAGTCGCGGCGGCCCTCCGGCGGACCACCGAACAGCACATGGTGCAAGTCGGCGGTCTTGTCGTCGACGCCAATCCGGTAGACGGTGCGCTGAGCCGGATCCAGCACGGTGCTCCAGAAGTCGTCGGCGTTCATCTCGCCGAGTCCTTTGTTGCGCTGCACCTCGACCTTGCGTTTGGACGTGGACCGCAGGCGGGCCAGCGCCTCATCACGCTCGGCTTCATCCTGGCAGTAAATCCGGGTATCGGTGTCGTAGACCACGAACAGCGGCGGCAGTGTCACCTGAACCATGCCCGCTTCGATCAGCGGCCGGTAGAAGTCCAGGAACATCGAAATGAGGCTGGCGTTGATATTGCCGCCGTCGGGGTCGGCGTCGGAGGCGAACAGAATCCGGTCATAGCGGCATTTCTCCGGGTCGCAGTGATCACGCACCCCGCAGCCCAGGATGCGCTCGATCGCGTCGAACTCGTCTTTGCTGCGGGCTTTGACAGGGGTCCAGCCGAATGTGTTGGGCGGCTTACCTTTCAGCGGGAATGCCGCCTGGAAGGTGGCGTCGCGGGCGGCCTTGATGGTGCCCAGCGCGGAGTCACCCTCGCAGATGAAGAGCTCCGCTCCGCTGCCGCGGCCACTTTCGCGGCTGGGTAGCAGCTTGGGCGGCAGCGACAGGTTGGTGCCGAGCCCTTTGGCTTTGGACGCCGCACGGGAGCGTTGTTTGGCACCCTCAGCGCTACGACGGGCACGCGCCGTCTCCAGGGCCAGTTTCGCCCAGGTCGAGATGGCGGCGTTGTTGGCGGGGCTGGCGGCCCACACGGTGACCGCCCGAGCCACCTCGGGGGCCATCGCCAGGTTCAGCGAGCGCGACGACACCGCGGTCTTGGCCTGGGAGTCCCAGGCGACATCGGGTGCGCGGGTATCGACGACCAATGCGGTGACCGCCGCGAAATCCTGAGCCTCAGGACCGTCCTCGCCCTTGGCCAGTCCGAGGTCGCGGAGGCGGGAGACACGTTCGGCCAGCGCCTCGGACAATCCCTTGACCGCGGCGGTCAGGTGCGACCCGCCGTTGGGGGTGCGCACGGTGTTGCAGAACGCGGCCACCGTCGCGGGTTCGGCCGGCCCGGCGGCCATCGCCCAGCGCATCGGGGTGGGTCCGCGGCCGGTGGTGTAGGTCCCGGCGGCTTCGACCGACAGCATGACCTCGGGTAGCGGGTTGTCCGTGGCGGCACACATCAACTCCAGCAGTGCCTCGGTGCCCCATGGGCCGTCGAACGGGGCCGCCAGCGATGCGGGCACCTCCCCCGACGGCCAGCCCTCGTCGATCACCTGAAGGTGCACCCCGGGACACATCCGGGCGGCGGCGTGGGCGCGCAGCAGTACCTCGCCGATGTCGATCCTCGAGTCCTGGGTGACCGCGGCGTCGAACAGGATGCGCACCGAGGTGCCGTGGTCGCCCGGTGTGCGGTTGGCCGATCCACGCAGCCGTTGGGTGTCGTTGCGGACGAATTCCGCAGTCGGGTCGAAGGCAGAGCCGGCGAAGCGTCCGGGGTAGCCGGCGCCGAAGCGCTGCACATAGGTCTTACCATCCCGGCGCACGGTCACATCGGTGCGTGCGGAGATGAACACCGCTGCGGCAGCACCGATCCCGTTGAGCCCAGCTCCGGTGGTGGCGGCGTCGGTGTGCTCGGAGAACTTCCCACCGGCCCGGGCGGTGCCGAGCGTCTTGACGATGCCGTTCTTTCCGGTGACGGGATCGGTATCCACCGGCAGCCCGCGGCCGTCGTCGCAGACCGTGACCGAGGCGTCGGCGTGCAGCACGATCGTCACGGTGGATCCGCCGTGGCTGGGGTCGGCGACCTCCTCGACGGCGTTGTCGATCAACTCGCGCAGTGCGGTGTTCAGCACGTCCTGGCCGAGGTTGACCGCCGGACGCAGCCGGGTGTGCTGGACATCGTCGAGTTCGGTGATGTCAGCGGCGGTGTAGCTCATCGGTGGTGGTGTCCGTTCCCGTCTTCGCGGCGTCCGTTGCTGGGCATCGTGGCCTGTCTGCTGATCTGAGTGTGCCGGGTCAGCGGCTCGTCACCACCACCGAACACGCCGCCGGAGACATGTTCGCCACCCACGGACCCGACACGCCGACGGACTGTACCGCCAGCATCCGACAGGATTCTGAACAGCGGCGATACGCTTTGACGTAGGCCAAAACGGATGACCCGCCATCGCGAATTGTTCGTGATCTGACCGCCGGGGGCGCCAACCTCACCGGTGCGGGTGTCGGTAGCGGTGCCGAACGTCACCTCGGCGTGTTCGAAGCGGATATCATGGGCGAATTAACACGAACCGCTTCACGTTCCCGCGCGCCGCGGCCGGCATCATGCTGGCCTGCCTGTGTTCAGCCGGGATCGGGATCCGGCTCGCGCCGCTCAGCGCGGCTGAGGACTGCGCTATCGATCCGGCTTCCCTGGACTGCATGATGGGGCCCTCCGGCGATGACGAGATGGGCGGCGGAGTGCAGGCCGGCGATTTGGTGATCCCTGCTGACGGCGGCCCTCCAGTGGTTGCCGCTGCGCCGGCACCTGCCGGAGCGCCGGTCATCCCTGCTGACGGTGGTCCTCTGGTGATCCCGGGTGCACCGGCGATTCCCTAGCGGTTCACCGCAACGGCGATTCGTCGAGCGAATCCCGCCACGGTCCACCGGCCGGTGCGCCTAAATTTCCGGGCCTGTCACGGAGTCGGGGCGGCCACGCCCGCTGGTCGGCTTCGTCCTGGCGCGGTGACGATCAGCGGAGCGCCGGTCTGACCACCGGGGTGGCGGTGATCTGTGTTTTCTCCCTCACCCTGCCCGTGAGCGCCGCCCACCCGGAGTATCTGCGGGGCATCGTCCACGACGGCCATCATGGTTCGGTATCGCTGGTCTCCGCCCAGTCCGCGTTGATCATGAACGGCACGTATGAACCGGTGGTCACCGCTGCGTGGATTGACGAGGTGATGAGTGACCTGGTCGCTCCGAGCCTCGGAGGTGGTTACACCGGCGAGGCTATGGACACCCCTGAAGAGTTCTGGCCGATCAGCGGGCTGGGCAGCCTAACGTTCAACAACTCCGTCAAGGCCGGCTACGAGCTTCTCGAGGACCGGGTCGACTCGAAAATCCAGAACGCCCCCGCTTCTCCGATAGCGGTGTTCGGATACTCTCAAAGTTCTGTCATCACCGCTGCACTGAAGCGGAACCTCGCCCGCGAGTACGCCGGTTCGCCGACAGTTCCTCCGCCCGTTTCGCTGGTCATGCTCGCCAACCCGCTGCGACCAAACGGGGGGATCCTGTCCAGGCTGCCGCTGTTGGCGGCCCTGCTCACCCCCTGGACGAAGATGGACACCACCCCGACCGATACGGCTTTCACCACCGTCGACGTCGCTCGGCAGTATGACGCGTGGTCGGACTTCCCCACCTACCCACTCAACCTGCTGTCCACTGTCAACGCGCTGTTCAGTCTGGTCAACCATTGGTATCTCCCGGAGTCGACGAGCGGATTCCAGCTTCCCGCGATCGACATGGTGTCGCTGGATCCCGCCAGCCCGAACTACAACCCGAACAACGATATTCAGCAGTACGGGGACACCAGCTACGTCACGATCCCGTCGACGAACCTGCCACTGTTCTACCCCTTAAGGTGGGTTGGGTTGGGGCCCTTGGCCGACATCATCGAGCCACTGGTTCGGGTGTTCGTGGAACTCGGCTACGACCGCTCCCTCCCGTACGGAGAGGTGGTCCGCGCCCAGGTGCTACCCGGCCTTGACGCGCTGACCGCGGACAACGCTGCGTTGTTCGTCTCCGACGTCTCGGCCGCGCTGCGGCAGGGAGTGGAAGCGGCCGTCGGTCTGTTCACGCCGCCTTCCCCGACTCCGCGTCCCGGTGTCGTTCCCGCGCCAGTCCCCGCCGCTCCGCAGAGAGCAATTTCAGCTCTCCGCACCCCCTCCCCCGGAGAGGGTCAACCCGCCGAATCCGCCATCCCGGACCGAGTCCCGGAGAGGTTCGGGTACCCGCCCGAGGCCGTATCGCCCGTTGCGAACATGCCTTCGCAACGCGGGCGGGTTCCGGGCGGCCGTTCACCCCGCACCGAGAAGGTCGAATCCCTCTCTCTCGGTTCTCGATCCGGAAGCCGAACAGCTGACAGGAGTCGAGTCCGTTGAGGCCACCCCGCAGCGGGCCTGCCACCACCCGAACAGCAGTACCCTGACGAATCCGGACCTGCCGCGACCGCCGCGCAGGTAAACGGGGCAGCCGCGAACCCTCTACAACATGCAGGACACGCAGCCCTCGACCTCGGTTCCCTCCAGCGCCATCTGGCGCAGCCGGATGTAGTACAGCGTCTTGATGCCCTTGCGCCAGGCGTAGATCTGCGCCCTGTTGACATCCCGGGTGGTGGCGGTGTCCTTGAAGAACAGCGTCAGGCTCAGGCCCTGGTCCACATGCTGGGTGGCCGCCGCGTAGGTGTCGATGATCTTCTCGTAGCCGATCTCGTACGCGTCCTGGTAGTACTGCAGGTTCTCGTTCGACATATACGGCGCCGGATAGTAGACCCGGCCGATCTTGCCCTCCTTGCGGATCTCGACCTTCGCCGCGATCGGGTGGATCGAACTAGTCGAGTGGTTGATATAGGAGATCGAGCCGGTCGGCGGCACGGCCTGCAGATTCTGGTTGTAGATACCGTTGCGCTGCACTGATTCCTTGAGCCGTTGCCAGTCTTCTTGCGTCGGGATGCGGATACCGGCGTCTTCGAACAACTTCCGGACCTTGTCGGTCGTCGGCTCCCACACGCCCTCGGTGTATTTGTCGAAGAACTCGCCGCTGGCGTACTTGGACTTGTCGAAGCCGGCGAACGCACTGCCCCGCTCCACGGCGATCCGGTTGGATGCCCGCAACGCGTGGTATAGCACCGTGTAGAAGTAGATGTTGGTGAAGTCCACCCCTTCCTCCGAACCGTAGAAGATGTGCTCCCGGGCGAGATAGCCGTGCAGGTTCATCTGCCCGAGGCCGATCGCGTGCGCCTCGCCGTTACCCTTCTCGATCGAGGGCACCGAGGTGATGTGGGTCTGGTCGCTGACCGCGGTCAGCGCCCGGATGGCCACCTCGATGGTTTGGGCGAAGTCCGGCGAGTCCATCGCCTTGGCGATGTTGAGCGAGCCGAGGTTGCACGAGATGTCTTTGCCCACTTCGGAATACGACAGGTCGTCGTTGAACTTCGATGGCGTGGAGACCTGCAGGATCTCCGAACACAGGTTGGAGTGGGTGATCTTGCCGTCGACCGGGTTGGCCCGGTTCACCGTGTCCTCGAACATGATGTACGGGTAGCCCGACTCGAACTGCAACTCGGCCAACGTCTGGAAGAACTCACGCGCCTTGATCTTGTGTTTGCGGATGCGCGCGTCATCGACCATCTCGTAGTACTTCTCGGTAACCGAGACGTCCGCGAACGGCACCCCGTAGACACGCTCGACGTCGTACGGCGAGAACAGGTACATGTCCTCGTTCTTCTTGGCCAGTTCGAAAGTGATGTCCGGGATCACCACGCCGAGGCTGAGTGTCTTGATCCGGATCTTCTCGTCGGCGTTCTCCCGCTTGGTGTCCAGGAAGCGATAGATGTCGGGATGATGGGCGTGCAGGTACACCGCACCGGCGCCCTGGCGGGCCCCCAGTTGATTGGCGTAGGAGAACGAGTCCTCCAGCAGCTTCATGATCGGGATGACCCCGGAACTTTGGTTCTCGATATTCTTGATCGGCGCACCGTGCTCGCGAATGTTGCTCAGCAGCAACGCAACTCCGCCGCCTCGTTTGGACAGCTGAAGCGCTGAGTTGATCGAGCGGCCGATCGACTCCATATTGTCCTCGATGCGCAGCAGGAAGCAGCTAACCGGCTCGCCGCGCTGGGCCTTGCCGGAGTTGAGGAAAGTCGGTGTGGCCGGCTGGAAACGGCCGTCGATGATCTCGTCCACCAGTTTCTCGGCCAGCGTGGTGTCGCCGGAGGCGAGGGTCAGCGCCACCATCACCACGCGATCCTCGAACCGCTCCAAATACCGCTTGCCATCGAAGGTCTTCAGCGTGTAGGAGGTGTAGTACTTGAACGCGCCCAGAAAGGTCGGGAACCGGAACTTCTTGGCGTAGGCACGGTCGAGCAGTTCCTTGACGAAGTTGCGTGAGTACTGGTCCAGAACCTCGCGCTCGTAGTAATTCTCCCTGATCAGGTAGTCGATCTTCTCGTCCTGATTGTGGAAGAAGACGGTGTTCTGATTGACGTGCTCCAAGAAATACTGCCGGGCGGCCAGCCGATCCTTGTCGAACTGGATCTCACCGTTGGGCCCGTACAGATTGAGCATCGCGTTGAGCGCGTGGTAATCCGTCTCGCCGGGCAACGTATGCGGCGGGGTGGTGGTTACCGGCTCTGCAGCAGTGACCGTTGGTGACACGTGTCGTCCCTTTCTTGA
>CAZGPT010000044.1:0-21266 GCA_964527015.1 uncultured Mycobacterium sp. | reverse complement strand
GCCCGGCCTTCCACAGCGGGATCATCGCCGGGAAGTTGAACGGGGTGATGCCGGCCACCACGCCGAGCGGCTGCCGGATCGAGTAGACGTCGATGCCCGGACCGGCCCCTTCGGTGAACTCACCCTTCATCAGGTGCGGGATGCCGGTGGCGAACTCGATGACCTCGATACCGCGCTGGATGTCGCCCTGGGCGTCGGGGATGGTCTTGCCGTGCTCGACGGACAGCAGCTCGGCCAGCTCGTCCATATTGGCGTTGACCAGGTCGATGAACTTCATCAGGACCCGGGCCCGCCGCTGCGGGTTCCACGCGCCCCACTCCTGCTGGGCCTGCACGGCGGAGGCGACGGCGGTGTCGACATCGGCGGCCGAGGCCAGCAGCACCCGGGCCTGGACAGCTCCGGTGCTCGGGTTGTAGACGTCGGCGGTGCGGGTGCTGGCCAGGTCGCTGCGGCGGCCGTCGACGAAGTGCGGGATCTGGGTGGTCATGAGCTGCCTTCCGGCCCGGGAAAACGAGATACTTGCATATCCTAGTAAATGGGATCGTAGTGAACGGGGCAGTGCCCGCACAAGATCGTTGGAGTGCCCGCCGGTGCCAACCGGCCCGCGTCAGCCCGATCTCGGGTTGCGCCCGTGTTGGGTGCGGGCCCGGGCTTCATCCCAGGCCGGCAGCAACCCGGCCGCCCGCGTCTCGGCAAGCGAAGGCGCCCCGGCATCGCGGTCGGACAGCAGCAGTTGCGCGGCCGGTAGCGGCCACTGGATGCCGATGGCCGGATCGGTCGCGGCGATGGTGTGCTCGCGCTGCGGCGCGTACGGAGCCGAGCACATGTACATGACGGTCGCCTCGTCGGTCAGTGCCAGGAAGCCGTGCGCCAGACCCTCGGACAGGTAGACCGACCGCCGATTGTCGTCGTCGAGCAGCACCGAATCCCACCGGCCGTAGGTCGGCGAGCCCACCCGGATATCGACGACGACGTCATAGACCCGGCCCCGCACGCAGGTCACGTACTTGGCCTGGCCGGGTGGCAGCTGGGCGAAGTGCAGCCCGCGCAGCACCCCGGCGGCCGACACCGAGCAGTTGGCCTGTCGCATGTCGAACCGGAGCCCGGTCATGTCGGTGAAACCCGATTCGGTGAACCACTCGAAGAAGGCGCCGCGGCCGTCGCCGTGCACCGTCGGGGTGATCTCCCAGGCGCCGGGAACCGCGAGCTCGCGGATGCTCACGTCTGTGCCCCAACTGCCCCAACTGCCCTCATTGCCCGCGCTCGGCGTAGCGGGCCTCGACCCGTTCCTTCAGCGGCCGCCACCACCACTCGTTATCGCGGTACCACGCGATGGTGGCGCGCAGCCCCTCGGCGAAGTCGGTGTGCTTGGGCGCCCACCCCAGATCCCGGCGCAGCGCGGTGGCGTCGATCGCGTAGCGCAGGTCGTGGCCGGTGCGATCGGTGACGTGGTCGAAGTCGTCGGGGTCGCGGTCCATCAGCGTCAGGATGAGCCGCAGCACCGAGGCGTTGTCGCGCTCCCCGTCGGCTCCGATGAGATAGGTCCGCCCCGGCTCGCCATCCTCGAGAATGCGCCACACCGCGCTGTTGTGGTCCTCGACGTGAATCCAGTCCCGAACGTTGGCGCCGGAGCCGTACAGTTTCGGTCGCCGACCGGTGAGCAGGTTGGTGATCTGGCGGGGAATGAACTTCTCGATGTGCTGGAACGGTCCATAGTTGTTCGAGCAGTTGGAGATGGTGGCGTTGACGTCGTAGGACCGAACCCAGGCCCGCACCAGCATGTCTGCCGAGGCCTTGGTCGCCGAATACGGACTCGACGGGTTGTATGGGGTGGCCTCGGTGAACCGCACCGACTCGTCCAGCGGCAGGTCGCCGTAGACCTCGTCGGTGGAGATGTGATGCAGCCGGACCCCGTGCCGGCGAACCGCCTCGAGTACCGAGAACGTGCCGATGACGTTGCTGCGCAGGAATGGAGCCGGGTCGGCCAGTGAGTTGTCCACATGGGTTTCGGCGGCGAAGTGCACCACGGCGTCGGACTCGGCCACCAGCCGGTCCACCAGTGCCGCGTCGGTGAGGTCACCCTCGACCAGCCGAATC
Organism: uncultured Mycobacterium sp.; assembly: GCA_964527015.1. Lineage (GTDB taxonomy): Bacteria > Actinomycetota > Actinomycetes > Mycobacteriales > Mycobacteriaceae > Mycobacterium. The sequence goes on along the minus strand of CAZGPT010000044.1, from coordinate 19,169 downwards.
GCGTCCCCCAACGCGGCCAGTGACTCGCTGCTTCCGGCGTAGGTCAGCGCATCGACGACGGTCGTGCAGACTCCCGGTTGCTCCTGCGCGGTCCGGTGGACGAAGTTGGCTCCGATGAAGCCGGCGCCACCGGTGACCAACAGTCGCATCCGCTCACCTTAACCGCGGCTGACGGGGCGGCCGGAGGCGGCGTGTACGCCATTTTGGCGAGCGGGCTTCCAGCGGGTATCGTAGGCGGACGGTGCGGCGTATGCGCCGGCTCTTGCGTGCAAAGTCCTGGACCCTCACGTTTTGTAGTCGGGGATCGACGCTGCCCCGGTCGATACAAGCAGGAGTCGGCACAAGCAGTAGTACAAGCAGAATCTGTGAGGTTATGGGCAAGAAAGACGGTGCCATCGAGGTCGAGGGCCGCGTAGTCGAACCCCTACCCAATGCGATGTTTCGCATTGAGTTGGAGAACGGCCACAAGGTGCTGGCTCACATCAGCGGCAAGATGCGACAGCACTACATCCGCATCCTGCCCGAGGACCGGGTCGTAGTGGAGTTGTCTCCTTACGACCTGACCCGGGGCCGCATCGTCTACCGGTACAAGTAAGCCGCGACGAGCCCAGACCGCGAACCCAGACCACACAGGACGAACGAGAACAGGATCAACCAGTCGTGAAGGTGAACCCGAGCGTCAAGCCGATCTGCGATAAGTGCAGGGTGATCCGCCGGCACGGGCGGGTCATGGTGATCTGCTCCGATCCGCGCCACAAACAGCGGCAGGGGTAACACCCGCCGACCCGGCGCAGCACAACTGAATGCAGTCCTCCCAGTACCAGCGCGCGGAAAGGCCGTGCGCCCACGCCCGGACCGGAGGCCGGGCCCCGCAAGCCTGCGGGAGCGGACTGGGAACAGACCTCCGACAGAAAAAAGGAACAAGCCACCAACATGGCCCGTCTAGTAGGCGTTGACCTGCCGCGCGATAAGCGGATGGAGATAGCGCTCACCTATATCTACGGCATCGGCCGTACCCGCTCGCAGGAGATCCTCGCGGCCACCGGCATCGACCGGGATCTGCGCAGCAAGGACCTCACCGACGATCAGCTGACCCAGCTTCGTGAGTACATCGAGGCCAGCCTCAAGGTGGAGGGCGACCTGCGCCGTGAGGTCCAGGCCGATATCCGCCGCAAGATCGAAATCGGTTGCTACCAGGGTCTGCGGCACCGCCGTGGACTGCCGGTCCGCGGCCAGCGCACCAAAACCAACGCGCGCACCCGCAAGGGCCCGAAGCGCACCATCGCCGGCAAGAAGAAGGCCAAGTAATGCCACCGAAGAAAGCCACCCCGTCCGGCGCCAAGAAGGGCCAGAAGACCCGCCGCAAGGAAAAGAAGAACGTCCCGCACGGCGCTGCTCACATCAAGAGCACGTTCAACAATACGATCGTGACCATCACCGATCCGCAGGGCAACGTCATCGCCTGGGCGTCATCGGGACACGTCGGGTTCAAGGGCTCGCGCAAGTCGACACCGTTCGCCGCCCAGCTGGCTGCTGAGAACGCCGCCCGCAAAGCCCAGGAGCACGGTGTGAAGAAGGTCGACGTCTTCGTCAAGGGGCCCGGCTCGGGCCGGGAGACCGCGATCCGCTCACTGCAGGCCGCCGGCCTCGAGGTTGGCGCAATTTCCGATGTCACCCCGCAGCCGCACAACGGCTGCCGTCCGCCCAAGCGGCGCCGGGTCTAGGAGGACTTTCAGATATGGCTCGTTACACCGGACCCGCCACCCGCAAGTCGCGCCGCCTGGGCGTCGACCTCGTCGGCGGTGATCAATCGTTCGAGAAGCGCCCCTATCCGCCAGGCCAGCACGGTCGTGCGCGGATCAAGGAGAGCGAATACCGCCAGCAGTTGCAGGAGAAGCAGAAGGCGCGCTTCACCTACGGCGTGATGGAGAAGCAGTTCCGCCGCTACTACGAAGAGGCGAACCGCGCGGCCGGCAAGACCGGCGAGAACCTGCTGCAGATCCTGGAGACCCGCCTGGACAACGTCGTCTACCGCGCCGGACTGGCGCGCACCCGGCGAATGGCCCGCCAGTTGGTCAGCCACGGACACTTCACCGTCAACGGCGTCAAGGTGAACGTCCCGAGCTATCGGGTGACGCAGTACGACATCGTCGACGTCCGGGACAACTCGCTGAACTCGGTCCCGTTCCAGATTGCCCGTGAGGTCGCCGGCGACCGGCCGATTCCCGGCTGGCTGCAGGTGGTCGGCGAGCGTCAGCGGATCCTGGTGCACCAGTTGCCCACCCGCGAGCAGATTCAGGTCCCACTCGCCGAGCAGCTGATCGTCGAGTTCTACTCGAAGTAGTCCGACCCTCCGGGGGGCTCCGCGCCGAGATCCCCCAACAACTCAATACCCTCGCGGGGCGCCGCCCCCGAGTTCCCCCCAACGGCATCAAATAGTGGGTGCCGAGAAGGAGATAGAAGACAACCATGCTGATCTCACAGCGGCCCACCCTCAGCGAAGAGGTTATCGCCGAGGACCGGTCCCAGTTCATCATCGAGCCGCTGGAACCGGGTTTCGGTTACACCCTCGGCAATTCGCTGCGCCGTACGCTGCTCTCGTCGATCCCCGGCGCGGCCGTCACCAGCATCCGCATCGACGGCGTGCTGCACGAGTTCACCACCGTCCCGGGTGTCAAGGAAGACGTCACCGACATCATCCTCAACCTCAAGGGTCTCGTGGTGTCCTCGGAAGAGGACGAGCCGGTCACCATGTACCTGCGCAAGCAGGGACCGGGCGTGGTCACCGCGGGCGATATCGTCCCCCCCGCCGGTGTCACGGTGCAGAACCCGGATATGCACATCGCGACCCTCAACGACAAGGGCAAGCTTGAGGTCGAACTCGTCGTCGAGCGCGGCCGTGGGTATGTGCCGGCCGTTCAGAACAAGGCCTCCGGTGCCGAAATCGGGCGTATCCCCGTCGATTCCATCTACTCGCCGGTGCTGAAGGTGACCTACAAGGTTGAGGCCACCCGTGTTGAGCAGCGCACCGACTTCGATAAGCTGATTCTCGACGTCGAGACCAAGAACTCGATCAGCCCGCGCGACGCCCTGGCCTCGGCCGGCAAGACCCTGGTCGAACTGTTCGGCCTGGCGCGTGAACTGAACCTCGAGGCCGAGGGAATCGAGATCGGTCCGTCACCGGCTGAGGCCGACCATATCGCGGCGTTCGCGCTGCCGATCGACGACCTCGATCTGACGGTGCGGTCGTACAACTGCCTGAAGCGGGAGGGCGTGCACATCGTCGGCGAGCTGGTTGGCCGCACGGAATCGGATCTGCTCGACATCCGCAACTTCGGCCAGAAGTCGATCGACGAGGTGAAGATCAAGCTGCACCAGCTGGGTCTGGCGCTCAAGGACTCGCCGGCCAGCTTCGACCCGTCCGAGGTGGCCGGGTACGACGTGGCCACCGGCACCTGGAGCGGTGAAGCCGCCTATGAACTGGAAAACGACGCGGACTACGCCGAAACCGAACAGCTTTAATAGCCACCGGCCTGCCCGGGCCGGCCCACCTAGGAGACAGTCGCAATGCCCAAGCCCACGAAGGGGCCTCGCCTCGGCGGGTCGTCCTCGCACCAGAAGGCGCTATTGGCCAACCTGGCCTCGTCGCTTTTCGAGCACGGTCGGATCAAGACAACCGAGCCCAAGGCTCGGGCGCTGCGGCCGTACGCGGAGAAGCTCATCACGCACGCCAAGAAGGGGACACTGCACAACCGGCGCGAGGTGATGAAGAAGATCCGCGACAAGGATGTGGTGCACGCCCTGTTTGCCGAGATCGGGCCGTTCTTCGCCGACCGCGAGGGCGGTTACACCCGGATCATCAAAGTCGAAGCCCGCAAAGGCGATAACGCCCCGATGGCGGTGATCGAACTGGTCCGGGAGAAGACGGCGACCGCTGAAGCCAACCGGGCCAGGCGCGCTGCCGCCAACCAGGCCGCAAAGCAGACACCGGCCGCCGCACCCCCGGCCGAGGAGGCTCCTGAAGACGCCCCTGAGGAGACGTCAGCGGAGACCCCGGTGGAAGAACTCGAGGCCGCCGACGCCGGGATCGCCGACGCCCAAACCGCCGAGGCGGCCGCCGAAGAGGCCGAGGATTCGGACGCTGGGAAGTCCTGACGATATGAGCGCGATTGTGCCCGCCACCGATTCCGGTGGCGGGCACGTTCGTCTCCGTCTCGATATTGCCTACGACGGAACGGATTTCACCGGTTGGGCAGCCCAATCCGGGCGGCGGACCGTCGCCGGCGTTCTGGAGGCCGCCCTGTCGACGGTGTTCCGCGTATCCGTCCGGGTCTGCGCCGCCGGCCGCACCGACGCCGGGGTGCACGCCACCGGGCAGGTCGCTCATCTCGATGTGCCGGCCGAGGCGCTGGGCCACGCCCATCCACGGAACCACCGGTCCGGTGATCCTGAGTTCGCCGCCCTGATTCGTCGGCTGGGCAAGTTCCTGCCCGAGGACGTCCGCGTCACCGGCATCCGCCGCGCCCCGCCGGGTTTCGATGCGCGGTTCTCGGCACTGCGACGCCATTACCGGTACCGGATCTCGACGGCACCCTACGGTGTCGAACCTCAGCAGGCCCGCTTCGTCACGCCGTGGCCCGGCGACGTGGATCTCGATGCGATGGCCGCTGCGTCGGCGCATCTGCTCGGGCTGCATGACTTCGCCGCGTTCTGTCGGCACCGGCCCGGTGCGACGACGATTCGTGAGTTGCAACGGCTGGACTGGCAGCGCGACGGTGACTCGGTCATCGCCCGGGTCAGTGCGGACGCATTCTGCTGGTCGATGGTGCGATCACTGGTGGGAGCGCTGCTGGCGGTCGGGCAGGGCCGGCGTGAACCAGACTGGTGTGCAACGCTGTTGAGCGCCGACCGGCGCTCGAGTGAGTTCGCGGCGGCGCCGGCCCGGGGGCTGACGTTGATCGGTGTGGACTATCCGCCCGATGATCAACTCGTAGCGCGGATCTCGGTGACCCGCGATGTCCGACGTCTTGGCTAAAGCCGGGCGGCCACGAACGAGGCGCCCTGATTGACCAGCCCCGAGTCGACATAGGCCGAGTGCAGATGTGCCGACCAGTTGCCCGCCCAGGTCTCGGGCTCCAGGTTGTCATTGCAGACCGGGTCGTCGGCGGTGCACAGGTCGATCGTCTTTGCGCCCCATCGTGGAATGATGTCGGATACCGGTCCGAGAATTTTGCGGGTCCCATTGCCGAAGAGTGCCACCGCGGCGATGTGGTCGTTCATGCCCAGTGGAAGCGGGTTGGTGTAGCCGAACATCGCCGCCGGCACCGCCAGCACCACATCGGTGACGGCGGCGCCCAGGGAGTACCCGCCGAGGACCAGGTCGGTGTTAGGGCACTTGGCGGCCATGGCCTGAATGTGTCGGCTCATATCGTTGGCGCCGAGCATGATCTCGGTGTCCGCGGGATAGTTCACCGCGTAGTAACCAACGCTCTTGGCGGTTTTGGTGCGCAGCGCATTGATGAAGGCCGTACCGATCCGTCCGGTGCCGGGTGGTTCGATGCGGCCCCGGGCGAATACCACCTCGACCTCGGGGCATGGGTCGGCGCCGGCTGCCGGGAGCCCGGCCGGCGCCACGAGAAGAGTCGCAGTGATGGAAATCACCAGCGACACCATTGTGCACATCCGCCTCACACGCATCAGGTCATGGTATCGGGCGGCTGCCGTCGCTGCCAGATAAGAATTGCCTGGCAGGTCTCAGGGAAGGCCTTAGAGCAGGCGCAATACGAAGCCCGCAGCCTCCCCGACCATCGGACTCTTTTCGTAACCGGTGTGGGCCAGCGGGTTGCGGCCCCGTGAGCAGATCGGGTCTCCGTCGTTGCACAGGTCGATGCCTTTACCGGCGAACGGGGCGGCTGCCCGCGATACCGGGTTGCCGAATTTGGTCGCCGGGTTCCCGAACACCGCGACGGCGGCGACCCGGTCGGCGAGGCTGAATGGCAGTGGCGACGCGGAGCCGACATCGCCGACCTTGGTGCCCAGTGGCGGAATACCCATCAGCATGTCGACCACTGCGGCGCCCTGCGAGTACCCGCCGAGAACGAATCGGGTGGACGGGCAGTTCTGCGCCATCGCGGCGATCCGGTTGGTGGCGTCCAAAGCGCCGTCGGCGGCGGCCAGGAAGTCATAGCTGGCCGGGTAGTTCACCGGATAGACACCGAGGCTGCGCCCGTCCAGATTGGCCGCCAACTGGCTGCTGAGCGCCTGCCCCACCCGGCCGAGCCCGGCGGGTTCGCTGGTGCCGCGGGCGAATACCAACTCGACATCCGGGCATGGTGCGGCCACGGCGGGGGCTGCCGTGGCACCCAACACCGCTCCAGCGGCCACAGTGGACACTGCCAACGCCGATATCCACGCAATGCCCCCCCGACCGCGCATGCTCAAAGCAGGTTCGCGACGAAGGCGGCCGCCTGGCCGGCGGTGCCGTCGGGGCCGTAGCTGCGGTGGGCCGGAACATCGTCGCCCGGGGAGCAGATCGGGTCGCCCGGGTTGCACAGGTCGATGGCCCTCGTGCCGTAGACGGGGCTGGAGGTCAGCGGAATACCGATCTTGGTCGACGGGTTGCCGAACACGGCCAGGGCCGCGATCCGATCGGCGACAGTGGCCGGCAGCGGATTGTTGAATCCGATAACCGGGAACGGCACGGCGGCGAGGACGTCGATGATCGCCGCGCCCTGGGAGTAGCCGCCGAGGACCAGCTTGGTGCTCGGGCAGGCGTTGGCGACGTTCTGAATGAAGGCGCTGGCGTCGTTGGCGCCGTCCGCAGCAGCCAGGAAGTCATAGCTCGCCGGGTAGTTGACCGCGTACACGCCGAGGCTGCGCCCGCCGACCAGATTGCGCAGATCGTTGACGAAGGCCTCGCCGACGCGGCCGATCCCCGGCGCCTCCTTGGTGCCGCGGGCGAACACCACCTGGACATCGTTGCAGGCCACAGCGTTGGCGACGGGCGCGCCCAAAGGGGTGGCCAAAGGGGTAGCCAGGGCTGTGGAGGCGACCAGCGCAGCTGCCAGGGCCGAAAGGGATGAATGCACGAAGAAACCTCACCGAAGAGTGCTATCGAGGAACGTTGATCAATTTACCGTGAACCGATCGGTTCGCCGTGCGCCGCCGCCTCTTCGAGTGGTCCCGCGTCGGGCCAAGTCGCCGCCGCCACATCGGGACTCCGGTCACCCCGGCGGGCCAGCGTCAGCCCCAGGAGTACCACCGCACCGCCGATCGCCTGTGCCGCGCCGACGCCCTCGCCCAGCAGCAACCAGGCGGCCAGCACGGTAAAGAGCACTTCGGCCAGGCCGACCAGCGAGGCGAAACTCGGACGCAGTCGGCTCACCCCGCTGATGCCCAGCGTGTAGGCGATGGCGGTGGCGATGACGCCCAGCATGAGCGCCGGAACCGCCCAGGAGAAGCTCATCCCGGCGATCACTGCGTCGTTGGCGGTGAACTGCAGTGGCATCAGTCCGGACCATCCGAGCACCCCGATGGCGATGGTGGCCACCACCAGGCCGCCCGCCGCCAGAGTCACCGCGTGCAAGCCGGTGCCGTCGGCCCGCACCGTGTCGGACATCATGAAATAGCAGACCGCACAGATCGCCGCACCCAGGCCCCAGATCACGCCGACCGCATCGCCGCGCGCGCCACCGGGCGCTGCGGAGAACACCTCGAGCACCACGGTGATCCCGATAACGGCCAGCGCGACCCCGACCAGCGTCAGAGCACGGGGGCGCCGCCTGGTCGTGGCCCACACCCAGGCGATGACCAGCACCGGAGCGGTGTATTCCAGCAACAGCGCAACGCCGACTGAGAGGTGTGACACCGCGTTGTAGTAGCAGAGTTGCGCCCCGGCGACCGGGATCAGTCCGTAGAGCACCACGGTGCGGGCATGGGCCCGAGCCTCTAGGACCCAGCCCGGCCGGACGACTGTGGCGACGACGATCATTACCAGCGCGCCGCCGGCGAGTCGGGCCATCACCGCGGCCGTCGGTGACCAACCGGCGACCATCAGCGACTTCGCCAGGGGGCCGGACAGCCCGAACGCGAAGGCCGATCCAGTGGCGAACAGCAGGCCCAGCCGGAACTGATCCAAGCCCTGTTTCGTGGACACTCGGGCACCCCTTGCTTCATGAGTAAAATAACGTTTGGTCATGACGGATTATCGAGAGATTAAGTCCCCAGGGGGTCATGGGTCAAATGCTCTTCACTCATGACACGGAGCTCACCTTGCGGGCCGCGGGCGTCCTGGTCAACAGTCACCGCGTCGATGGTGATCAGCTCGCTGACCTGGCCGCGCTCGATGACTACCTCGAGGTCTACGGCTGGACGGGCCGCCGCGATCACGACCAGGCCGAACTGAGGGCGGTGCATGCCTTGCGGGACCGACTCGGGCGGGTCTGGTCGTTGGCCGGTGACGAGGTCCGGGCCGTTGAGGAGGTCAACGGCCTGCTCGCCGACACCCGCGCGGCGCCGTGGCTGACCCGCCATCCCGAAATGCCCGAGTGGCACCTGCACCTGGCCGGTACCGGGGATCCGCTGGCTCAGCGGATGGGGGCCGAACTCGCGATGGCGCTGGCCGATCTGATTCGGGCGGGAGAACTGCGACGGCTCAAGACATGTGCGGCCCCGGACTGCGAGGCGGTGCTGATGGACCTTTCCCGCAACCGGTCGAGGTTGTTCTGCGACACCGGCAACTGCGGCAACCGTCAGCATGTCGCCGCCTACCGTGAGCGTCGGGCCAGGAATCGCTGAACACCGGTGGTGCCTGTGGACAGCGGCGTTCGGCGCTGCCCGGGGCCGCCTAACCTGACGTCGTGTCCAGCGGTGCCGGGTCGACCGTGCTGGAAGTGGGTCCCGATACGGTGCGGGTGCGTGCCGGCGGTGCCGGTCGGCCGGTCTCTGCCGCACTGACCGCGGCCGCCCTTGACTGGATCGACGATCCGGTCGGACTGCTCGGCGAAACCCCGGTGGCGGTCGCCGATCTGTGGCATGCGGTGATGGCGGGGCTTACCGGGCGGCATTGCCCTTCGGTGGTGGTGGTGCATCCGCCGGATTGGCCGTCGCCGCGTATCGACCGGGTCCTCGCGGCGGCGAACTGCTTCGCCGACCGAGTGGTCGCGGTCAGCCGGACCGAGTGGACGCCGGCCGGGGCGCAGCCCGATCCGCGCGAGGAACGCCTCGAGACCCCGCGGCCTCGTCGACGGCGGTGGCGGCTGCCGGTCGCGGCGGCCGTGTTGGGCGTGTTGGCCGTGTTGGCCGGGGTGGCCGGGGTGGTTCTGCTCGCCGCGGTGGCGCCACCGCACGCGGATCCCGGACCGCAGGTGTTGGTGGAGGGCCGCGTCGAGGTGCGGGTGCCGGCGCAGTGGACGGTCGAACGGATCACCCGCGGGCCGGGATCCAGGCGGGTGCAGATCAGCTCGGCCTCGGAGTCGGATGTCGCACTGCACATCACCCAGTCCCACGAGACCCAGTCCCACGAGACCCAGTCCCACGAGACCCAGTCCCACGCCCCCGAGACGACCCTGGCCGACGCCGCCGAGGTGATCGGGCGCGCGATCGCCGGCCAGGAACCCGGCGTGTTCGTGGATTTCCAGCCCGCGGACGTCGTTGCGGGCCGCCCGGCGGTGACCTACCGGGAGATGCGGCCCAACCGGGTCATTCGTTGGGCGGTGCTGCCCGTCGGGGCCATCCGGATCGGCATCGGTTGTCAGAGTCCGCCGGCACGGGAGGATGCAGTCCGGGCCGCCTGCGAGGAGGCGGTGCGCTCGGCGCGGGATGCGGGAACCGAACGGGGGCGGCGAACGTCGAATCTGAAGTAACCGGCAGCTGTGCGGTTCCGACGGAGGAGAGCCGTCGGAACCGTACGGCTACCCGGCGGGCGGGTGCGTTTTGACCTGCACGGATCAGCGCCGGTAGCATCACGGGCTGGCGTGCGGTACGCCGCAGGTTCTCCTGCGGGGTAAGCCGGGCACTCGGGTCATTGTTGGTCGCCGAGAGCTCATGCCCGACCGCTGACGTCCGACCGGCACCCGGCTCGACCGGGATTCACCCCTGATGAGGAGAGGTAAGCACCCGTGCCCACATACACGCCGAAGGCCGGTGACACCACGCGATCGTGGTACGTCATCGACGCCACCGACGTGGTGCTCGGCCGGCTCGCCGTTGCTGCAGCCAATCTGCTGCGCGGCAAGCACAAGCCGACATTCACGCCCAATGTCGACGGCGGCGATTTCGTCATCGTCGTCAACGCCGACAAGGTCGCCATCGGAGGCGACAAGCTCAACAGCAAGCTGTCCTACCGCCACTCGGGGTATCCCGGCGGGCTGCGTTCGCGCACCATGGGCGAGCTCATGGCGAAGCACCCGGACCGCGTCGTCGAGAAGGCGATCCTCGGAATGCTGCCGCACAACAAGCTGAGCCGGCAGGTGCAGAAGAAACTGAAGGTCTACGCGGGACCGGATCATCCGCACACCGCTCAGCAACCCATTCCGTTCGAGATCAAGCAGGTGGTGCAGTGAGCGACGAGATTGGTACCGACGAGCCTGGGACCGACCAGATTGCGAGCGACCCCGGCACGACCGTCGAGGCCGGTGAAGATGTGCTGGTCGAGGCCGCTGGTGAGTCCGTACCCCGGCAGCCGGTGATCATGGACCGGCCGGTTCAGACCGTCGGCCGCCGCAAGGAGGCCGTCGTGCGGGTACGTCTGATACCCGGCACGGGTGAATTCCACCTCGACGGGCGCAGCCTGGAGGCGTACTTCCCGAATAAGGTGCATCAGCAGCTCATCAAGGCGCCGCTGGTGACTGTGGACCGGGTCGACCACTTCGACATCCACGCCCACCTCGACGGCGGCGGTCCGTCCGGGCAGGCCGGGGCCTTGCGCCTGGCTATCGCGCGCGCCCTGATTCTGGTGCAGCCCGAGGACCGGCCGGCACTGAAGAAGGCCGGCTTCCTCACCCGCGACCCGCGCGCCATCGAGCGCAAGAAGTACGGGCTGAAGAAGGCCCGCAAGGCGCCGCAGTACAGCAAGCGCTGATCACAGATCTGCGTATGCCGCTCGCCGGGTGTGCTCCAGTGCCGCTGGACGCGCCCGGCGAGCGCTATTGCGTCCGCTGTGTTGTAGTCCGGTATGAGCCGGTAGCTGTGAGAGGTTTAACCGCATGGGCCGACTGTTCGGGACCGACGGGGTGCGTGGGGTCGCCAACTGTGAACTGACCGCGGAGCTTGGTTTGGCGCTCGGTGCGGCGGCGGCCCGGCGGCTTGCTGCGCCGCCCGGATCCGGTCACCGGTTCGCGGTCGTTGGGCGCGACCCGCGGGCCAGCGGTGAGATGCTCGAGGCGTCGGTGATTGCCGGACTGACCAGCGAGGGCGTCGATGCCCTCCGGGTCGGTGTGTTGCCGACCCCAGCGGTGGCGCATCTGACTGCCGCCTACGGTGCCGACCTCGGCGTGATGATCTCCGCCTCACACAACCCGATGCCCGACAACGGCATCAAGATCTTCGGCCCCGGTGGGCACAAACTCGACGACGACGTCGAGGATCGTATCGAGGAACTGCTCGCCCAGGGGCCCGGGCTGCGTCCGGTGGGCGCGGAGATCGGCCGGGTCCGCAGCGCGCCGGACGCACTGGACCGCTATCTCGAACACATCCTCGGTGCGGTCACCACCCGACTTGACGGGCTGACCGTCGTCGTCGACTGTGCCAACGGCGCGGCCGCCGCGGCCGCCCCCCGGGCCTATGCCGCCGCCGGCGCGCGGGTCATCGCGATCAGCGCCGAACCGGACGGTCTGAACATCAACGCGGGTTGTGGCTCGACGCACCTGGACCAGTTGCAGGACGCGGTGCTCGCCGCGGGTGCCGACCTGGGTCTGGCCCACGACGGCGATGCCGACCGCTGCCTGGCGGTGGATTCCGGCGGCCGGGTGGTCGACGGCGACGCGATCATGACCGTGCTCGCGCTGGCCATGCACGAGGCCGGGGAACTGGTCTCGGACACCTTGGTGACCACGGTGATGAGCAACCTCGGACTGCACCTGGCGATGCGGGATGCCGGTATCGCGGTCCGCACCACCGCGGTCGGGGACCGCTACGTCCTCGAGGCGATCCGGGCGGGCGGGTTCACCCTCGGCGGTGAGCAATCCGGGCATATCGTGATGCCGGCGTTCGGGACTACCGGCGACGGGATTCTGACCGGTCTGCGGTTGATGGCGCGGATGGCCCAGACCCGGCTGCCGCTGGCCGCCCTGACAGCGCCGATGCAGTCGTTGCCGCAGGTGCTCATCAACGTGGAGGTTTCCGATAAGGCCAGCGTCTCCGAAGCCCGCGCAGTGAGGTCGGCGGTCGCCGAGGCCGAAGCCGAACTCGGCGAGACCGGTCGAATCCTGTTGCGGCCCTCGGGTACCGAACAGGTCGTGCGTGTCATGGTGGAGGCCGCCGACGAAGACACCGCGCGGCAGGTGGCCCATCGGGTCGCCAAATCGGTTACCACCGCGGGCTGATCGGGAACCGCCGGCGGCGCGGCTGCGTCGAATCCGGTATGGGGACCACCGCTGGTGTGGGGGAGACGCCACACGGCAGCACAACACACGGCAGCGCAGCACTCGACGGTACGAAACTCGACGGTACGAAACTCGACGGTACGACGGCCGTCGATCTGCTGGCGTTACCGCTCGCCGCCGCGCGACTCGACGCGGCGGCCGAGATCATCAGTGCGATACGGCGGATCCACCTGGCCGGATTGCGATCTACCCCGCCGGTCGATGAACTGGTGGCTGCGGTCACGCGTTGGGAATCCGCGGTCCGGGGAATCGCCGCCGGCCTGCGTACAGCCGCGGGTCGGTACGCCGAATCAGAGGCGCAGGCCGCCGAGTCCCTGCGATGACGACCGGAGCAGCGCTTGATTCGCTCGGCGCCGACTCGGCGGCACTGAGCGCGGCTGCTGCGGCGGCTGAGGACGCACTGTGTCTTCAGCGTGAGGCGCTCGCCGTGCTGGCTGAGGGTTGGGGCGGCGAATCCGGTTCGGCAGCAGTCGATCTGCTTCAGCAGCAGTGCGCCGAGGGACTCGGTGTCATGACGGAGTTGCAGCGGGTTGCCGGTCAGATGAGTGCTGGGACGAGTGCTGGGACGAGTGCTGGGACGAGTGCACTGTGGGGCCGGCTGGCGGACGGTTCGGGTCCGGGTGCTTTCCAGGCACCGGTACCGGCGGCTCCGCCGCACCAACCTCAGGTGGCTCCGCCGTTCCAGACGGCCCCGCTGCCTGCCCCGGCACTACCGGCCTGGACGCCGTCCGGAATGGCCTTGCCCGATATCGGTGGGGCGCTGATGGGGCTCGTTGCCCAGATCGCCGATTCCCTCGGAAGCGGCCTGTCGTCGGGTACGCCTGTCGATGCGGCGCTCGGAGTGCCGCCGGAGGACGATCCCGCCGGGCCGGCTGCCGCGCCGCAGCATGATTCGCCGGTTGCCGCCACGCCGGTCGCGGCTCCGCCACCAGCCGAGCCGCTGACCGCCCAGCCCGCTGCCCCGCCGGTCGCCCAGCCCGTCGCCCAGCCCGTCGAACCGCCCGCTGCTCCGGTTGAAACCGCGGTGACACCGGATCCGGTCCCACTGCTGAGCGCCGAGTTGCCGCCGCCGGTCGGAACTCCACCGTTGACGGTCAACACCGAATCGGTTCCCGAACCCGCCACTCCGTGTGAGATCGCCGCCGACGAACTTCCGCAGGTCGGCCGATGAGGTCTTAGGGCCTCAGGGCCTCAGGGCCTCAGCGCCTCAGGGCAGCAGCTGCTGCAACTGTTCGACGAAGTCGACGTATTCGGCACTATCGCCGGTCACCGGAGTGGCAAGCAGGGTGGTCACCCCGGCCTCGGCGAATGCGGCGATACGCTCCTTGACGTAGCCCCGGGAGCCGATCAGGGACACGTTGCGGACCAACTCGTCGGGCACCGCCGCGATCGCTTCCGCCTTCTGCCCGGCGAGATAGAGATCCTGGATCCGGTCGGCGACCGCACCGAACCCGTAGCGGGTGGCCACATTGTGATAAAAGTTGCGCCCCTTGGCCCCCATCCCGCCGATGTACAGCGCCAGCTGCGGTTTGGCCCACTGCAGCCGCTCTTCGACATCGTCGCCGATGGCCAGCGAAACACCGACCATCACGTCGAGGTCACCGAGCTGCGGGTCGCGTTTGGCCTCACCGGCCCGCAGCGCCTCGCCCCAGATCCGGTCGGCGCGCTCGGGGTCGAAGAAGATCGGCTGCCAGCCTTCGGCGATCTCGGCCGTGAGCTCGACGTTCTTGGGCCCGAGTGAGGCGATGGTGATCGGGATGCGCTCGCGCACCGGCTGATTGATCAGCTTGAGCGGTTTGCCCAGTCCGGTGCCGCGATCCGGCGGCAGTGGGATCTGGTAGTGCCTGCCCTGGTGGGACAGCCGTTCGCGGCGCCAGACCTGACGGCAGATTTCGACGACCTCCCGGGTGCGGCCCAGCGGGGCGTCGAAGGGGACGCCATGGAAGCCCTCCATCACCTGGGGTCCCGAGGTTCCGATGCCGAGCCGGAACCGGCCGTCGGAGACGTAGTCCAGTCCGGCGGCGGTCATCGCCAGCAATGTCGGTGTGCGGGTGTAGATCGGAACAATCCCGGATCCCAGTTCGATCGTTGAGGTTTGGGCCGCCAGGTACCCGAGTTGGCTGACCGCGTCGAATGAGTACGCCTCGGCGATCAGGACGATGTTCACGCCCTGTTTCTCCAATTCGGCGACCTGCCCGGCAGTTTCGCGGAAGCCGCCCGCATAGGACAGGAAAATACCGGTGCGCATGACGTCGGACGCTACCCGAACAGCGCGACGATCCTGTCCTCGTCAGTCACCGCAGGCGCATTCGGGTCGGGACGGCTGGTGTGCGGCAGATCGGCTTCCGGATCGGCGAAGGCCCGGTACTCCTTGGCACCGGTCAGATGGAACAGCAGGAACCCGGTCAGCAGAGCCCGGACGGTCCGCTGGATACGCGTGCTGGAGCCGGGCAGGCCCAACAGCCCGGCGATACGACGTTTTTCAATGAGACCCCCGGCTTTGGCCTTGTCGGCCTTGTCGACCGTCCGCACCACCGCCCCGGTCCAGGCCGTGCCGATGTCCAGAGCTTCGGTGCGTAGCGATGTGGCGTCGTCCGGGGTGGCCAGCACCATTCCCGGGACTTCCAGGGTCTCGGCGGCCCTCGCGGCCGACGGCCGGGTGGTCGAGGGAAACACCGCGGCCACCGCTCGGCACGCCCGGTCGGTCTGGGGTCGCACCATTCCGGCGGCGGCCAGCACCGCCGCCGAACCGCCGAAGCCGTCCCCGGCCAGACCCAGTTTGTCTGGTGCCACGCTGATCTGACCGGTGCCCAGCCGCACCCCGCTGATGACATCGAGCACGGCCGTCAGATCGTGGCTGAGACCCAGTACCGAGGGGGCCGGGCCGCGGTGGGTATCCGGTGCCGCGGCCACGATGCCCCAACTGGCCAGGTGCTCGAGGGTTCCGCGGTAGTTATCGGCGTCGGCGAGCCATTCGTGTCCGAAGGCCACACCAGGCAGGTGGTAGCCCGCGGCGGGGGTGTACACGACTCCCGGAATTCCGGCGAAGGCCAGGTCGCCGCGGAGAACCCGGTGCGGGCCGCGCCGTTTGAGCGTGCTGAACACACTGCGGGTGCGGGCCACCCCCTGACGGTAGCCGACCGTGGCTTCGGTTGTGCTGGACTACCCTGGCAGACCATGTGCGGAATCGTGGCGTATGTGGGGCATCGGCCTGCCCGCAGCGTCGTGGTGGATGCACTGCGCCGGATGGAGTATCGGGGCTACGACTCGGCGGGCCTGGCACTGATCGACGATGATGGCGGTCTGATGGTCCGCCGCCGGGCCGGCCGGTTGGCCAATCTGGAGGCGGCGCTTTCCGAGACCGATACCGCCGCGCTGACCGGGACCGCCGGGATCGGCCACACCCGGTGGGCCACCCACGGTCGGCCCACCGACCGCAATGCCCATCCGCACCGGGACGCGGCCGGCGACTTCGCCGTGGTGCACAACGGCATCATCGAGAACTTCACCGCGCTGCGCTGCGAACTCGAAGCCGCCGGTGTGGAGTTCGCCAGTGATACCGACTCCGAGGTGGCGGTTCATCTGGTGGCCCGGGCCTACCGGGAGGGTGCCACCGCCGGCGACTTCGTCGGCTCCGTGCTGGCCGTGCTGCGGCGCCTGGAGGGTCATTTCACGCTGGTGTTCGCCCACGCCGGCGATCCGGGCACCATCGTCGCCGCGCGCCGTTCCACGCCGCTGGTCATCGGGGTCGGAGTCGGGGAGACCTTCCTGGGCTCAGATGTCGCCGCGTTCATCGAATACACCCGGGAGGCGGTCGAGCTCGGTCAGGACCAGGCCGTCGTCATCACCGCCGATTCCTACCGGATCACCGATTTCGACGGTAACGATGATGCGGCCAACGCCCGGCCGTTTCATATCGATTGGGATCTCTCGGCCGCCGAGAAGGGCGGCTACGACTACTTCATGCTCAAGGAGATCGCCGAACAGCCGACCGCGGTGGCCGAGACCCTGCTCGGCCACTTTGCCGACGGGCGCGTCGTCCTCGACGAGCAGCGGCTCTCCGACCAGGAACTGCGCGAGATCGACAAGGTCTTCATCGTCGCCTGCGGCACCGCCTTCCACTCCGGGCTGCTGGCCAAATACGCCATCGAGCACTGGACCCGGCTGCCGGTCGAGGTGGAACTGGCCAGCGAGTTCCGCTACCGCGATCCGGTGCTGGACCGCAGCACCCTGGTGATCGCGATCTCGCAGTCCGGTGAGACCGCCGACACCCTGGAGGCGGTGCGGCACGCCAAAGCCCAGAAGGCCAAGGTGCTGGCGATCTGCAACACCAACGGCAGTCAGATCCCGCGGGAGGCCGACGCGGTGCTCTACACCCGGGCCGGCCCGGAGATCGGGGTGGCGGCCACCAAGACCTTCCTGGCTCAGCTGGCGGCGAACTATCTCGTCGGTCTGGCATTGGCCCAGGCCCGTGGCACCAAGTATCCCGACGAGGTCGAGCATGAGTACCGCCAGCTCGAGGCGATGCCCGATCTGGTGTCGGAGGTACTGGACCGGATCGGCCCGGTCTCCGAACTCGCCCGGCGGTTCGCGGCCTCCTCGGCGGTGCTGTTCCTGGGCCGCCACGTGGGCTACCCCGTCGCCCTGGAGGGAGCGCTGAAGCTGAAGGAACTGGCCTATATGCACGCCGAGGGTTTCGCCGCCGGCGAACTGAAGCACGGTCCGATCGCTCTGATCGAGGAGGGTTTGCCGGTCATCGTGATTATGCCGTCGCCTAAGAACGCAGCGATGCTGCACGGCAAACTGCTCAGCAACATCCGGGAGGTCCAGGCCCGCGGCGCGGTCACCATCGTGATCGCCGAGGAGGGCGACGACACGGTGCGCCCGTATGCCGATCATCTGATCGAGATACCCTCGGTGTCAACGCTTTTCCAGCCCCTGCTGTCCACCATTCCGCTGCAGGTCTTCGCTGCCTCCGTGGCCCGCGCGCGCGGCTACGATGTGGACAAGCCGCGCAACCTGGCCAAGTCCGTGACCGTCGAGTAGTGCACTG
This sequence comes from uncultured Mycobacterium sp., assembly GCA_964527015.1. Taxonomy (GTDB): domain Bacteria; phylum Actinomycetota; class Actinomycetes; order Mycobacteriales; family Mycobacteriaceae; genus Mycobacterium. Next base: position 1,514 of record CAZGPT010000044.1, on the reverse strand, counting down.
ATGCGGCATTACTACACCGCCGGGCAGATTCGGGCCGCCGAAGCCCCGCTGCTGGCCGCCTTGGCGGACGGTGTCCTGATGCGGCGCGCCGCGACCGGGCTGGCCGGTGCGATCGCCGCCGAACTGCGTCGCCGTACCGCCGGTCTGATGGGGCGGTCGGTCTGCGCGGTGATCGGATCAGGGGACAACGGCGGTGACGCGCTGTGGTCAGCCACCATCCTGCGCCGACGGGGGGTGGCTGCCAGCGCGATTCTGCTCAACCCCGAGCGCACCCATGTCCGGGCCCTGGCGGCGTTCCGCGCGGCCGGTGGCCGTGTCGTGGCCACGGTGCCGGTGGGCGTGGATCTGGTGATCGACGGCGTGGTGGGGATCTCCGGTACCGGTCCGTTGCGGCCGGCCGCGGCGTCGATCTTCGACGCGGTGGCCGCCGCCGGGATTCCGGTCGTCGCCGTCGACATCCCCAGCGGCGTCGATGTGCATACCGGCGCGCTCGCCGGACCTGCCGTCAGAGCGGCCCTCACGGTGACCTTCGGCGGCCTCAAACCCGTGCATGCGTTGGCGGATTGCGGCCGCGTCGAGCTCATCGACATCGGACTGGAGTTACCCGGCACCGATCTACTCGGTCTCGACACCGCCGATGTGCGGGCGCTCTGGCCACAACCCGGGCCGCAGGACGACAAGTACACCCAGGGCGTCGTCGGGATCGTCGCCGGCTCGGCGGCCTACCCGGGCGCGGCCATCCTGTGCTCCGGCGCGGCGGTCGCGGCCACCTCCGGGATGGTGCGCTACGCCGGTCCGGCCGCGGCGCAGGTGGTCTCGCACTGGCCGGAGGTCGTCGTCGCGCCCAGTGCGGCCGCCGCCGGGCGGGTCCAGGCCTGGGCGGTCGGGCCGGGCCTGGGTACCGACGGGGCCGCGCTCAACGCCCTGACCTACGTGCTCAGCAGTGATCTTCCGGTGATCGTCGATGCCGACGGGCTGACCGTGCTGGCGGCCCACCCGCATCTGGTCGGCGACCGCCGCGCACCGACGGTGCTGACCCCGCACGCCGGGGAATACGAACGTTTCGGTCTCGGACCGGTGGGTGCGGACCGGGTTGGTGCGGCCCGCCGGCTCGCCGAGTCCCTCGGTGCCACCGTGCTGCTCAAGGGCAATATGACCGTGATCGCGCCGCCGGAAGCGGGGTCCACCTTCCTCAACCCGGCGTATGGCTCCTGGGCGGCAACCGCGGGGTCCGGCGACGTCCTGTCCGGCATGATCGGGGCGTTGCTGGCCGCCGGCCTGGAACCCGGGGAGGCCGCCGCGGCCGCGGCGTTCGTCCATGCCCGGGCCGCCAACGCCTCAGCGGCAGACCCCGGCCCGCTGCCGGTTCCGACCTCGGCATCGCGCATTCGTTCACATATCCGTTCCGCACTCGCGAATCTGTAGAACCCAACCAGGAGGACAGCACATGCCGCATATGAAGTACCGGTCACCCTCGATCTCCCCGGCCTACACCGGGCGGTTGTCCACCGATC
>CAZGPT010000043.1:0-21436 GCA_964527015.1 uncultured Mycobacterium sp. | reverse complement strand
GGTGAACGGCAGCCAGGTCAGCCCGGCCACCGGTTCACCGTCGCGCAGCAGGCCGAGCAGAATGGCCGCCATCGGCGAGCCGGCCGCATAGTTGAAGGTGCCGTCGATCGGGTCGAGCACCCACACCAGGGACGCCTCGAGGTCCGCGCCGCCGAATTCCTCACCATGCACGCCGATTCCGGTGGCCGACAACAGGTCGGCACCGATCTGCCGTTCCAGCGCGAGGTCGACTTCGGTGGCGAAGTCGTTGCCCTTCTTGGCCACCGCCGAGTCCGCGCGGTGCCCGGCGACGAACGGCACCGCTGCCCGGTCCAGGATCGCTGCGGCTTCGGCGACCAGCGCCTCCAGATCACCCACCTCAGCGGCTCACCGCGGCCAGCGCCTCGGGCAGGGTGAAGCGGCCGGCATAGAGCGCCTTACCGACGATCGCGCCCTCGACACCGCTGCCGGTGAGGGTGGCAATCGCCCGCAGATCCTCCAGGCTGGACACCCCGCCGGAAGCGATCACCGGAGCGTCGGTGCACTCCGCGACCCCCTCGAGCAGGTCCAGGTTGGGCCCGGTGAGGGTGCCGTCCTTGGTGACGTCGGTGACCACGAACCGCGAACAGCCCTCACTGTCAAGGCGTTCCAGCACGAGCCACAGATCGCCGCCGTCGGTCTCCCAGCCGCGCCCGCGCAGCCGGTGCTCGCCATCGATCACCTGAACGTCCAGACCGACGGCGACCCGGTCGCCGTGTTCGGCGATCGCGCGGGCGCACCACTGCGGGTTCTCCAGTGCCGCGGTGCCGATGTTGACCCGGGTACATCCGGTGGCCAGCGCCGCCCGTAGCGACTCGTCGTCGCGGATGCCGCCGGACAACTCGACATTGACCTCCAGCGTCCGCACCACCTCGGCCAGCAGTTCGGCATTGCTGCCGCGGCCGAACGCCGCGTCCAGGTCAACCAGGTGGATCCACTCGGCGCCGTCACGCTGCCAGGTCAGGGCGGCCTCCAGCGCCGAGCCGTACTCGGTCTCACTGCCGGCCTTGCCCTGCACCAGGCGCACCGCGCGACCGTCGACCACGTCGACGGCAGGAAGCAAAATCAATGGCGTGCCATCGGTCAGTTTCTGTGTCACAGTCCCTCAACCCAATTCGCGAGCAGCGCCGCACCGGCGTCACCGCTCTTCTCCGGATGAAATTGTGTCGCCGCCAGCGGCCCGTCCTCGACGGCGGCGAGAAAGCGCGTGTGGTGGGTGGCCCAGGTCAGCAGCGCGTCGGGGCTGCCCTCCCACACCTGGGCGGCGTAGGAGTGCACGAAGTAGAACCGGGTGTCTGGGTCGATACCCTTGAACAGCCTGCTTCCGGGCGCGGCATCGACGACATTCCAGCCCATGTGCGGGATGACCGGGGCGTCCAGTCGGGTCACCGAACCCGGCCACAGCGCGGTGCCGGGGGTATCGACGCCGAACTCCACACCGTGGGCAAACAGGATCTGCATCCCGACACAGACACCGAGCACCGGCCGGCCGGCCGCGACCCGGTCGGCAATGATGTCCTCGCCGCTGATCGCCCGTAGTCCGGCCATGCAGGCTTCGAACGCGCCCACTCCGGGAACCACCAGTCCGTCGGCGGCCAGTGCCGCCGACCGGTCCGCGGTCACCGTGACATCGGCGCCGACCCGCTCCAGCGCACGCGCAGCCGACCGGAGGTTGCCCGAACCGTAGTCCAGAACAACGATTGAACGTGCTGTCACAGAACACCTTTGGTGGAGGGCACGCCCACCGCCCGCGGATCGGGCTCGACGGCCGCCCGCAGGGCCCGGGCCACCGCCTTGTACTGGGCCTCGGTGATGTGGTGCGGGTCGCGGCCGTAGAGGGTCCGCACATGCAGGGCGATACGGGCGTTGGCAGCCAGCGATTCGAAGACGTGCCGGTTGATGACGGTGTGGTAAGGCACACCGGATCCGGCGATGGTGAAATCCACCAGATAGTCCGGTTCGCCGGTGTGCACGAAGTACGGCCGGCCCGATACGTCCACGGCGGCGTGCGCCAGGGTCTCGTCCATCGGGATGAACGCGTCGCCGAAGCGGCGGATCCCCCTTTTGTCCCCGAGTGCCTGTCCCAGCGCGGTTCCCAGCACGATGGCGGTGTCCTCGACGGTGTGGTGCCCTTCGATCTCGACGTCCCCGCGCGCGGTCACCATCAGATCGAAGCTGGCGTGGCTGCCCAGTGCGGTCAGCATATGGTCGAAGAACGGCACTCCGGTGTCGATCGCGACCTTGCCGGTGCCGTCGAGGTCGATCTCGACGACGATGTCGGACTCGCGGGTCTTACGTTCCACCCGGGCACGGCGGGATGTGCTGTCGGTCATGACGCTCCTAAGGGCTGGACAAGCTGCGTAGCGGACAGTTTCCGACTGGCCGCCAGGAAGGCGTCGTTCTCGTCCGGCAGACCGATGGTCACCCGCAGGTGGCCGGGGATGCCGACGTCGCGGATCAGCACCCTGTCAGCCAGGTAACGCTCCCAGGCCGCCGGCGCATCGCCGAACAGGCCGAACAGCACGAAGTTAGCGTCGCTCGGGATCACCCGGAATCCCATGCCGTCCAGAGCGGCACTGACCCGGATTCGTTCGGCCACCAACGCCGCCACCGACGCCAGCGTGTCGTCGGCGTGGCGCAGTACCGCCCGAGCGGCCGCCTGGGTGAGCGCCGAGAGGTGATACGGCAGCCGCACCAGCAGGAGCGCCTCGATCACCGCCGGGGCGGCCACCAGATAGCCCAGCCGGCCGCCGGCGAAGGCGAATGCCTTGCTCATGGTGCGGCTGACGATCAGCCGGGCCGGGTAGTCCTCGAGTAACGCGATGGCGCTGGGCTGGGCCGAGAATTCGCCGTAGGCCTCGTCGACGACGAGCATCCCGCCGGTCATCGCATCCAGTAACCGGCGCAGGTCGGCCAGGGCAATGCTCTGTCCGGTCGGGTTGTTCGGGCTGGTGACGAAGACGACGTCGGGCCTGGCGCTGCGGATCTCGTCGACGGCGATGTCCACATCGAGGCTGAAGTCGGGCGCCCGGGCCGCTTCGATCCAGCTGGTCTGGGTACCGTCGGCGATGATCGGGTGCATCGAGTAGGACGGCACGAAACCGATCGCGGCCCGGCCGGGCCCGCCGAAGGCCTGCAGCAGTTGCTGCAGAATTTCGTTGGACCCGTTTGCCGCCCAGACGTTCTCGACACCCACGTGCGCGCCGGTGCGGTCGGCCAGATAGCCGGCCAGATCGCGGCGCAGTGCGACCGCGTCCCGGTCCGGATAGCGGTGCAGGTGCGCCGCGGCGGCCCGCACCGATTCGGCGACGTCGTCGACCAGTGCCCGGCTCGGCGGGTGCGGATTCTCGTTGGTGTTCAGCCGCACCGGGACGTCGAGTTGCGGGGCTCCGTAAGCCGACTTGCCGCGCAGGTTCTCCCGCAACGGCAGGTCGCCCAGACCCACCTGCTGACCTGCTGTCACCGTTCAAACCTCCGGCGCACTGCCTCGCCGTGGGCGGGCAGGTCTTCGGCCTTGGCTAGGGTGATGACATGCCCGGCAACGTCTTTGAGTGCCGCTTCGGTGTAGTCCACGACGTGAATGCCGCGCAGGAAGGTCTGCACCGACAGCCCGCTGGAGTGCCGCGCGCACCCGGCGGTCGGCAGCACGTGATTTGATCCGGCGCAGTAGTCCCCCAGGCTCACCGGTGTCCACGGACCGACGAAGATCGCTCCGGCGGCACGGATCCGGGAAGCCACCCCGGCGGCGTCGGCGGTCTGGATCTCCAGGTGCTCGGCGGCGTAGGCGTTGACCACCCGCACGCCGGTGTCGATGTCATCGACCAGCACGATGGCCGACTGGGGGCCGCCGAGGGCCTCGGTGACCCGCTCCCGGTGCTTGGTGGTCTGCAACTGCACGGCCAACTCGGCATCAGTGACATCCGACAGTTCGAGGCTGTCGGTGACCAGCACGCTGGCGGCCATCACGTCGTGCTCGGCCTGGCTGATCAGATCAGCAGCCACGTGCACGGGGTCGGCGGTGTGATCGGCCAGGATGGCGATCTCGGTGGGCCCGGCCTCGGAGTCGATGCCGACCTGCGAGCGGCAGATCCGTTTGGCGGCAGTCACATAGATGTTGCCCGGACCGGTGATCATGTCCACCGGCGCCAACTCCGCCCCGTCGGTGTCGGTCCCTCCGTAAGCCATCAGGGCAACAGACTGCGCCCCGCCGACCGCCCACACCTCCTCCACACCGAGCAGGGCAGCGGCGGCCAGGATCGTCGGGTGCGGCAGCCCACCGAAACCGGCCTGCGGCGGGCTGGCGACCACCAGCGACTCCACCCCGGCGGTCTGGGCGGGCACCACGTTCATCACCACGCTGGAGGGATAGACCGCGGTGCCGCCCGGCACGTACAGGCCGACGCGCTCCACCGGTACCCAGCGCTCGGTGACCGCGGCTCCGGAGCCGAACAGCGTGGTGGTGTCGGTGCGGCGTTGGTCGGCGTGCACGGCGCGGGTGCGCTCGATGGCGACCTCGAGAGCGGCTCGGATGTCGGGATCCAGCCGCATCAGCGCACGCTCGAGCTCGGCAACAGGGACCCGCACGGTGTCCGGGCGGACGCCGTCGAACCGCGCGCCGTACTCCAGGGCGGCGACAGCGCCGCGCTCGGCGACCTCATCGACGATCGGCCGGACGGTGGGCACTACCGCGTCGACGTCCACCCCGCCGCGGGGCAGCGCCCTGCGCAACTGCGCCGCGGACATGGTGCGGCCGCGCAGGTCGATCCGGGACATCGCGAAGCTGGTCATTCCCGCAATTGTCCCTGATCGGTCCAGCGATAAGAAAATCAAGTCCGCATCGATGTGGTGTGGCTGGATAAGGCCGGGTTGCGGTGGGATATCTGGCTGGCGTTCATCGGCGGGTCCGGCCCGATCAGCATCTCGCCTGGAGCCGGCGCGGTTCAGTCGCTGGCGACCCCTGACCCACGGCCTGCGTGGCGGCTGCTGGAGTGTCGCCGTGGCGGTTCCCTGCGGGCGTTCACGGCGCTCAGGTGGCGCCACCGCGTCCCAGGTTCCCCATGTGATTTTTGCCCACCTTGGAGCGACAATCCCTGACCTAGGGTGCCCTTTGTCGCACGGGGTGGGCACCAGCACTTGTGGTCCCGGGAACTGGCAAGCAGGATGCGATCCATGTCCACGAGGGATCACAGAAAAGATCACCCCAACGATGCTCCCGGCGTACCGATGAAGTTTCCGGTGTGGTTCGAGAACTTCCAGATCCGCTACATCAACCCGGTTGTGATTCGGCTGGCTCCTTTCACCCCTGGAGTCACCCTGATCTCCCACCGCGGGCGCAAGTCCGGACGCCGATTGACGACCGCGGTGTCGGCCTTCCGCAAGGGCGGCACGGTGGCGATCATGCTGGCGCACGGCAAAACCAACTGGGTGAAGAACATCCTGGCCGCCGGCGAGGCCGACATCCGACTGGGCAGGCACGATGTGCATCTGGTGAACCCGCGCATCATGGAGGCTGGGACCGACGACCCGTCGCTGCCCGGTATGGCGAGAACGGCTACTCGGCGTGGCGTGGGCGTTTTCGTCGCCGACATCGCCGGCTAAAGGTCCAAGCCGATGTCCAGCACCCGAACCGAGTGGGTGAGCGATCCGACCGCGAGGTAGTCCACTCCAGTGCCGGCGTACTCGGCGGCGGTGTCGAGAGAGAGCCCGCCGGAGGACTCCAATAACACGCCGGGCGCACGCGCAGCGCGGCGTTGGACCGCGATCTGGGTCTGCCAGACCGGAAAGTTGTCCAGCAGGACCAGCTGCACGTCCTCGGCCAGCACCTCGTCGAGCTGCTCGAGGGTGTCCACCTCGACCTCGCACGACACCCCGGGAGCGGCGGCTCGGACAGCGCGCAACGCGGCCACCACCGAACCGGCCGCCGCGACATGGTTGTCCTTGATCAGCGCCGCATCCCCCAGACCCATCCGGTGGTTGACTCCACCGCCGACCCGCACCGCGTACTTCTGCAGCACCCGCAGACCGGGCAGCGTCTTTCGGGTGTCACGGATTTTCGCTTTGGTGCCCTCGACCGCCGCCACCCACGAGGCCGTCGCGGTGGCGATGCCGGACAGGTGGCAGACCAGGTTCAGCAGGGTTCGCTCCGCGGTGAGCAGTCCCCGGGTGTCGGCTTGCACCCGAAGCAACGGCTGCCCGGGCTGCAACCCGGCGCCGTCCTCGACACGGTCGAGCACCCGGTAGTCGCCCGCACCCAGCACCTCGTCGAGCACCAGCAGGGCGATGTCCACCCCGGCGGCCACCCCGGGTTCGCGAGCGACCAGCGCCGCCTCGGTGGTCGCCTCGGCGGGGACCGTCGCCAGGGTGGTCACATCGGGGCCGTACCGCAGGTCTTCGTCCAGGCCGCGGCGGATGACCGCAAGCGCCTCGGCCTGCTCCTCAGATGTGAGCTTCATCGCGCGACGGCGGCCGGCCGGCTGTCCATCGTGCGACTGACCGCCTGGCCGGGATCGGTGTCCGGGTAGTCGCTGCGGTGGTGACACCCGCGGCTCTCGGTGCGGGCCAGCGCCGCGGCGGCCACTGCCCGGGCTGTGGCCGTCAGCGCGATGTCCTCGAAGTCGGCCCGAGACGACATCGGCCGCGTCGGCACGTCCCCGAGCACGGCGGCGAGACCCCCCCGCAGCCCGTCGCCGTCCCGGACCACCGATGCCCACCGTGTCATCGCCTGTTGCAGCGTTCGGCGATCAAGCGCATCGTGTTGTTCCACAACGGCTTTCGCCATCGGCGCACCAGCCACACGGGCATGTTCGACGGCAACGCGCCCGGCCCGGCCGCCAACCACGAGCCCCTCGAGCAGGCTGTTGGAGGCCAGTCGGTTGGCACCGTGCATACCGGTCCGCGCCACTTCCCCGGCGGCCAACAGGCCCGGTAAATCGGTGCGCCCATGCACATCGGTGCCGACTCCCCCGCAGCTGTAGTGGGCGCCGGGCACCACCGGAATCGCCTCGCGGGCCGGCTCGATACCGGCCCGCCGGCAGGCCTCGGTCACCGTCGGGAAGCGCTGCTCAAGGCGTTCGACACCGCGCGCATCAAGGTAGACGCAGGCGTCGCCGGTCTCCCGCAGTCGCGCGTCGATGGCGCCGGCCACCACGTCACGCGGAGCCAGGTCACCCATCGGGTGCGCCCCGGCGGTCACCGAGTCGCCCCGGGCGTCGCGCAGCACCGCGCCCTCCCCGCGCAGCGCCTCGGTGATCAACGGCCGACGGCCGGTGCCCAGCGGGTCGAACAGCATGGTCGGGTGGAACTGGATGAATTCCAGATCGGTGACGCCCACGCCGGCCCACAGCGCCAGCGCGATCCCATCGCCGGTGGAACCCTCCGGGTTCGTGGTGGCGCTGTAGAGGTGGCCCAGACCGCCGGTCGCGACGATCACCGACGGGGCGTGGACCACGCCCAGTCCGTCGCAACTACGCACCAGCACCCCGGTGACCTGCGATCCGTCGTGCAGCACCTGGAGGGCGGTGTGGTTGCGGCGGATGTCGAGGCCGGCCGCGGCCCGATCCATGGCGCGCTGAACCTCCGCGCCGGTGGCATCCCCGCCGGCGTGCATGATGCGCCGGCGGGAGTGTCCGCCCTCCCGGGTCAGCGCCCAATGCCCCGGCGAGCGTTCGTCGAAGCGGGCGCCGTCCGCGATCAGGTCGGCCACCGCCGAATACCCGTCGGCCACGATCGAGCCCACTGCGTCGGGATCGCACAAACCGGCCCCCGCGACCAGGGTGTCCCGTACGTGCGACTCGATACTGTCATCGGTGCGCGGCAGCACTACCGCGATACCGCCCTGAGCGTAGAAGGTGGCGGTCGCCCCTTCCGGCTCCGCGGCCTTGCTCAGAACGACCGTGCTAGCACCCCGGCGGGCGGCCGCGAGGCCGGCGGCGAGGCCCGCGACCCCGGTACCGATCACCACGACGTCGGCGCGCTGCTGCCAATCCAGACCCGACCTGCCGCCACAGCCGAAGCCGGATGTCATTCCCCGCCGCCCGGATTACCGATCTCGATCATCCGCTGGACGCTGGCCCGGGCCTCGGCCGAAATCCGGGGATCGACATCGACTTCGTCGACCTCGTCGACCAGACAGCGAAGTAGCGCGGCCGGGGTGATCATCTTCATGTACCGACAGGAGGCCCGGTCGTTGACCGCCCGGAAGTCGACGCCCGGCGCAGCCTTGCGCAACTGATGCAGCATCCCGACCTCGGTGGCGACCAGCACCTGCTCGGCGCGGGAGGCCCGGGCGGCCTCAAGCATGCCCCCGGTGGAGAGGATCTTCACCCGGTCCGCCGGGACGGCGCCCTCACCGGCCAGGTACAGCGCCGAGGTGGCGCAACCGCATTCGGGGTGGACGTACAGCTCCGCGTCGGGATGGTTGCGGGCCTGGGCGGCTAGTTCGTCTCCGTTGATACCGGCGTGGACATGGCATTCGCCCGCCCAGATGTGCATATTCGTCCTACCTGTCACCCGGCGGACATGGGCGCCGAGGAACTGATCGGGACAGAACAGCACCGGCCGGTCGGCGGGGATCGAGGCGACCACCTCCACGGCATTGGATGAAGTGCAGCAGATGTCGGTGAGCGCCTTCACCGCAGCGGTGGTGTTGACATAGGACACGACGACCGCGCCCGGATGGTCGTCTTTCCAGGCCTGCAACTCCTCCGCGGTGATGGAGTCGGCCAGCGAACAGCCGGCCCGCCGATCCGGGATCAGGACCGTCTTGTCGGGGCTGAGGATCTTGGCGGTCTCGGCCATGAAGTGAACCCCGCAGAACACAATGGTGTCCTCGGCCGCCTCGGCCGCGATCCGAGACAGGGCCAGTGAATCGCCCACATGGTCGGCGATGTCCTGGATCTCCGGAAGCTGATAATTGTGCGCGAGGATGGTCGCGTTGCGCAGGGTGGCCAACCGTCGGACCTCGGCAGCCCACCGCCGGTCACCGTCGATGCCGGTGTAGCCGCCGGGACTGTCGACGATACGGTCGGCCAGGTCGTCCACCCGGGCATGAAACGGATCCACGACGGTCATCGCGGGCTCCTACCTTTCCAGGGTTTTCGACTTATAATCGAAAACATGCCCAATGATAGCACTGCGCACGAGGTGCTGGCCGTCGTATTCCAGGTGCGCGAGCCGGCTTCCGGCAAACCCGACCTCAACGTGCTGCTGTGGCAGCGGGCACTGGCCCCCGAGCGGGGTCGCTGGTCGCTGCCCGGCGGGCGCCTCGGCGCCGACGAGGACCTCAGCACGTCGGTGCGCCGTCAGCTCGCGGAGAAGGTCGACCTGCGCGAAGTGGCACATCTGGAACAGTTGGCCGCCTTCTCCGACCCGGCCAGGATGCCCGGCGCCCGAACCATCGCCTCGACCTTTCTGGGCCTGGTGCCCTCCCCCGCCACCCCGGCACTACCGCAGGACACCCGCTGGCACCCCGTCGACGATCTGCCCCCGATGGCGTTCGACCACGCCCCGATGGTGGCCTACGCCCATTCCCGGCTGGCCGCCAAGCTGTCTTATACGAATATCGGATTTGGTCTGGCCCCAGCGGATTTCGCGGTATCGACACTTCGGGACATCTACGGCGCGGCCCTGGGCCATCAGGTGGACGCAACCAATCTTCAGCGGGTACTGACCCGCCGCGGAGTGATCGTGCCGACCGGAACGACCGCCCATCCGGGCCGCAACGGCGGACGGCCGGCCGCCCTCTATCGCTTCACCGAATCCCGATTGCGGGTCACCGACGAATTCGCGGCGCTCAGGCCACCCGAGTGCGCCACTAGAATCTTAGACCCCTCTTAAGGTACAACTGACGTGATGACAAGCGCAGAAGGGGCGGTAAGCCCCGAGTGGATTGGCCAGCCACCGCATGATGAGGTGCGGCGAGGCAGCCGGCCGGTGTTGCCGTCGGATGATCCGTTCTACGACCCGCCCGCCGGCTTCCAGCATGCGGAACCGGGCACGGTGCTGCGATCCCGCGACGTTGAGATGGGTTTCCTAGGGCTGGTTCCGCAGAAGGTGCGCGCCACCCAACTGCTCTACCGCACCACCAACCGAAAAGGCGAGCCGGAAGCCACCGTCACCACCGTGCTGGTGCCGGCCGGACACACCCGAAGCCAGCCCCGCCACGTGGTGTCCTACCAGTGCGCAATCGATGCCGTCACGTCACGCTGTTTCCCCTCCTACGCGCTGCGCCGGCGGGCCCGGGCGGCCGGTGCGCTCTCGCAGTTCGAGTATCTGCTGATGGCGGCCGCGGTCGCCGAGGGCTGGGTGGTCTCGGTCCCCGACCACGAGGGTCGCGATGGGATGTGGGGAACCCCGCACGAGCCCGGATACCGGGTGCTCGACGGGCTCCGCGCCACCCTGAACTTCGAGCGGTTCGGCCTTGCCACCGACAGCCGGATCGGACTGTGGGGATACTCCGGGGGCGGTCTGGCCAGCGCCTGGGCGGCCGAGGTGCACGACGACTACGCACCCGAGCTCAATATCGTCGGCGCCGTGCTGGGGTCGCCGGTAGGCAACCTCGGCAACACCTTCCGCCGACTCAACGGCACCAAGTTCGCCGCCCTGCCCGCCCTGGTGGTGGCGGCCCTGGCCAAGACCTATCCAGATCTGAACCGGGTCATCGAGGAGAACGCCACCGACTCCGGTCGGGCGCTGCTGCGACGACTGGAGCACCTGACCACCGGCGAGGCCTTGATCAGGCATTTCAGGCATGACATGGATCGCTGGGTACATCCTCCGCTGGAGGAGGTGCTGGCGATGCCGGAGGTACAGGACGTCTTCGAGGCGATTCGGCTGGGGAACACCGTGCCGAGTCCCCCGGTGCTGATCGTGCAGGCCGTGCACGACTCGGTTATCGCGGTCGACGATATCGACGAGCTGGCCCACCTCTACTCCTCCGGCGGCGCCCAACTCACCTACCACCGGGACCGGTTCAGCGAACATATGCTGCTGCATCCGATGTCGGCGCCGATGACGCTGCGCTGGCTGACCGATCGGTTCGCCGGCCGACCGGTGGACGCCCATCTGGTCCGGACGACGTGGCCGACGCTGCTCAACCCGATCACCTACGCCGGTATGTGGCGTCTCGGCGGGATCGTCACGCGCGTCATGCTGGGTGGCCGGGTGCCCTTTCGCCCGCTATAGGCCCAGCCCGCTGTAAGCCGATGCCGGGTTGGTGGGCCGGACCAACGGCCACCGCCCCCTCCGGCGGCCACGCCTCCAGATCGTCCCGCGGGGTGGCCACCGCCAGCAATGCGTAGGTCAGGGACGCCAGCGCCGCGGGCAGCAGCAGAGTCAGAGCGATCTGAAACGGGCCGTGCCCGAGAAAGACCCCGGGCCCTTCGGTGAAATAGTGCACCCGGTTATCCGGGCTCAGCGGGACGCCCTGATGATCGGGTGTGCCGTAGCGCCAGTGCACCAGCACCGCACCGACACCGGCCGCGGCGGCCCCCGCCGCCACCTGCCCGATCCACAGCGCGGTGACCAGCATCGGCCCGCGGTGCGGCCGCCACTGCCACACCAGAACCGCCGAGACGATCGCCAACATCGTCAGCAATCCGATCAGCATCGCCGCGGCGACGAAGAGGTTGTCGGATTCGGTTCCGAGGTACGCATCCACCCGATCACCGGACCTGGTAAGCACGGTCACCGTGTGGATCGACGGTGCCATCCGGGACCACAGCGCGCCGAGTCCCGCACCGCAAACGGCAAGCAGCACAATGACGGCCAGCGCGGCTGAGCGTCGGGACCGACGCGGTGACGGCATCACCTCTCGGCTTCCAGGTCGGTCGAGTCCACCCGTCCGTGCCGGGAGCACTCGGCCCACCATCCGTCCGGGCGCACCTGCACCACCATCCGCCGGCCACACCCGGAGCAGAACCGGGGCGGTTCCAGCCCCAGCGAGGGGGCCGCCGGGGCGGCACCGCCGAGTGCAACCCCGGTATGGACGTCGTACCCGCCGGCAGCCACGGGTTCGGGCAGTTGGTGCGCCATCCTTAGATGGTGGCGTTGAGGGCCTTGATCGGCATCTGCAGGTCCCCGAGCAGTTCCAGATCGGACTCGGCCGGCCGGCCCAGCGTGGTCAGGTAGTTGCCGACGATCACCGCGTTGATACCGCCGAGAATGCCCTGTTTGGCCCCGAGGTCGCCGAGGGTGATCTCCCGGCCGCCGGCGAAGCGCAGCATGGTCCGCGGCAGCGCCAACCGGAAGGCCGCGACCGCCTTGAGCGCTTCGGCGGCCGGCATGACCGCGAGGTCACCGAACGGCGTTCCGGGCCGGGGGTTGAGGAAGTTCAGCGGAACCTCGTGCGGATCGAGTTCGGCCAACTCGACGGCGAACTCGGCGCGCTGCTCCAGCGTCTCCCCCATCCCGAGGATGCCACCGCAACACACCTGCATATCGGCCTCGCGCACCATCTGCAGGGTGTCCCGGCGTTCCTCCCAGGTGTGGGTGCTGACAACGTTCGGGAAGAACGACCGCGCGGTCTCGAGGTTGTGGTTGTAGCGGTGCACGCCCATCGCGGCGAGTCGCTCGACCTGGCCGGAATCAAGCATGCCAAGCGAACAGGCGATGTGGATATCGACCTCGTTGCGGATCGCCTCGATACCGGCGGCGACCTGGGCCATCAGCCGTTCGTCCGGCCCGCGGACGGCGGCGACGATGCAGAACTCGGTGGCGCCGGTCTTGGCGGTCTGCTTGGCCGCTTCCACCAGGCTGGGGATGTCGAGCCAGGCGCTGCGCACCGGGGAGGCGAACAGCCCGGATTGGGCGCAGAAGTGGCAGTCCTCCGGGCAGCCTCCGGTCTTGAGGCTGATGATGCCCTCGACCTCGACCTCCGGACCGCACCAGCGCATCCGGACGTCGTGGGCCAGCGCCAGCAGTTCCTCGAGTCGGTCATCGGGCAGTAGGAGCACGTCGAGAACCTGCCGGCGGGATAATCCCTCGCCGCGGTCGAGGACCTGCTCGCGGGCCTGGGAAAGGACATCGACAGCAGCCTGGGTCACGCAGCACAGGCTAGTCCACGCCTGCGCCGGCGCCCCATCCGGCGGTTCAGCCCACCAGCGGGTAATCGACGCGCTGGTCTCCGTCCCAGCGGCGAAGCCCCACCGCATCGGCAGCGACTTCTCCGACGGCTCGGTTGGCCACCTCCAGCGCCGCGCCGATCTGCTCGCCGGTGAGCCGCCTACCCAGTGTCACGTGGGGCGTCCAGTGCCCCGGCCGGCAATGCGGGAAGGGCTCTTCAATCACCTGCGGCCGGGCCAGTCGGTAGACCTCTGCGTGCAGCTCGAGCAAGCCGGCCGACGGGACGATCAGCCGCGCCAGCGTGAGTCTGGGCCCACCGAACACCAGCGGCGCACCCACCAGGACCCCCAGCGGGAACCTGTCGCGCAACCCGCGCAGAGGCTCATCGACGCCGGGGCCGATCCGCTGCGCTGCCAGCAGCGTGACGTGCGGCCGGTTCGTCGACGACTTCACCCGAACCTGGCTCGGCAGACCGGCCTCGTCCAGTGCACGCCACAGCGAGCGGATCACCGCGTCACTGCGGGCATCGAGCAGCAACTCGATGGAATGCGTCACCTCAGGCCAGCCCGGCGACCCAGTCCGGATCGAACGCCCGGCTGCTCATCGTCGCGAAGCGGGCCGGCGCGAGGGCACCGGACCCGGCCGGCAGAACAGCACGCAACGGCGCCAGTCGCGCCAGCGCTCCACGGTTGTAGGACTCCGCCGACCCCGGGCCGGCCGGCCAAGAACCGATCACCAACCCTGCGCACGAAAGGGCCTTGCTCTCAAGGGCTTCCAGCGTCAGTGCGGTGTGGTTCAGAGTTCCCAGCCCGGCTTCACACACCACTAGCACCGGGGCCCCGAGTTCGGTGGCGAGGTCACGCAGAGTGACCCCCGACGCGGCTATCTCCACCAACAGCCCGCCGGCTCCCTCGACCAGGGTCAGCCGGCCGGGCAGGTCGACTTCGCGGATGGCGGCCAGGATCTCGCTGGCGGACGGCAGCTGCCGTCCTATCGTTTCGGCGGCAGCGGCCGGGGCCAGCGGATCGGGGTAACGGGCCACCGACACCAGCCGGTCGACCCCGGACAGCCGGGCGATCTCGGCGAGGTCGTCATCCCCCTGCCCCGCCGGGCCGAATCCGGTCTGGACCGGTTTACAGACCGCCACGTCCAGTCCGGCGCCGCGGGCGTGGCAGGCGAGTGCGGCGGTGGCGACGGTTTTGCCGACGCCGGTGCCGGTGCCGGTGACAACGACGATGGTCATCAGGCGCCGGGAGCCAGGACCGCCGTCAGGACCCGGCGGGCCAGGTCCA
Organism: uncultured Mycobacterium sp.; assembly: GCA_964527015.1. Classification (GTDB taxonomy): domain Bacteria; phylum Actinomycetota; class Actinomycetes; order Mycobacteriales; family Mycobacteriaceae; genus Mycobacterium. The sequence continues at coordinate 7,067 of CAZGPT010000043.1, read as the reverse complement.
TCTCGTCGTCGGTCAGCGAAGCCCGCGCGGTCAGCCGCAACCGAGATGTGCCGGGAGGCACGGTCGGCGGCCGAAAGCAGGCCACCCGGACCCCGGCCCCCAGACACGCGGTGGCCGCGGCCACCGCAGCTTCCGGGTCGCCGAGGATGACCGAGACCACCGCGGACTGCGGCAGCTCAGTCACCCCGCATATCTCGGCGAGAGTGTGGGCACGCTCGACTACGGCCCGGGCGCGACCCGGCTCGTCAGCGAGAATCCGCAGCGCCGACGCAGCGGCACCGACCGCGGCGGGGGCCAGGCCGGTGTCGAAGATGAATGGACGCGCGGAGTCGACGAGATGATCCCGGACGGCCGGTGACCCCAGCACCGCCCCGCCCTGGCTGCCCAGCGCCTTGGACAACGTCGTCGTCATCACCACATCGGGGGCCCCGGCCAGGCCCGCCTCGTGCACCAACCCGCGACCGCCGGCGCCGCGTACCCCGAGGCCGTGTGCCTCATCGACGAGCAGCAACGCCCGGTGGGCACGGCAGATGTCGTGCAGTTCACGCAGCGGGGCCAGCGCACCGTCGGCGCTGAAAACCGAGTCGGTGACCACCATCGCCCGCTCCTCGGCGCGGCCGGCCAGCGCCGCCTCGACGGCACGCACATCCCGGTGCGGGGCGACCACGACCCGGGCCCGCGACAACCGGCAGCCGTCCACCAGCGAGGCGTGCGCGGCGGCGTCGGACACCACCAGCGAGCCCGGTCCCGAGAGGCTGGTCACCGCGCCGAGATTCGCGGTGTATCCCGATGAGAACACCAGGGCGGTCTCGGCGCCGACGAAGGTGGCCAGTGCGGATTCGAACTCCTCGTGCAGTTCGGTGTTGCCGGTCACCAGCCGCGAGCCGGTCGAGCCGGCGCCCCAGGTGTACAGCGCGCGCACGGCGCCGTCGATGACCTCCGGGTGCCGGGACAGGCCCAGGTAGTCGTTCGAGGCCAGATCGACCTCGGAGCCGGCGGCGGCCCGGGGTCGCAGCGTGCGACGCAGCCCGGCTGCCCGGCGCCTGCTCTGCACGCTGTCCAGCCAGTCCAGCGGCGAGGTGTCGGTTTCCGGGGTCATGTCATCCCTACCCTGTCGTGTCGTCCCTACCCTAGGGTGCGAGCCACCGCGACCATGGCCGAGGTGATCCGATCGATCTCCCCCGACGTGCAGATGAACGGCGGCATAGCGTAGACGAGGTTGCGAAACGGCCGCAGCCAAACGCCGTGGTCGAGTGCCACCGGGGTGGCCACACTCAGGTCGACGGGATGGTGCGTCTCGATCACGCCGATGGCACCGAAGACCCGGACATCGGCGACGGCCGGCAGTGCCCGGGCCGGTTGCAGTCCGGCCGCCAAGCCGGCACCGATCTCAGCGACCCGGATCCTCCAGTCCTGGCTCAGCAGCAGCTCCACCGACGCCACCGCCACGGCACACGCCAGCGCATTGGCCATGAAGGTGGGGCCGTGCATCAGCGCACCGGGCTGTCCAGCGCTGATGGCGTCGGCAAGGCGACGGGTGCACAGCGTGGCTGCGAGGGTGAGATAGCCGCCGGTCAACGCCTTACCGACGCACATGATGTCCGGGGTGACCCCGGCGTGGTCGGCGGCGAACAGTTCCCCGGTCCGCCCGAAACCGGTGGCGATTTCATCGAAGATCAGCAGCACACCGTGGCGATCGCAGATCGCCCGCAGATCCGCCAGATACCTCGGATCGTGAAACCTCATCCCGCCGGCGCCCTGGACCAGCGGTTCGACGATCACCGCGGCCAGTTCCCCGGCGTGCAGACGTAACTGCTCCTCGAAGACGGCCACATAACGGGGGTCGTAGTCAGCCGGTACCGAAGGTGCGAAAATCTGCTCGGCCAGCACGTCGGCCCATATCGAGTGCATTCCGCCTTCGGGATCGCAGACGCCCATCGGGGTGAAGGTGTCACCGTGGTAGCCGCCCCGCCAGGTCATCAAGCGGTGTTTGCCGGGCCGGCCCGCACTGCGCCAGTACTGCAGAGCCATCTTGACCGCGACCTCGATGCTCACCGACCCGGAGTCTGAGAAGAACACAGTGTCGAGTCCGGCCGGTGTGATGTCCACCAGCAGCCGGGCCAACCGGGCCGCCGGCTCATGGGTGAGTCCGCCGAACATGACGTGATTCATCGTCTGCAACTGCGTGGTCAGCGCCGCGTCGAGAACCGGATGCCCGTGTCCGTGCACCGCAGTCCACCACGAGGCCATCGCGTCGAGGACCCGGACCTCGGCACCGTCCCGGACCACCGTGAGCCAGGCACCATCGGCTCCCACCGCCACGACCGGCGGTATCGTCCCGGCCGCACCGCGGGCACCGATGGTGCTGTAGGGGTGCCAGATGTGGGCGGCATCGATGGCGCTGATCTGCTGCGGAGACAACGCCGACACGGTGGGCAGCCTATCCGGGCGATGTTCCGCCGCAGATTAGCCGCCGTTTGAGTTGGTAGATTGACGGTCGATCATGGCCACCCTCACCCTGACCCGGCCGCCGACTCCGACGGCCCCGGGCCTGTCCGTACGCGCCGCCGGCACCGCCGAGCGGCGCGCCTCGTATCGCCATGACCTCGATGGTCTGCGCGGCGTGGCGATCGCGCTGGTGGCCGTCTTCCACGTCTGGTTCGGCCGGGTCTCCGGCGGCGTGGACGTGTTTCTCGCTCTTTCCGGCTTTTTCTTCGGCAGTTCGCTGTTGCGCACCGCGCTGCATCCGGACGCGTCGCTGTCGCCGTGGCCGCATGTCAAACGGCTGGTGCGACGGCTGCTGCCCGCGCTCATCGTGGTGCTCTCCGCCGCGGCCGTGCTCACGATTCTGATCCAGCCACAGACCCGCTGGGAAACCTTCGCTGACCAGAGCCTGGCGAGCCTCGGCTACTACCAGAACTGGGAACTGGCCGCCACCGCCTCGAACTACCTAAGCGCGGGTGAGACCGTATCACCGCTTCAGCACATCTGGTCGATGTCCGTGCAGGGTCAGTTCTATGTCGCGTTCCTGATCCTGGTGCTCGGCTTCGCCGCGCTGTTCGGCCGGGTGGGCGGCCGGCGACTGCGGAGTGCCTTCATCGTGGTACTCAGCATCCTGACAGTGGCATCGTTCGTCTACGCGGTCATCGCCCATCAGCAGGATCAGGTCGCCGCCTACTACAACAGCTTCGCCCGAGGCTGGGAGCTGCTGCTGGGCGTCCTGGCCGGTGCGCTGGTCCCCTACGTCAACTGGCCGATGTGGCTGCGCAGCCTGCTGGCAACCGTCGGCCTGGTAGCCGTCCTGTCCTGCGGCGCACTGATCGACGGTGTCAAGGAATTCCCCGGGCCGTGGGCGCTGGTGCCGGTCGGCGCCGCCATGCTGCTGATCCTCGCCGCGGCCAACCGGGGGGCCCGGCCGTCGACCCGCGACCGCCTGCCGCTGCCCAACCGACTGCTGGCGACCGCTCCGTTGGTCATGCTCGGGTCGATGGCCTACTCGCTGTACCTGTGGCACTGGCCACTGCTGATCTTCTGGCTCGCCCACACTGGCGGAGCGCACGCCCAGTTCGCCGACGGCCTGGTGATTCTGCTGGTCTCCGGCTTCCTGGCCTACCTCACGATGCGCTTCGTCGAGGAACCGCTGCGTTCCCCGCGACGGACGGACGGCCGGGTCGCGCGGTCCGCGGACCTGACCTGGCGGCAGCGGCTGAGCCGGCCGGCCGCCGTCGGCGGCACCGTCATCGCGCTGCTCGGCGTGGCGCTGACGGCAACAGCGTTCACCTGGCGCGAACATGTGGCCACCGAGCGCGCGGACGGGACCGAACTGGCCGGGCTGACCAGCGGGGGCTACCCGGGTGCGCGGGCGTTGGTCGATGACATCCGCGTACCGCAGTTACCGTTTCGGCCCACCGCGCTCGAAGCCAAGGACGACCTGCCACAGTCGACCGATGACGGCTGTATCAGCACGTTCGCCAACACAGAGGTGATCAACTGCACCTATGGCGATCCCTCGGCATCGCGCACCATTGCGCTGGCCGGCGGCTCGCACGCCGAACACTGGATCACCGCCCTGGACATCCTCGGCAGGGAGCACGGCTTCAAGGTGGTGACCTATCTCAAGATGGGCTGCCCGCTGACCACCGAGAAATCGCCGCGCATCATGGGCGACAACCGGCCTTATCCCAAGTGCCGACAGTGGAACGAGCGGGTGATGGCGAAGCTGATCGAGGACCACCCCGACTATGTGTTCACCACCTCGACGCGGCCGTGGAACATCAAACCCGGTGACACCATGCCGGCCAACTACATCGGAATCTGGAAGGCGTTCGCCGAGCATCAGATTCCCGTCCTGGCGATGCGCGACACACCCTGGCTGGTGAAGAACGGCAAGCCATTCCGGCCGAGGGACTGTCTGGCGGCGGGGGGCGATGCCGTCTCCTGCGGGGTCAAGCGCTCCCAGGTGCTCTCCGATCGGAATCAGACGCTGGACTTCCTTTCCCGGTTTCCGGATTTGAAGGTCCTCGATATGAGCGACGCGGTATGCCGCGACGATATCTGCCGCGCGATCGAGGGCAATGTACTGATATACCACGACACCCACCACCTGTCGGCGACCTATATGCGCACCATGGCACCCGAACTCGGTCGCCAGATCTCAGCGGCAACCGGATGGTGGTGACGGCCGCGTCACCGTAAGCTCGGCGGGTGCCGCCGAGCGACCCCGCGTCCTACACCGTGTGGCCCGGCAACGCGTATCCGCTAGGGGCGACCTATGACGGGGCGGGGACCAACTTCTCAGTGTTCTCCGAGGTGGCCGACAAGGTCGAACTATGCCTGATCGACGAGGACGGCGTCGACGGCGCCGGCGGCGAGACCCGGATCGAACTCGACGAGGTGGACGTCTTCGTCTGGCATGCCTACCTGCCCAGCGTCGCCCCCGGACAGCGGTACGGGTTCCGGGTGCACGGACCGTGGGATCCCGGCGCCGGGCTGCGCTGCGATTCCAGCAAACTGCTGCTCGACCCGTACGGTAAGTCATTCGATGGCCGATTCGACTTCAGCCAGGCACTCTTCTCCTACGATCTGGCCGCCGCCGACCCCGCGTCCGGAGGCACACCGCCGAAGGTCGACTCGCTCGGACACACCATGACCAGCGTGGTGATCAACCCGTTCTTCCAATGGGGATCCGACCACGCGCCGCGCACCCCGTACCACGAGACAATCATCTACGAGGCGCATGTCAAAGGGATGACCCAGACCCACCCCGCGGTGCCGGAAGGGCTCCGAGGCACCTACGCGGGGCTGGCCCATCCGGCGGTGATCGAGCACCTGCAGTCCCTCAACGTCACGGCTATCGAACTCATGCCGATTCATCAGTTCATGGACGATCGACGCCTGCTCGGCCTGGGGCTGCGGAACTACTGGGGATACAACACTTTTGGCTATTTCGCCCCGCATGCGGCCTACGCGGCGAATCATCAGGCCGGCGGTGCGGTCGGCGAGTTCAAGACCATGGTGCGCCAGTTCCACGAGGCCGGCATCGAAGTGATCCTCGACGTCGTCTACAACCACACCGGCGAAGGCGACCACCTCGGCCCGACGGTCGGTTTCCGCGGTATCGACAACGCCGCCTACTACCGGCTGCTGGACTCCGACCCACGGCTGTACAAGGACTTCACCGGAACCGGGAACAGCCTCAACGTCCGACACCCGCACACCCTGCAGCTGATCATGGATTCGCTGCGCTACTGGGTGGTGGAGATGCACGTCGACGGATTCCGTTTCGATCTGGCCTCCACCTTGGCCCGTGAGTTCTACGATGTCGACCGGCTCTCGGCATTCTTCGACATCATTCAGCAGGACCCGGTGATCAGCCAGGTCAAGCTGATCGCCGAACCGTGGGATATCGGCGAGGGCGGCTATCAGGTCGGCAACTTCCCCGGACTGTGGACGGAGTGGAACGGCAAGTACCGCGACACCGTCCGCGACTACTGGCGCGGCGAACCGGCCGCGTTGGGCGAGTTCGCATCCCGACTGACCGGCTCATCGGATCTCTACGAGGCCACCGGACGGCGACCGGTCGCCAGCATCAACTTCGTCACCTGTCACGACGGGTTCACGCTGGCGGATCTGGTCTCCTACAACGACAAGCACAACCAGGCCAACGGCGAACACAACCGCGACGGCGAGAGCCACAACCGGTCCTGGAACTGCGGGGTCGAGGGCCCGACCGAGGATCCGGAAGTCCTGGCACTGCGGCACCGGCAGATGCGCAACATCCTGACCACGCTGATGGTCTCCCAGGGCACCCCGATGATCAGCCATGGTGACGAGGTCGGCCGTACCCAGCATGGCAACAACAACGGGTACTGCCAGGACGATGAACTCACCTGGGTCGATTGGAACAGGGCCGCCGAGTTCTCCGACATCCTGGATTTCACCCGGAAGGTCACCGCGCTGCGGGCCCGACATCCGGTGTTCCGGCGCCGGCGTTTCTTCGAGGGCAAGCCCATTCGCAGCGGTGACCAGAACCGCGATATCGCCTGGCTCACCCGCGATGGCGTGGAAATGACACCGGACGATTGGCATTCCGGTATCAAATCGGTTGCGGTCTTTCTCAATGGCGAAGCGATTCCCGAACCCGACGCGCGGGGCGAGCGAGTCGTCGACGATTCCTTTCTGCTCTGTTTCAACGCCCACGCCTATCCGGTGGAGTTCGTGACTGCGGACGGGCAGTACGCGCGGGAGTGGACGGTCGTGATCGACACCTTCGACCCCGCCACCGGTCCGGGAGTCCTGGTGACCGCCGGGGCAACCGTCGCGGTTCCGCCTCGATCGATCCTCGTCCTGCAGAAAAGCGCCTGAGCCGCGCCCGGCCTCCGGAAGCCCTGTCAGGTCAGGTAGCGGTAGGCCGGCGAGCCCGGTTCCAGCGCCTCGACGTGCAGGCCCGAGGCGCCCATCCGGGCCAGCAGCCCGTCGAAGTCGGCGGCGGAACCCAGTTCAATACCGACCAGCGCCTCGCCGGTTTCCCGGTTGTTGCGTTTGACGTACTCGAACAGCGTGATGTC
>CAZGPT010000042.1:0-21460 GCA_964527015.1 uncultured Mycobacterium sp. | reverse complement strand
TGCAGGCCCAGGTGGACTCCGCGGTGCACAACGCGATCCACCCGCTCGACCATGACGAGGACAAGTTCGCCGAGTCGCTGGCGGCTCAGGGCAGTTCCCGGGAGCAGTTCGACACCGAGAACCGGGAGGCCGCCGAGAAGGCGGTCAAGACCCAGCTGCTGATGGACGCCATCGCTGAGGAGCTCGACATCCAGGTGGGTCAGAACGACCTGACCGAGCGGTTGGTGTTGATGTCGCGCCAGTACGGCCTCGAGCCGCAGCAGCTGCTGCAGCTGCTACAGCAGCAGAATCAGCTGCCCGGGGTGTACGCCGATGTGCGCCGCGGTCTGGCCGTGGCGGCGGTGGTGGAGGCCGCGACCGTCACCGACACCGGCGGTGAAGAGATCGATACCACCGAGTTCTTCGGCAGCCCGGCCGGCGAGGACGAAGCGCGGGCCGAAGCACGGGCTGAAACCCAGGACGAAGACCAGGACGAAGCCCTGGTTGCGGCAGGGGACGAGTAACGCCGACAGCGAAAGAACGCCGCGCGGGCATCGGTCTCGGTGCCGGGTTGGCTAGGGTCAGGGAGAAAGTCCACAGCGGCGGTGGACGGACGACTTTCGGGAATGTTACGAGAAAGCAGGTAAGAGTGACTCACATGCGTTCCGGCATGGCTGGGCTGAACCTCACCGACTCGGTTTACGAGCGGCTGCTCGCAGAGCGCATCATCTTCCTCGGTTCACAGGTCGACGACGATATCGCCAACCGGCTGTGTGCCCAGATCCTGCTTCTGGCTGCTGAGGATCCGACCAAGGACATCTCGCTCTACATCAACTCGCCGGGCGGCTCGATCAGCGCCGGGATGGCCATCTACGACACCATGGTGCTGGCCCCGTGCGATGTGGCCACCTACGCGATGGGGATGGCCGCGTCGATGGGAGAGTTCCTGCTGGCTGCCGGAACCAAGGGCAAGCGCTATGCCCTGCCGCACGCTCGTATTCTCATGCACCAGCCGCTGGGCGGTATCACCGGTGGCGCGGCCGACATTGCGATCCAGGCCGAGCAGTTCGCCCTGATCAAGAAGGAAATGTTCCGGCTCAACGCCGAGTTCACCGGTCAGCCGATCGAGCGGATCGAGGCCGATTCCGACCGCGACCGCTGGTTCACCGCCCAGGAAGCGCTTGAGTACGGCTTTGTCGACCACATCATCACCCGCGCCCACGTCAACGGAGCCGATAATGTCTGATCCTCGCCTGGCGCCACATGCGCGCTACATCCTGCCGTCGTTCGTCGAGCACTCCAGCTGGGGTGTCAAGGAATCCAACCCGTACAACAAGCTGTTCGAAGAGCGCATCATCTTCCTCGGCGTGCAGGTCGACGATGCCTCGGCCAATGACATCATGGCCCAGCTGCTGGTCCTGGAGTCACTGGATCCTGACCGCGATATCACCATGTACATCAATTCCCCGGGTGGTTCGTTCACGTCGTTGATGGCGATCTACGACACGATGCAGTATGTGCGCGCCGACATCCAGACGGTCTGCCTCGGCCAGGCGGCCTCAGCCGCGGCCGTCCTGCTCGCGGCCGGCACCCCGGGCAAACGGTTGGCGTTGCCCAACGCTCGGGTGCTCATCCACCAGCCGTCGCTCGGAGGTGTCATCCAGGGCCAGTTCTCGGATCTGGAGATCCAGGCCGCCGAGATCGAGCGGATGCGCACCCTCATGGAGGAGACCCTGGCCCGGCACACCGGGAAGGACCCTGCCGTCATCCGCAAGGACACCGACCGTGACAAGATCCTCACCGCCGAGGCGGCCAAGGAGTACGGCATCATCGACACCGTGCTGAATTACCGGAAGCTGTCCGCGCAGAAGGGCTGATTCACCCGGGGGCATCGCGGATGGCTCTCGTTCGTGCAACATGCGCGACACACTGGAGATGTGGTGGCGCGTCACCGCGCGGACGGTGCCGCTACGGGATATGTTCAGTTCGGCCGATATCCAGCACGGCTGCATCACAACAGCATCGACGACAGCATCGACGACAGCATCGACGAACGAACCGAATACCACTGACGCTATTCGCCACTATCGGCAGCACCGCCGGCCAGGCAGCGGGTAGCGTCGGTACAGATCGAGACCAGACCAGTGAGAGACCGGCACGGCCGGCGGCGAAGGAAGTAGGGTCCACCACCATGGCGCGCATCGGAGACGGCGGTGACCTGCTGAAATGCTCGTTCTGTGGGAAGAGCCAAAAACAGGTCAAGAAGCTCATCGCCGGTCCGGGCGTCTACATCTGCGACGAGTGCATCGATCTCTGCAATGAGATCATCGAAGAGGAACTCGCCGACAACGACGACGTCAAACTCGATGAGTTACCCAAGCCGGCGGAAATCCGGGAGTTCCTGGAGAACTACGTCATCGGTCAGGACACCGCCAAGCGCACACTGGCCGTCGCCGTCTACAACCACTACAAGCGCATCCAGGCCGGGGAGAAGTCCCGTGACGCCCGATCTGAGCCGGTAGAACTGGCCAAATCCAACATCCTGATGTTGGGACCCACCGGCTGCGGCAAGACTTATCTGGCCCAGACCCTGGCCAAGATGCTCAATGTGCCGTTCGCCATCGCCGACGCCACCGCCCTGACCGAAGCCGGTTACGTCGGCGAGGACGTCGAAAACATTCTGTTGAAGCTGATCCAGGCCGCCGACTATGACGTCAAGCGGGCCGAGACGGGCATTATCTACATCGACGAGGTGGATAAGATCGCCCGCAAGAGCGAAAACCCGTCGATCACCCGGGACGTGTCCGGTGAGGGTGTGCAGCAAGCGTTGCTGAAGATCCTGGAAGGCACTCAGGCCTCGGTCCCACCGCAGGGCGGCCGCAAGCATCCCCACCAGGAGTTCATCCAGATCGACACCACCAACGTGCTGTTCATCGTTGCCGGAGCCTTCGCCGGTTTGGAGAAGATCGTCTCCGACCGGGTCGGCAAGCGTGGTCTGGGATTCGGGGCCGAGGTCAAGTCCAAGGCCGAGATCGACACCCAGGACCACTTTTCCGAGGTCATGCCCGAGGATCTGATCAAGTTCGGGTTGATCCCGGAATTCATCGGCCGGTTGCCGGTCGTCGCCTCGGTGACAAATCTCGACAAGGACTCGTTGGTGCAGATTCTGTCCGAGCCGAAGAACGCCCTCGTCAAGCAGTACACCCGGCTGTTCGATATGGACGGGGTGGAACTGGAGTTCGAGGGTGACGCACTGGCGGCCATCGCCGATCAGGCCATCCACCGCGGCACCGGGGCGCGCGGCCTGCGCGCCATCATGGAGGAAGTCCTGCTGCCGGTGATGTATGACATCCCCAGCCGCGATGACGTCGCCAAGGTCGTGGTGACCAAGGAGACCGTTCAGGACAACGTGCTGCCGACAATCGTGCCGCGCAAGCCCTCCCGGACCGAGCGCCGGGATAAGAGCGCTTAAGTCCGCACCGCCGTCAGGTGACCCGATCTGGGCGGCTGTAGACGTTCATCGACTCCCCGCGCAGGAACCCGACCAGGGTCAGTCCGGATTCGGTGGCGAGGTCGACGGCCAAAGACGAAGGCGCTGATACCGCGGCCAGAATCGGGATTCCGGCCATCACCGCCTTCTGGGTCAGTTCGAACGATGCCCGGCCACTGACCAGCAGAATCGAACCGGTCAGCGGGATCCGGCCGGATTCGAGCGCCCAGCCGATGACCTTGTCCACCGCGTTGTGACGGCCGACGTCCTCGCGCACTGCCAACATTGCACCGTCGGAACTGAACAGCGCGGCCCCGTGCAGGCCGCCGGTGTCGGCGAAAACCTTCTGCGCCGAACGTAACTGAGCCGGCATATCGCGCAGGGCTCTCGCCGACACGGTGGCTGGGTCGTCACCGGGGGAGTGCCGGCTGATCAGCCGCACGGCGTCCAGGGAGGCCTTGCCGCACACCCCGCAGGAGGAGGTGCTGTAGAAGTTTCGGGTGATATCCACTTCGGGCATCGGCACATCGGGCCGCAATGTCACATCGAGCACGTTGTAGCTGTTGGCGCCATCGGCGTCGGCACCCCGGCAGTAGCGCACAGTCGCCACATCGTCGCGCGCCGCGATCAGACCCTCGGTCAGCAGGAACCCCTGGGCCAGTTCGACATCCGACCCCGGTGTGCGCATCGTGACGGTCAGTGCGGCACCGTTGACCCTGATTTCCAGCGGTTCCTCGACCGCAAGAGTGTCGGGCCGTTCGCTGGCGGCCCCGCCGGTGAGGCGGGTGACCCGCCGTCGGGCCGTCACCCGGCCCACGGAGCGGCTTTCTCCAGCCGGATCACCACGGCTTTGGAGGCCGGGGTGTTCGATCTGGCGGCGACGTGATCCAGCGGCACCAGTGGGTTGGTCTCCGGGTAGTACGCGGCGGCATTGCCCACCGGGGTCGGGTAGGCCACGACCAGGAAATCGTTGGCCCGCCGCTCGCGGCGGTCTTGGCCGAACTCCGAGATCAGGTCCACCCGGTCGCCGGCCTCGAGTCCGAAGGTCGCGATATCGGCAGGGTTGACGAACACGACCCGGCGCCCGCCCTTGATGCCGCGGTAGCGGTCATCGAGGCCGTAGATGGTGGTGTTGTACTGATCGTGGCTACGCAGTGTCTGCAGCACGAGGCGTCCCGGCGGGACGGGCACCCAGTGCAGGGGGTTGGCGGCGAAGTTGGCTTTTCCGTTGGAGGTGGGGAACTCCCGGGCGTCACGCGGGGGGTGCGGCAGTCCGAATCCGTCGGGTTGGCGTACCCGGCGGTTGTAGTCCTCGCAGCCGGGCACCACCGCGGCGATCTCATCGCGGATGGCGTCGTAGTCGGCGGCGAAGCGCTCCCAGTCGACCGGATGCTGCTGGCCGAGCAGGCGGCGAGCCAGAGCGCAGATGATGGACACCTCGCTGCGCACCTCGGGGCTCGGCGGCGTCAGACTGCCGCGGGACAGGTGCACCATCGACATCGAATCCTCGACCGAGACCACCTGCTTTCGCCCGTTCACCACATCGCGGTCGGTGCGCCCGAGGGTGGGCAGGATCAGGGCGGTGCGGCCGTGCACGAGATGGCTGCGATTGAGTTTTGTGGACACCTGGACGGTGAGTGCGCAGGTTCGCAGCGCGGCCTCGGTGACTTCGGTGTCGGGTGTGGCGGCGGCGAAGTTTCCGCCCATGCCGATGAACACCGACGCCCGCCCGTCCCGCATGGCACGGATTCCGTTGACGGTGTCATAGCCGTGTCGGCGCGGTGTCGAGATACCGAACCGGGTGTCGAGGGCGTCGAGGAAGCAGTCGGGGACCTTCTCCCAGATGCCCATGGTGCGGTCGCCCTGGACGTTGGAGTGCCCACGCACCGGGCACACTCCGGCGCCGGGCTTACCGATCATCCCGCGTAGCAGTAGAACATTGGTGACCTCGGCGATGGTGGCTACGGCGTGGGTGTGCTGGGTCAGGCCCATCGCCCAGCAGACGACGGTGCGTTCGGAGGCGGCCATCATGGCCGCCACCCGGCGCAGTTGGTCGGTGCCGACGCCGGTCGCTTCCGCGACGGTGTCGAGATCGACCGCTCGGGCGGCGGCGGCATACTCGTCGTATCCGGAGCAGTGGTCATCGATGAATTCGCGATCGACCACCGTGCCGGGGGAGCGATCCTCGGTTTCCAGCAGCAGGCGGCCGAGTCCGCGGAACAGAGCCATGTCCCCGCCGAGACGGATCTGGATGAACTCATCGGCGATAGCGGAGCCGCGGCCGGCCAGCCCGGGTACCGTCTGCGGGTTGTCGAATCGGAGCAGTCCGGCCTCGGGCAGCGGGTTGATCGCGATGATCTTCGCGCCGTTGGCCTTCGCCTTGTCCAGAACCGAGAGCATCCGTGGATGGTTGGTCCCCGGGTTCTGTCCGGCGATCACGATCAGGTCGGCGTGTTCGATATCGGCGACGGTGACCGATCCCTTGCCCACGCCGATGGACTCGGTCAGCGCGGTGCCGGAGGATTCGTGGCACATGTTGGAGCAGTCCGGGAGGTTGTTGGTCCCAAAGCTGCGTACCAGCAGCTGATAGAGGAATGCCGCCTCGTTGCTGGTGCGGCCGGAGGTGTAGAAGAGCGCCTCATCCGGGCTGTCCAGTCCATTGAGGTGATCGGTGATGATGTCGTAGGCATCGTCCCAGCGAATCGGGCGGTAGTGGGTGTCCCCGGGCCGTAACACCATCGGCTGGGCCAACCGGCCTTGCTGGGACAGCCAGTACTCGGGGCGGGCGGCCAGGTCGGTCACCGGGTGCCGGGCGAAGAACTCCGGCCCGACGGTCCGGCGGGTGGCCTCTTCGGCCACCGCCTTGGCGCCGTTCTCGCAGAATTCGGCCAGTTTGCGTCCACCCGGTTCCTCCGGCCATGCGCACCCGGGACAGTCGAAGCCGTCGCGCTGGTTGACCCTGGCCAACGTCGCCGCGGTGCGCGCCAGTCCCATCTGAGCCACGCCGCGCCGCAATGCCACCCACACCGCGGGGACGCCGGCGGCACTCGATTTGGGTGCGGTAACGGTGACCGCCCGCTCGTCGCAGTCGGCGTCGTAATCGGCTTCGTGGTCGTGAGAACCGCGCATACGACTCAATCTAGGCCACCCTGCGCTCGGTCGGGGCTGGGTCGATCCGCGGCGGCGCCTCGCACCGTTGACGCGGCCGTAACAAGTTCGGCATCGAATATTCCTAGGTTCAGGTAATCAGTGCCCGCGACGCGGCGGGTTTCACGGTAGGTCGGGAGGAACTCAGTTGAGCGGGAACACGGTACGTCTGCAGGCCATCAACAATGTCGAGGCTTATACGCCGCCGGCGATCAGCTTCGATCCGGCCGAGGCTCCCGGGGAAATCTTCGCCTCCAATGTCTTCACGTTGGCCGAGATGCGGCTGCGTCTGCCGAAGTCGGTGTTCAAGTCGGTTGTGGCCACCATCGAGAAGGGCGCCATCCTGGATTCCGCGGTCGCCGACTCCGTGGCCTCGGTGATGAAGGACTGGGCGCTGTCGAGGGGCGCCACTCACTATGCTCACGTGTTCTACCCGATGACCGGTCTGACCGCCGAGAAGCACGACAGCTTCCTCGAACCGGTCTCCGACGGTCAGACGCTGGCCGAGTTCGCCGGAAAGACTCTCATCCAGGGTGAGCCGGATGCCTCCAGCTTTCCCTCCGGCGGATTGCGCAGCACCTTCGAGGCGCGTGGATACACCGGTTGGGATGTCACCAGCCCGGCGTACATCCTGGAGAACCCGAACGGCAACACCCTATGCATCCCGACGGTCTTCGTCTCGATGACCGGGGAGGCGCTGGACTACAAAACGCCGTTGTTGCGGAGCCAGCAGGCCATGGGCGCACAGGCCGAACGGATTCTCGCGCTGTTCGGGCACCGGGATTTTGACCGCATCGTGTCGTTCTGCGGGCCGGAGCAGGAGTACTTCCTCATCGACCGGCACTTCTTCCTGGCCCGGCCCGATCTGGTCAACGCGGGCCGGACGTTATTCGGCTCCAAGCCGCCCAAGGGTCAGGAGTTCGACGACCACTACTTCGGGTCCATTCCGGAGCGGGTGCTCGGGTTCATGATGGATACCGAGCGGGAGTTGTTCAAACTCGGGATCCCGGCGAAAACCCGGCATAACGAGGTGGCACCCGGTCAGTTCGAGATCGCGCCGATGTTCGAGCGCGCCAATATCGCCGCCGACCATCAGCAACTACTGATGACGGTCTTCAAGACCGTCGCCAAGAAGCACGGTATGGAATGTCTGTTCCACGAAAAGCCGTTCGCCGGTGTCAACGGGTCGGGCAAACATGTGAACTTCTCGATGGGTAACGCCCAGTTCGGCAGCCTGCTGGTGCCCGGGGACACACCGCACGAGAACGCCCAATTCCTGGTCTTCTGCGCGGCGATCATCCGCGCCGTCCACAAGTTCGCCGGCCTGTTGCGGGTATCGGTCGCTTCGGCGACGAATGATCACCGACTGGGTGCCAACGAGGCCCCGCCGGCGATCATCTCGATATTCCTCGGCGACCAACTCGCCGATGTTTTCGAGCAGATCGCCAAGGGGGCTGCCACATCCTCCAAGGGCAAGGGCACCATGATCATCGGGGTCGACACGTTGCCCGACCTGCCCACCGATCCGGGCGACCGCAACCGCACCAGTCCGTTCGCCTTCACCGGCAACCGGTTTGAATTTCGGGCGCCGGGTTCGGGACAGACCATCAACGTGCCGATGATCGTTCTCAACACGATCATGGCCGATTCCCTCGACCATATGGCGACCACGTTGGAGCAGGCGGTTGCCGGCGGCCAGGATTTCGACGCCGCGGTGCAGCAGTTGCTCACCGAGATCATCACCGACCACGGGGCGGTGGTGTTCAACGGCGACGGCTACTCGGACAACTGGCAGATCGAGGCCGCCGCCCGTGGTCTGCCCAATCTCAAGACCACCCTGGATGCGATCCCGGAGTTGGTCACCCCGGAGTCTGTCGAACTCTTCGAGCGTTACGGGGTGTTCAGCGAGCGCGAGTTGCACAGCCGCTACGAGGTCCGACTCGAGCAGTACACGATGACTGTCGCGGTGGAAGCCAAACTGGCGCTGGAGATCGGCTCGACCGTGATCCTGCCGGCCGCGATCCGCTATCAGACCGAGTTGGCGCAGAACGTCGCGGCGATGAAGGCTGCGGGATTCACCGCCGGGACAACGCTGCTGGCTGAGGTTTCGGCGCCGATCGTCGAACTGTCCGCGGCGCTCACGCGGCTCAAGTCCGTGCTGACGGTCCACTGTGAGGGCAGTCTCGCTGAGGCGCTGCACGCCCGCGACCAGATACTGCCGGTGATGAACGCGGTGCGATCTGCCGCCGATGCGCTGGAAAGTATTGTGGCCGATGACCTCTGGCCGCTTCCGACCTATCAGGAGATGCTCTATATCCTCTGATCGTCATATCCTGCGATCGCAATATGCTCTAGATCCCCGGATGTGTGCCGTGAATGGCTGTCACGCCTTCGGCTCAGAAAGTGAAATAATCGGACCGCCCCGGGTGACAGCAGTCAGCCGACGTCCGACGAAAGGGCGCCGACGTGAATGACGCCCGGAGCGAGGATTAGGCGGATGGCCCTGCGCATCCGCAAACCGCTGGCAGCCGTCGTGCTGGCCGGGGGTGAATCGCGGCGGATGGGCCGGGATAAAGCCGCTATGCCTTATCCCGGGCCTTATCCCGGGCCTTATCCCGGGCCCCATCCGGGGCGGTCCGGTGTGACCATGGTGGAGCACACGGTCGGTGTGCTGGCTACCCGTTGCGCCCCGGTTTTCGTCATCGCCGCCGCCGGCCAGGTGCT
The DNA here is from genome assembly GCA_964527015.1 of uncultured Mycobacterium sp. Taxonomy (GTDB): domain Bacteria; phylum Actinomycetota; class Actinomycetes; order Mycobacteriales; family Mycobacteriaceae; genus Mycobacterium. Next base: position 12,120 of record CAZGPT010000042.1, on the reverse strand, counting down.
GCCGAAGCTGGATGCCCAGGTCCTGCGAGATGAGGTTCGCGGGTGCGGCCCTCTGCTGGCCACCGGTCAGGGGCTGCGAGCAGCCGCTGCGGCCGGCTTGGATCAGGCATTCGTCAGTGCGGTCGACATGCCTTATCTGACGGTGGACATCATCGAGACGCTGATCGGCTGCCGGTCGGCCGATATCGTGCTGCCCTGGGACGGCCGTGACCACTACCTGGCCGCGGTCTACCGAACGGCGTTGGCCGATGAGATAGACGCGTTGGTCACCGCCGGTGCGCGCAGCATGCGGGCGCTGGCCGAAGCGGTGGTCACTCATCGCGTCCGGGTACCGCCAGGCCCGGTGCTGACCAATGTCAATGTCGAGGCTGACCTGCTCTGACGGGTTCGCGGCAAGGCGCTGAGGAGATTAGCAATGGCAGGCATCGCTGTTATCAGTGTGGTTTATGAGGCTAATGAGTACTGCATTGTTGTGTGCCCGTTCACAAATACTGTGTGATCTACCCCACAGATATTGAGGCCTGACCGGCTGCTGTAGCGCTACCAGCACGGGCCTTGACCTGCGCCGAATCGCGAATGCCCACCGCCGTGATTGGTCTGTTATCTGAAATATATTTGTATGTCATTCGCGTGACTCGCCCCAGCCTGCTGCGTACCGTCGTACTGGGCCTGCGAATAGGGCCAAATAATTCCAGATCAAGAACCCTGCGTGTGAGTGGGGGCCGGGGAGCCAGACAGGCTCGCGGAACGGGCCTACCACTGCTGTGCCAGACCGAGACGGCACAGCCCACTGCTGGCCGCGGATTAACCGCGGATTGGCTGTGGTGCGCGCTCGGCGAAAGGAAAGATTGTTGAAGAACTTCCGTAACACGCTGGGCACCGCCCTCAAGCTGGCTTCGTTCGCCGGAGCCATGGCCGTGACCCCGATCGCGCTCGCCGGCACCGCTGGTGCCGACAGCGTCAACTGGGATGCCATCGCACAGTGTGAGTCCGGTGGCAACTGGGCGATCAACACCGGCAACGGCTACTTCGGCGGCCTGCAGTTCGCGCCGGGTACCTGGTCGTCCAACGGTGGCGCAGGTATGCCGCATCACGCCTCGCGCTCCGAGCAGATCCGTATCGCGGAGAACGTTCTGCGTACTCAGGGTATCGGCGCCTGGCCGAGCTGCGGCGGTCGTGGCTAGTCCAGTGGCTAGTACATAGGGGCCGATCACAGGTGGCGCCGGAGCAATCCGGCGCCACCTTTTTCATCCCCCGGGGGCAGTGAGCGCCGGGATCGGCCGGGATTCGATCGACTCGGCTGTAACAACCCGGTCCGGCGGCGCGATCCACATCACAACCGCATGCGCTCGCGCGGCCCCACGCCGGAAGGGACACCAGTGACCACGATCCGCAGACTGTTCACACTCGCCGCCCTCGCGCTGGGACTGGCCCTCGGGGCTCTCGCGCTGGGCAGTGGAGCGGCGGTCGCGGACACCAAGCCCCAGTCGACGGTCAATTGGGAGGCCATCGCGCAATGCGAGTCCGGCGGCAATTGGGGCATCAACACCGGTAACGGCTACTACGGTGGTCTCCAATTCAGCCCGGCCACCTGGAAGTCCAATGGCGGAACAGGTATGCCGCACCAGGCCTCACGCTCCGAGCAGATCCGGGTCGCTGAGAACGTTCTGCGCACCCAGGGCATCGGCGCCTGGCCCACCTGCGGCGCGAAGGCCGGCACGCCGACCTTCGCGACCGCGATCTACAACTCCGCTCCGGCGCAATCTGCTTCGGCCCCATCAGCTCCGTCCCAGTGCCAGGGAGTCGGGCGTGGCCCGCTCGGACTGGTCGACTGGGGCCAGGTGTGTCTGGCCTTCACCGACCCGGGCAAGGCCCTCACCAATGCGATCGGCATCCGCTGACCTGATCTCTGCGCTCGCGTAGGTTGGCCCCATGGCAGAGCGCGAGTCCGACGTCAGTGCAAATACCCGTGAGTTCGACATCGTCTTGTTCGGCGCGACCGGCTTCGTCGGCAAACTCACCGCCGAATACCTGGCTCGGGCCGGCGGGCAGGCCCGGATCGCACTGGCCGGGCGTTCGCCGGACAAGCTGGAAGCGGTGCGAACGACCCTCGGGGCGGCCGCACAGTCCTGGCCGATCCTGACCGCGGACACCTCCTCGCCGTCGTCGCTGGAGGCGATGGCGGCTCGCACCCGGGTGGTGCTCACCACCGTCGGTCCCTACAGTCGGTACGGCCTGCCGCTGGTGGCGGCCTGCGCGGCGGCCGGTACCGACTATGCCGATCTCACCGGTGAGGCCATGTTCGTCCGGCAGAGCATCGATGACTACCACAAACAGGCCGTCGACACCGGGGCGCGAATCGTGCACGCCTGCGGCTTCGACTCGGTGCCGTCGGACATGACCGTCTACGAGTTGTTCCGGCGGGCCCGCCAGGACGATGCCGGCGACCTGTTGGACACCAGCTTCGTCCTGCGCGGGTTCTCCGGCGGGGTTTCCGGCGGTACGGTGGCCTCGATGATCGAAGTCTTCTCGGCCGCATCGGGCGATCCGGACACCCGAAAGCTGCTCGAGGATCCCTACACGCTGTCCCAGGATCGCGGTGCCGAGCCGGAACTGGGCGCCCAGCCCGACTTGCCGTGGCGGCGGGGCAGCGAGATAGCGCCCGAACTTGCCGGTCTGTGGGCCGCCGGATTCGTCATGGCGTCCTACAACACCCGCATTGTGCGGCGCAGCAATGCACTGCTCGACTATGCCTACGGCCGGCGGTTCCGCTACGCCGAATACATGAGCGTCGGCCCGTCGGTATCCGCCCCGGTCATCTCCGCGCTGACCACCGCCGTCACCGCCGGCACCTCCGCCCTGGGCAGCCGGTTCTTCCGCTTCCTGCCCCGCCGGTTGGTGCAGCGTCTGGTGCCCAAACCGGGTACCGGTCCCAGCGAGCAGGTCCGCGAACAGGGTTGGTACCGGGTGGAGACCTACACGACCACCAGCACCGGGGCGCGATATGTCGCCACCATGGCCCAAAGCGGTGACCCCGGCTACAAGGCGACGGCGGCGATGCTGGGGGAATGCGGTCTGGCGCTGGCACTGGATCGGGACAAACTGCCGGAACTCTGCGGTGTGCTCACGCCGGCGGCCGCCATGGGTGACGCCCTGCTGGCCCGGTTCCCGAGCGCGGGTATCTCGCTCGATTCGGCCCGATTGAACTGACGCCGCTTGGTTGAGGCGGGCGATTAGCCCTGGCGAAAAGTCATGGCGCGGTAAGCCCGCGCTGACTAGTGTCGAAACAGTTCGCCGGCAAACTCGCCACAATTTACGAAGCCTCAAGAAAGTAGAACCACAACATGGCAGGTCTCGATGATCTCTACAACCAGATCCCGGTGGCGGATATCGCCAGCAAGCTCGGAGCGGATCAGGGTGAGGTGAATCAGGCGATTCAAACGCTCGTACCCACCCTGCTCGGCACCCTGCAGGAAAATGTGCAGGCCGACGATATCGATTCCACCCAACTCGAGTCCGAAGTCGTCGCCGAGGGTAAGAGTGATCTGCTGACCGGTGGTGTCAACGTCGACACGATCGACGAGGGTCAGGGCAATCAGTTCGTCGCCAGCCTGTTCGGCGGCAATGACACCAACCAGGTGGCGTCCGCGCTGTCCGGAGCAGGCGCCGGTGGCGGGGATCTGATCAAGCGACTGCTGCCGATGCTGGCACCGATCGTGTTGGCCTATGTCGGCAAGCAGTTCGCCCAGAACAACACCGCCGACGCCGGCGCCCAGGCTTCTTCGGGCGGCGGTATCGCCGACATCCTCGGCAGCATCCTCGGCGGCGCCAGCGGTGCCGGCGGTGGCGGGGCCGGCAACAGCCCGCTGGGCAGCATCCTCGGCAGCGTGCTGGGCGGCAGTCAGGGCGGCGGCCAGGGCGGCGCCCTGGGCAATATCCTGGGCGGCCTGCTGCGCGGCGGCAAGTAAGCGCTTCAAGGTGGGACGTTCAAGGTGGGGCGCAGGTCGGACGACGACCGGTGCCCCACCTAGAATCGCGGGGTGCCCCCCGACGACACCCGCGAAAACACCGGCGCCGACGCCCTTCCCAAGTCGTGGGATCCGGGCGAGGTAGAGACCGCGATCTACCAGGGCTGGGTTGACGCGGGCTATTTCACCGCCGACGCGGCCAGCGGTAAGCCGCCCTACTCGATCGTTCTCCCGCCGCCCAATGTGACCGGCAGCCTGCACATGGGCCACGCCCTGGACCACACCCTGATGGATGCGTTGACCCGTCGCAAGCGTATGCAGGGCTACGAGGTGCTGTGGCTTCCCGGTATGGACCATGCCGGCATCGCCACCCAGACGCTGGTCGAGAAGCGGCTGGCGGCTGCGGGCGGAAGCCGGGAGGATCTGGGCCGCGAGCCGTTCGTCGAGAAAGTCTGGGAGTGGAAACACGAGTCCGGTGGGACCATCGGCGCCCAGATGCGCCGTCTCGGTGACGGAGTCGACTGGTCCCGCGACCGCTTCACCATGGACGAAGGTCTTTCCCGCGCGGTTCGCACCATCTTCAAGATGCTCTTCGACGCCGGCCTGATCTACCGTGCCGAGCGGTTGGTCAACTGGTCCCCGCGGCTTCAGACCGCGATATCGGACCTCGAGGTCAAGTATCTGGAGGTGGAAGGCGAACTGGTGTCCTTCCGCTACGGCGCACTGGACGATGCGGCACCACACATCGTGGTAGCCACCACCCGCCTCGAAACAATGCTCGGTGACACCGCGATCGCGGTGCATCCCGATGACGACCGCTACCGGCACCTGATCGGCCAGCGGTTGCCACACCCGTTCGTCGACCGCGAGATCGCCGTGGTGGCCGACACCCACGTGGACCCGGAATTCGGCACCGGCGCAGTGAAGGTCACCCCGGCCCATGATCCGAATGACTTCGAGATCGGGATGCGGCACAACCTGCCGATGTTGACCATCATGGACACCCGCGGCCGGATAGCAGGAACCGCAACACATTTCGATGGGATGGATCGGTTCGAGGCGCGAGTCAAAGTGCGTGAAGCGCTAGCGGAGCAGGGGCGCATCGTCGCTGAGAAGCGGCCGTACCTGCACAGTGTCGGGCATTCCGAGCGCAGCGGAGAGCCAGTGGAGCCTCGACTGAGCCTGCAGTGGTGGGTCGATGTGTCCTCCATGGCCCAGGCTGCCGGCGACGCGGTGCGCGGCGGGCACATCGCCATCCATCCCAGGAGCCAGGAGCCGCGCTGGTTCGCCTGGGTCGACGATATGCACGACTGGTGTATTTCGCGGCAGTTGTGGTGGGGTCACCGAATCCCGATCTGGCACGGCCCGGACGGGCAGTTGGTCTGCGTCGGTCCGGACGAGGAACCACCCGAGGGGTGGGAACAGGACCCCGACGTGCTCGACACCTGGTTCTCCTCAGCGCTGTGGCCGTTCTCCACGATGGGCTGGCCGGAGCGGACGGCTGACCTCGCGAAGTTCTATCCGACGAGCGTTCTCGTCACGGGCTACGACATCTTGTTCTTCTGGGTGGCACGGATGGTGATGTTCGGGACCTTCGTCTCCCAGGATGACGCCATCACCTCCGGCGGCACCCGGGCGCCACAAATGCCGTTCGAGAACGTCTTCCTGCACGGCCTGATCCGCGATGAGCACGGCCGCAAGATGAGCAAGTCGCGCGGCAACGGGATCGATCCACTCGACTGGGTCGAACTATTCGGTGCGGATGCACTGCGCTTCACGCTGGCCCGTGGGGCGAGTCCCGGCGGTGACCTCTCGATCGGCGAGGACCATGCGCGCGCATCGCGCAACTTCGCCACCAAACTCTTCAACGCGACGCGGTTCGCCCTGATGAACGGCGCCGCCCCTGCGCAACTGCCGGCGTCGTCGGTGCTGACCGATGCCGACCGGTGGATCCTGGGCCGCACCGAGCAGGTTAGGGCCGAGGTGGACTCGGCCCTGGATGGTTACGAGTTCAGCCGGGCCTGCGAGGCGCTCTACCACTTTGCCTGGGATGAGTTCTGTGACTGGTATCTGGAACTGGCCAAGGTGCAACTCGCCCAGGGCGCCGAACACACCACGGCGGTACTCGCAACCGTGCTCGACACCCTGCTGAAACTGCTGCACCCCGTCATGCCATTCGTCACCGAGGTGCTGTGGAAGGCGCTGACCGGCGCCGAATCCCTGGTCGTTGCGACCTGGCCGGAGGATTCCGGTGTCGCGCCCGACCCAGTCGCCGCTCAACGGGTTGCCGACCTACAGAAGCTGGTCACCGAAGTGCGCCGGTTCCGCAGTGATCAGGGACTGGCCGACCGCCAGAAGGTGCCGGCCCGCCTCAGCGGTATCGACCGGGTCGGGTTGACGGCGCAGTCCGCGGCGGTGACCGCGCTCGCCTGGCTGGCCGCGCCGACTGCCGACTTCCGTCCCACCGCCGAGGTGGAGGTGCGGCTCGCCGGCGGCACCGTGCAGGTCGAGCTCGACACCTCCGGCACGGTCGACGTCGCAGCCGAACGGCGCAGATTGGAAAAGGATCTGGCCGCCGCCCACAAAGACCTCGCCGCGACGTCGGCGAAGCTGGGCAACGAGAAGTTTCTGGCCAAGGCCCCCGGCGATGTCGTCGACAAGATCCGCAACCGGCAGAAACTTGCGCGCGAGGAGACCGATCGGATCACCGCGCGGCTGGCTGTACTGAAATGAGCGAAGCGACGGCACCGGAGCCGGCCCCCGACGAGATCGCGGCACTGCTCCAAGTCGAGCATCTGCTGGAACAGCGTTGGCCGGAGACCCATCTGGTCCCCACCACCACCCGGATGGAAACGCTGATGGAGTTCCTCGGCTCACCCCAGCGGGCTTACCCGTCCATCCATATCGCCGGCACCAACGGCAAGACCTCGGTGGCTCGCATGATCGACGCGCTGCTGACCGCGTTCGGTCAGCGCACCGGCCGGACCACCAGCCCACATCTTCAGTCGGTCACCGAGCGCATCGCCATCGACAACCAACCGATCAGCCCCGCCCGCTACGTCGAGACCTATCGGGAGATCGAGCCGTTCATCCAGATGGCGGACGCCCACTCCATCGCCGACAGCGGTCCCGCGTTGAGTAAGTTCGAAGTCGTCACGGCGATGGCGTTCGCCGCCTTCGCCGACGCGCCGGTGGATATCGCCGTCATCGAGACCGGGATGGGTGGCTGCTGGGATGCCACCAACGTGGTCGACGCACCGGTAGCGGTATTCACCCCGATCTCCGTCGACCACGCCGAGTATCTGGGCGACACCGTCGGCGAGATCGCCGCTGAGAAGGCCGGGATCATCGGTGCCCCCCGCGGTGACCTGGTGCCGATCGACACCGTCGCCGTGATCGGCCGCCAGCCCCCCGAGGCCATGGGAGTGTTACTGACCCAGGCGCTGCGATGTGACGCCGCCGTCGCCCGCGAGGACTCCGAGTTCGCGGTGTTGAGCTCCCAGGTCGCAGTCGGTGGCCAGGTGGTGCAGCTTCAGGGTCTGGGCGGGGTCTATCCGGACGTTTTCCTGCCATTGCACGGCGACCATCAGGCGCACAACGCCGCGATTGCGCTGGCCGCCGTCGAGGCGTTCTTCGGCGCGGGGGCGCAGCGCCAGCTCGACCTCGATACGGTCCGATCCGGTTTTGCCGATGTTCGCAGCCCGGGGCGGCTGGAACGGGTCCGCAGCGCACCAACGGTGTTCATCGACGCTGCTCACAACCCCGGCGGTGCGGAAACGCTGGCGGCCGCGCTGAGTGGCCAGTTCGACTTCCGCTACCTGGTGGGGGTGGTCGCCGTCATGAGTGAGAAGGACGTGCTGGGGATTCTGTCGGCCCTCGAGCCGGTATTCGACCGGATCGTGGTGACGCAGAACGGGTCACCACGGGCGCTGGACGTCGACACCTTGGAGTCGCGTGCCGACGGGGTGTTCGGCCCGGAGCGGGTCGTACGGGCCGCCACGCTCGCCGACGCTATCGAGACCGCCACGGTGCTCGTCGAAGAGGCGGCAGCCGAGGCCGCCGGATTTGCCGGTGCCGGCATCGTGATCACCGGCTCGGTCGTGACCGCGGGCGCTGCCCGCACCCTGTTCGGGAAGGATCCCGAGTGACGCCGCCGGACCCCTGGAAGAGCTTCCGCGGCGTGATGGCCGGCACGCTCATTCTGGAGATCATCACCGTTCTGCTGGCGCTGCCGGTGGTCTCCGCGGTGGGCGGCGGTCTGACGGCATGGTCGACGGCCTATCTGGTCGGCTTCGCGTTGCTGCTCGCCTTACTGGCGGGGATGCAGGGCCGGCCGTGGGCGATCTGGGCCAACCTCGGGGTACAGCTGCTGCTGGTCATCGGATTCTTCGTCTACCCCGCCATCGGTTTCATCGGGGTGTTGTTCATCCTGGTCTGGGGCGTGATCGCCTACCTGCGTGGGGAGATGCTGCGCCGCGAGCGGCTGGGTCTGTTACCCGGTCAGCAACCCCCGACGGACTGACCGGTACGCTCACCGGCGTGACTGAGCGAACCCTCGTACTGATCAAACCCGACGGCGTCCAGCGGCGGGTGATCGGTGAGATCATCAGCCGGATCGAGGGCAAAGGGCTGAACATCGTGGCGCTGGAACTCAAGAACGTCGAGGGCGCACTGGCTCGTGCGCACTACGCCGAACACGAGGACAAGCCCTTCTTCGGCTCGCTGGTGGAGTTCATCACCTCGAGCCCGGTGGTCGCCGCGATCGTCGAGGGTCCCCGCGCCATTGCCGCCTGGCGACAGCTGGCCGGCGGCACCGATCCGGTGGAGAAGGCCGCGCCCGGCACCATCCGCGGCGATTTCGGACTGGAGACCCAGTTCAACCTGGTGCACGGCTCGGATTCGCCGGAGTCGGCCGCGCGCGAGATAGCGCTGTGGTTTCCGGTGCACTGACGCAGTCGCGGGCGTCGGGATCGGTGCTACTTCGCGGGTATGGGACACTGGAAAACGCCACCCGGCGACGGGTGGCCGGGAATGAGGCCACGAGACGTGCGCGACCACCGCTGCCCGCGGTGCGGCGCGGACCGTCAACGGTAGTCATTCAGCCCAGGCGCCGGCCGGATTCACCTGAACCCGTCGGAGCGAGACCCTAAACAAGCGCGGGTACCCACCCGGGCGTACAGCGGAAGCCCTCGAGTGGCCGCGTCCCCAGGACGCGCCCGGGGGCTCAAGGAGACTACGTGGCCGACGATGACGTCAACCAGGATCTATCCGGAACCCCAGAGCCGGGCCAAGCGCCACCGGCGGTCGATGAGGTGCTGCCCGAGAGGCTGAGGGTGCACACCCTCGCCCGAGTCCTGGGCACCACCAGTCGGCGTGTTCTTCAGGCGCTCGCGGAGCTCGACGGCCGTACTCGCAGCGCGCAGTCCAGCGTCGACCAGGCCGACGCCATCAGGGTTCGCGATGCCCTGGCCGCATCCACGGCCGACGAACCGGACACCGCCGGGTCCGGCCCGGCAAAGCGGGACGCCCAAGCCCCAGCTCCCGAGCCGGAATCCGAGCCCGAATCGCGGCTGATCCTGGAGACCCCGGAGGCCGCCGGCGACACTGAGATGCCGGCCTACATGCCGCTCTTTGTCGCTCCGAAACCCGTTGTCGCTCCGAAATCGGTCGCGAAAGACACCGCCTCAAAAGCGAGAATCGCCGACCAGTCGGCGTCGGGAGACGTCGATGACCAGGCCGTTGATCATGGCTCGGGGTCAGGTTCCGCCGACTCCGAGACCGACTCCCGGGATTCGGATGCTCAGGACCCTGATTCTCAAGACTCCGACGCCGGCGACCGGCCGGCTAACCGCCGCCGCCGCCGCGGCCGCCGTGGGCGGGGCCGGGGCAGGGGCGATCAGGGCGGACCCGATGACGATGACGATGGGACAGAGCGGTCGGCAGCGGGAGAGGAAGCCGCAGACGGCGCGGATAACGCCGGGGGCGGTGCGAAGCCCGCGGCCGACGGCGGAGCCGATGGCGATGGCGGGACCGACGGTGGGACTGATGGCGATGGCGATGACGAGTCGTCGACCGCCGAGGGCGGAACCCGACGGCGCCGCAGGCGCAAACGGCGTAAGCCGGGATCGTCGACCGACGACACCGCATCGCCCGATGACCCGCCCAACACCGTTGTGCACGAGCGCGCACCGCGCGAAAAGGCGGCAAGAGCGGCTTCCAACGAGATCCAGGGGATCAGCGGCTCGACCAGGCTGGAGGCCAAACGGCAGCGTCGCCGCGACGGTCGCGACGCCGGCCGCCGCCGGCCGCCGATCCTGACCGAGGCAGAGTTCCTGGCCCGCCGCGAGGCGGTGGACCGAGTGATGGTCGTGCGCGAGAAGATCCGCACCGAACCTCCGCATCAGGGCGCCGTCTACACCCAGATCGCTGTTCTCGAGGACGGTATCGTCGTCGAGCACTTCGTAACGTCGGCGGGTTCGGCCTCGTTGGTCGGCAATATCTATCTCGGCATCGTGCAGAACGTGCTGCCCTCGATGGAGGCGGCCTTCGTCGATATCGGTCGTGGCCGAAACGGTGTGCTGTACGCCGGTGAGGTCAACTGGGAGGCCGCCGGGCTCGGCGGATCCAGCCGCAAGATCGAGCAGGCTCTCAAACCTGGCGACTACGTCGTCGTCCAGGTCAGCAAGGACCCGGTGGGCCACAAGGGGGCACGGCTCACCACGCAGGTCTCGCTGGCCGGGCGCTACCTGGTCTACGTACCGGGAAATTCATCGACCGGGATCAGCCGCAAGCTTCCCGACACCGAACGTCAGCGTCTCAAGGAGATCCTTCGCGAGGTCGTTCCGGCCGAGGCCGGGGTGATCATCCGGACTGCCTCGGAGGGCGTCAAAGAAGAGGACATCCGCTCCGATGTCGACCGGCTCCAGGAACGCTGGGCGGCGATCGCCAAGCAGGCCGAAGAGACCGAGGCGAAGAAGGCGGGAGCCGCGATCGCGCTCTACGAGGAGCCCGATGTCCTGGTCAAGGTGATCCGCGACTTGTTCAACGATGACTTCGCTGGGTTGATCGTCTCCGGCGACAATGCCTGGGAGACCATCACCGGCTATGTCAATTCTGTTGCCCCGGAGCTGATTTCGAAGCTGACGAAACACGAACCACCAGGTGATACCGGACCGGACGTGTTCGCGGTGCATCGCATCGACGAACAGCTGACCAAGGCGATGGACCGAAAGGTGTGGTTGCCGTCGGGCGGCAGCCTGGTGATCGACCGAACCGAGGCGATGACCGTCGTTGACGTCAACACCGGCAAATTCACCGGGACGGGCGGCAACCTCGAACAGACCGTCACCAAGAACAACCTCGAGGCCGCCGAGGAGACCGTACGACAGCTGCGGCTGCGCGATATCGGCGGCATCGTGGTCATCGACTTCATCGACATGGTGCTGGAGTCCAACCGGGATCTGGTGCTGCGCCGCCTGACTGAGGCATTGGCCCGCGACCGCACCCGCCACCAGGTCTCCGAAGTGACCTCGCTCGGCCTGGTGCAGCTGACCCGCAAGCGCCTGGGCACCGGCCTGATCGAGGCCTTCTCCACCACCTGCCAACCGTGCAGCGGCCGGGGCATCGTGATGCATGCCGACCCGGTGGAGCACGCGCCCGCCGCGGGCGGCCGGAGCAAGTCCGATTCCGGCGGTCGGCGTAACCGGCGTGGGAAAAAGGCCCGCGCCGAGGAGCCGTCGGTGGCCCGTGTGCCGCAGAACGCGGCGGGTGAGCATCCGATGTTCAGGGCGATGGCCGCGAAGAACGACGACGACGAGGACGGCGACGAAGGCTCCGTGGAAAATGCCGGGGAATCCCCGGCCGAGGACGTCACCGGGGATGCTGCGGGAGACGCCGCGGGAGAAGCCGCGGGAGACGCCGCCGGAGACGCCGCGGGAGACGTAGCAGTCGCGGTCTCGCGCGACCGCCGAAAGGCGAAGACCCCTCGGGGCGAGGACTCCCACGACGATTCCGATGACGAGGACTCCGACGACGAGGACTCGGACGATGATGACTCGGACGATGATGACTCGGACGACGAGGACTCCGACGACGTCGAACTCGATGAGCTCGATGATGACGCCATCGACGATGACGAGGATGACGACCTCGA
>CAZGPT010000041.1:19533-21588 GCA_964527015.1 uncultured Mycobacterium sp. | reverse complement strand
TCCCTCGGCGATCGCCAGTGCGCTCATCGCCGCCCACGACCCGGACACCAAGCTGTTGGCCGAACTGGCCGCCGGCGACACCATCGCCTCCGTCGCGATTTCCTCCGACCTGACCGCCACCCTCCAGAACGGCACCGTGGTGATACGCGGGGAGGCCCGCTCGGTGCCTGCAGCCGCACAGGCCTCGGTGCTCGTATTGCCGGTGGCGATCGAAAGCGGCATCGAGTGGGCGGTGCTCGACGCCGGGCAGTTGGAGATCGAACCGCTGCGGTCGGTGGATCCGTTGCGGCCCGTTGCGCATGTGCGTGCCAACGGAGTCGAGATCGGGGCCGAGCGGCTGCTGTCCAATGTCTCCCAGGCCACCGGCGGCGCGATCGTCACCACGCTGCTGTCGGCCGAGGCGGTGGGTCTGGCCCGCTGGGCCACCGACACCGCCTCGGAATACGCCAAGATCCGTGAGCAGTTCGGCCGTCCGATCGGACAGTTCCAGGCCATCAAGCACAAGTGTGCCGAGATGATCGCCACCACCGAGCGCGCCACCGCGGCGGTGTGGGACGCCGCCCGGGCAATCGACGAGGCGGCAGAGAACGGCCGGGACGCGGGAAAATGGGACAACGAGTCCACCCACTATGAGTTCGCCGCCGCGGTGGCCGCCACCCTGGCCCCCGCCGCGGCCCAGCACTGCGCCCAGGACTGCATCCAGGTGCACGGCGGCATCGGCTTCACCTGGGAGCACGACACCAACGTCTACTACCGGCACGCCCTCGGCGTGGTCGCGGCGTTCGGTCGGCCGAATGAGTACCCCCGACAGGTGTTCGACGCGGCGACGACCACCGGGATGCGTCCGCTGGACATCGATCTCGATCCGGACACCGAGAAGCTGCGGGAGGAGATCCGTGCCGAAGTGGCTGCGCTCAAAGCCATCCCCCGGGAGGAACGCAACACCGCCATCGCCGAGGCCGGCTGGGTACAACCCCATCTGCCCCGACCGTGGGGCCGGGCGGCCGCCCCGGTGGAGCAGATCATCATCGCCCAGGAGTTCGCCAGCGGGCGGGTCAAGCGGCCGAACATGGGGATCGCCGCCTGGCTGATTCCCTCGATCGTCGCCTATGGCACCGAGGAGCAGCAGAAGCGCTTCCTACCTCCGACGTTCCGCGGCGAGATGATCTGGTGCCAGCTGTTCTCCGAGCCGGGCGCCGGTTCGGACCTGGCCAGCCTGACCACCAAGGCGACCAAGGTCGACGGTGGCTGGCGCATCACCGGCCAGAAGATCTGGACCACCGCAGCGCAGTTCTCCCAGTGGGGGGCACTGCTAGCCCGGACCAATCCGGACGCCCCGAAGCACGCCGGCATCTCCTATTTCCTGCTCGATATGAACAGCCCCGGAGTGGAGGTCAAGCCGCTGCGGGAACTGACCGGTAACGCGCTGTTCAACACCGTCTTCATCGATGACGTTTTCGTACCCGACGATATGGTGCTCGGCGAAGTGGACAGCGGTTGGGAGGTAAGCCGCAATACCCTTACCGCAGAGCGGGTTTCGATCGGAAGCAGTGAGCCGTGGTTCCTGCCCAATCTGGAACGTTTCGTGGACTTCGCCGGCGAGGGCCACTTCGACCAGATCGGGCATCACCGGGCCGGCGAGCTGATCGCCGAGGGGCACGCCGCCAAATTGATGAACCTGCGATCGACACTACTGACCCTGGCCGGCGGTGATGCGATGCCGTCGGCGGCGATCTCCAAGCTGCTGTCGATGCGCACCGGCCAGGGTTATGCCGAGTTCGCGGTGTCCACCTTCGGGGTCGACGGCGCGATCTGGGAAGAGGAGTCACCGCAGGGCAAATGGGCGGAATTCCTCCTCGCCAGTCGGGCGACCACGATCTACGGCGGCACCTCCGAGGTGCAGTTGAACATCATCGCCGAGCGGCTACTGGGGCTACCCCGGGATCCCTAACCCCCGCCCCTTCTCCGCGAACAGACGTAAAAGGATCCGACACGCCGGTAGTTCGGAGCCTTTCACGTCTGCTCGCGGGAGGCTCGCGGGAGGCTCGCGGGAGG
>CAZGPT010000041.1:11762-19433 GCA_964527015.1 uncultured Mycobacterium sp. | reverse complement strand
GCTCGCGGGAGGCTCGCGGGAGGCTCGCGGGAGGAATGAGCTAGTGGAGCTCGACCTGGCGCAGTTCCCGCTTGAGGATCTTGCCGGTCGGGTTGCGCGGGAGCTCGGCCAGGAAGACGACCTCACGCGGGACCTTGTAGCGCGCCAGATGATCGCGGACGTATTCCTTAATGGTCTCCTCGGTGGTCTCGACGCCCTCCCGGAGAACCACGAAAGCGCGCAACCGCTGACCGAAATCCTTGTCATCGACCCCGAGAGCGGTGGCCTCGACGACGTCCGGGTGCCCACTGATGAGGTCCTCAACCTCGGCCGGGAAAACGTTCTCTCCGCCGGAGACGATCATCTCGTCATCGCGGCCGCTGACGTACAGCAGACCGTTGGCGTCGAAGTAGCCGACGTCGCCGGACGACATGAGACCGTCGATGACTTCCTTATTGCCGCCCCCGGTGTAGCCCTCGAACGGGAAGAAGTTACCGACGAAGATGCGACCGACCTGACCTTCCGGCACCTCATTGCCGTGCTCATCGAGAATCCTGACCCTGACCCCCTTGATCAGCGGTCCGACGGTGGCCGGGTTCTTCGTAAGATCCTGCGGCCGGGCGATGGAGACGAAGGCGATCTCGGTAGACCCGTAGAGGTTGTAGACGACCGGCCCGATATCCCTCAACGTCCGGGTCGCCAACTCCGCACCGAGTTGTGAACCGGAGACGAAGATGATCCGCAGCGGCGACAGGTCCGGCTTCTTCTCCATCCCTTCCAGCGAATCGAGCATCCGCGACAGCATCACCGGAACAACGACGATGGCCGTCACGCCGTGTTTGGCGACATCCTCGAGGACGGTCGCCGGCTTGAACCTGCGATGCAGGATCAACGTCGAACCGAGCGTCATCGCGAGGGTCGCGTGTAGGTAGCCCAGGGCATGGAACATGGGCGACGGCAGTGCCGTCACCTCGCCGGATTTGAACGGAACGTGCGACAGAATGCCGCCGATGGGGGCGAGTGTCGGCGGCGCATGCCGGTTAGCTCCCTTCGGGGTACCGGTGGTGCCGCTGGTCAGAATGATGATCGATGACCGTTTGGTGGCCTTTGGCGGGGGCGCGGCACTGCTGCGGGCAATGAGTTCGGCCAGAGTCTCGTCGGTGCTGCCCGACGGCCCGGCGGCGTCCGGATTCGACCCGAGCGACCGAAGCTTGCCCAGCGGTGTCTCCGCGAGTTTCACCGCGTCGGTGTATTCGTCGTCGTAGATGATGACCTTCGCGCCCTCACGCGCCGAGACGTCACGGATCTGCGGTCCGGAGAACTCGGTGTTGAGCATGATCGTGCGAGCGCCGACCCGCGCACAGGCATAGTTGGCGATCAGGAACCAGCGGTGGTTGCGCGCCAGGATGGCGACTCCGTCCCCGCCCCTGACTCCCTTCGCCAACAAACCGTTGGCCACCGCATTGGCCGCATCGTTGAGTTCGGCGAAGGTCATCGTCCCCTCGTCGTCAATGATCGCCGCCCGGTGCGGAGTGCGTCGGGCATTGAGACCGGGGATCATGCCCACCTCGCCCCAGCGGCGCAGATCAGCCACCATCGCCGCGAGATTCCGCGGAGGCTCCAGGCCGAAGGCGCCCGAGGAGATCATCTTCTGGAGGTAGTGCAATTCAGCCGAACCGCGCTCAGCCAGTTGCCCCAATTTGGCCAACGCCTGCTCGCGCAGGTCCGAGAAAGTAGACATCGCACAAGCCTATGGGAAAGGTCTACGGGACCGTCCCGGTAACGGCCGGTGCGATCCGAAAAAGTCGCGCTGAACGAACCCGCCGGGCTACCCCCGCCCCGAGCTGACCCTATGCTGGCGTCGTGGCAACCGTGAGCCGCACGCGAACCCTTCCGGCCCCCGTCCAGGCGGCCTGGAGCATCGTGGCCGACTTCGGCAGCATCAGCACCTGGGCCGACAACGTCGACCACTCCTGCATTCTCGAGCATGGTCCGGGTGGCGCCCTCGGGACGTCGCGCCGGGTGCAGGTGGGGCGCAACACCCTGGTGGAAAAGATCACCGAATATGTGCCGTCGACAGTGTTGGCCTACGACATCACGGGCCTGCCGCGGCGGTTGGGCAGAGTGACCAACCACTGGGAGTTGGCCGCGACCGCCCTCGGCGGCACCAGGGTGACCCTCACCAGCACAGTGGAGATGGGCGCCGACCCGTTCGCCCGGATCGCCGCACACCTGGTGTGCCGGATGATGGCCAGACAGTCCCAGACCATGCTTGCCGGACTCGCGAAGAGAGTGGAGAGCCCACCGTGACCGACCGCCCCGACATCGTCATCCTCATGACCGACGAGGAACGCGCCATTCCGCCCTACGAGTCCCCCGATGTTCTGGACTGGCGGCGGCGCACCCTGTCCGCACAACGTTGGTTCGACGATCATGGCGTCAGCTTTGCCCGCCACTACACCGGATCGCTCGCCTGCGTGCCGAGCCGGCCGACCATCTTCACCGGTCAGTACCCGGATTTGCACGGAGTCACCCAGACCGACGGCCTCGGCAAGATGTACGACGACTCCCGGATGCGCTGGTTGCGCCCCGGTGAGGTACCGACACTGGGCAACTGGTTTCGCGCCGCCGGTTATGACACCCACTACGACGGAAAATGGCATATCTCCCACGCCGATCTGACCGACCCCGCCACCGGGAACATCCTGGCCACCAATGACGCCGACGGTGCGGTCGACGAGTCCGCCGTCCGGCGGTACCTGGACGCGGATCCACTGGCACCGTACGGATTCTCCGGATGGATCGGCCCGGAACCACACGGGGCCGGGATGGCGAACTGCGGACTGCGCCGCGACCCACTGATAGCTGATCGGGTGGTGGCCTGGCTCGAGGACCGTTACGCCCGCCGTCGTGCCGGCGATCCGGATGCGCTGCGGCCGTTTCTGCTGGTCGCCAGCTTCGTCAACCCGCACGACATCGTGCTGTTCCCCACCTGGGCGTTGCGCAGTCCGCTGAAGTCGTCGGCGCTGGATCCGCCGCGGGTCCCACCGGCACCCACCGCCGATGAGGATCTGCGCACCAAACCGGCCGCCCAGATCGCCTTCCGGGAGGCCTACTACTCCGGCTATGGCCCGGCCCCGGCGATCCAGACCGTCTACGACCGCTTCGACCAGCGCTACCGCGACCTCTACTACCGGCTGCACGCCGAGGTCGACACCCCGCTCGACCTCGTTCGCCGCGCGGTCAGCGACGGGTCCGGGAACGCCCTGCTGGTAAGAACATCCGACCACGGCGACCTGCTCGGCGCGCACGGCGGCCTGCACCAGAAATGGTTCAACCTCTACGACGAGGCCACCCGGGTGCCGTTCATCGTTGCCAGAGTCGGCGACCGGCCAACCGAACCCCGGGTGATCGAGGCACCGACCTCACACGTCGATCTGGTTCCGACACTGCTCGGTGCCGCCGGGGTCGATGTCACCGCCGTCGCCGAGACGCTGCGTGAATCCTTCTCCGAGGTGCACCCTCTGCCCGGACGCAACCTCATGCCGGTGGTCGACGGGGCGGCGGCGGCCGACGACGACCGCGTCGTATATCTGATGACCCGCGACAATATGCTCGAAGGCGACTCCGGGGCCTCCGGCCTGGGACGCCAACTCAAACAGGTCGCCAATCCCCCTGCGCCACTGCGTATCCGGATCGCAGCGCACACCGCCGCGAACTTCGAGGGTCTGGTGACGCGGGTCGGTCAAACGATTGCGGGCGGTCGCGGGCATCTGTGGAAACTGGTTCGCAGCTTCGACGACCCGTCGACGTGGACCGAGCCCGGAGTGCGGCATCTGGCGGCCAACGGCCCGGGCGGTGAGATGTATCGGTCCAGCCCGTTGGATGATCAGTGGGAGTT
Source organism: uncultured Mycobacterium sp. (assembly GCA_964527015.1). Lineage (GTDB taxonomy): Bacteria > Actinomycetota > Actinomycetes > Mycobacteriales > Mycobacteriaceae > Mycobacterium. Next base: position 15,553 of record CAZGPT010000041.1, on the reverse strand, counting down.
GTACGACCTGACCGTCGACCCGATCGAGGCCGACAACCGGTGGGACGAGCCGACCCTGCTCGATCTGCGGCAGCATCTGCGGATGCGACTCAAGGAAAGCCGGGCTCAGTCGGTACCCGAACGGAACAACCCGTGGCCGTATACGACTCGACGAGGGGCACACCAGAGTTCCTGAACGGCCGCCACGCATGTCACGATCGCTGCCACAGCGACAGCCCCGTCAGTTGGGTCACCGAAGTTCCTCCGCCAGGCGGCGCAGCTGCCGTAAAGTCGGAGCATGGCAATCTGGGATTGGCTCATCAGCAGACCCGAAGCTCCGGGGGAAGAGCGCGACGACTACCGGATCGTCGACGTGGCGGGAACCTGGACGCGCTCCATCGCCGGAACCTCCTCCTTCGCGGAGGCGGTGGCTGCACTGCCGCTGGGTCCCGTCGAGGTGACGTTGCGGCTGCAGCCCAAGGATTCAGACCCCCACGGACTGGCCGCCTACGTCGACGAGCAACAGGTGGGCTGGCTGGCCACCCAACGCAGTGGAATCGAATCCCGTCTGGCCAGCGGTTTCCTCTGGCGCGACCCATCGGTGACCTGGATGACCCGGTTGGACGCTGCCGGTATCCGACCCAGATTCCAGGGGTTGTTGCGCATCGCCGGCGATCCCGGCAGACGCATCATCAACATCGACGTTCCGGGACGGCACGAGCCTCGCCTGTCGACCCTCGCCAAGAAAATCATCAATGCTGAGCCGAACACCGGATAGTCCGACTCCGTCCGATTGCGGGCGGCACCGCGGAAAGTAGAATCGCGAATCGTGACCACCACGACAGTTCCCGCCGCGAAGAAGGCCGGCTACACCCCGCTGGAACTCTTCGGCATCGACCGGTTGTTGGACACCGACGAACGCGATATCGCGGCCACCGTGCGCAAATTCGTCGACACCCGGTTACGCCCCAATGTGGCCGACTGGTTCGAGTCAGCGACATTGCCCAGGGAACTCGCCAGGGAGTTCGGCGCACTCGGCGTGCTCGGGATGCACCTGGACGGCTACGGCTGTGCCGGCACCAATGCCGTCAGCTACGGCCTGGCCTGCCTGGAACTCGAGGCCGGGGACAGCGGATTCCGCAGCTTCGCTTCAGTACAGGGATCGCTGTCGATGTTCTCGATTCACCGCTACGGCTCGGAGGAACAGAAACAGCAGTGGCTGCCCCGACTCGCCAGCGGCGAGGCCATCGGATGTTTCGGACTGACGGAGGCCGACTTCGGCTCCAACCCCGCCGGGATGCGCACCCGGGCACGACGTGACGGCGGCGGAGGCGACTGGGTGATCAATGGCACCAAGATGTGGATCACCAACGGCAACCTCGCCGACGTCGCCACCGTCTGGGCGCAGACCGACGAAGGTATCCGCGGCTTCCTGGTCCCCACCAACACACCTGGGTTCAGCGCCAACGTGATCCACAAGAAGCTCTCACTGAGGGCCTCGATCACCTCCGAACTGGTCCTGGACAATGTGCGACTGCCCGCCTCGGCGCAACTGCCGCGAGCCGTCGGGCTCGGCGCCCCGCTGTCCTGTCTCAACGAGGCCCGGTTCGGCATCGTCTTCGGTGTCATGGGTGCCGCTCGGGACAGCCTGGAAACCACCCTGGCTTACACCGCTGACCGCGACGTATTCGACCGGCCTTTGTCGAGCTTCCAGCTGACCCAGGAGAAGCTGGCCAATATGACGCTGGAACTCGGAAAAGGTGTGCTATTGGCCATCCACCTGGGCCGGATCAAGGACGCCGACGGGGTGACCCCGGAACAGGTCAGCCTTGGCAAGCTAAACAACGCGCGGGAGGCGATTGCGATCGCCCGGGAGTGCCGCACCCTGCTGGGCGGCAGCGGCATCACCCTGGAGTACTCACCGATGCGGCACGCCAACAACCTCGAATCCGTCCTGACCTACGAGGGCACCTCCGAGATGCACCTGCTGTCCATCGGCCGGGCACTCACCGGACACGCCGCTTTCCGCTGAGATGACCGCGGCCACTCTGCGCCAGCTCATCGGCGGGCAGTGGCGTCCCGGCACCGGCGAAACTCTTCGGAGTTTCAGCCCAGCCAACCCGGATATCGTTGTTGCGGAGGGTAATTGCGCTACCGATGCCGATATCGGAAATGCGGTCGATGCCGCCCGCGCAACGCTGCCGCGCTGGTCGACTACACCGATACATCAACGCGGGGCGGTGCTGGCCGCCGCCGCCTCCATCGTCGATCGCCATGCCGAACAGTGGGGGCTGGAACTCACCGTCGAGGAGGGCAAGACCCGCGCCGAGGGCATCGCCGAGGTGCGCCGCGCGGCGCAGATCCTGCGCTATTACGGCGCTGAAGGCGATCGGCAGGCCGGTGATATCTTTGCCTCCCCGCGAGCCGGGGAGCGGATTCTGGTCACCCGCAAGCCGGTTGGGGTGATCGGCGTCATCTCACCGTTCAACTTCCCGATCGCCATACCGGCCTGGAAGATCGCCCCGGCACTGGTCTACGGCAATACCGTGGTGTGGAAACCCGCGAGCACCGTGCCACTGCTGGCGCTCCGCTTGGCCGAGGCACTGACCGAGGCCGGACTGCCGCCCGGGGTGCTCAACCTGGTGATCGGGTCCGCCTCGATCGGCGACACCCTGACCGCCCACATTGGAATCGACGCCATCACATTCACCGGATCCACTCCGGTGGGCAGGAAGATCGCCGCGGCAGCCGCCGCCAGGGGTGTGTCGGTGCAGGCGGAAATGGGTGGGAAGAACGCCGCAGTCGTGCTCGACGACGCCGACTTCGACCTCGCCGTCGAGCAGGTGATGTTGGGGGCGTTCCGTTCCGCCGGCCAGAAGTGCACCGCCACTTCGCGATTAGTACTCACCGCCGGAATCGCCGATCGATTCCTCGATGCGTTGGTCGCGCGGGCCGAGAACCTGGTCGTTGGGAACCCGTCCGATGAGCGGACCCACATGGGACCGGTGATCAGCGGTGCGGCCCAACGCGCGATCGATACGGGTATCGACACCGCCCGCGATCAGGGTGCGACGGTACTGACCGGTGGTGCCGTCTTCCGCGACGGTCCACTGGCGCAGGGCCACTTCGTGTCGCCGACCGTGGTCGAACTCACCGGCCCGGCCGATATCTGGGGCCGCGAGGTATTCGGCCCGGTGCTGGCCGTCCGGCGGGCCCATGATGCCGAGGAGGCCTTTGCACTGGCCAACGACAGCGAGTTCGGTCTCTCGGCGGCGGTGTTCACCCAGGACCTCACCCTGGCGTTGCAGGCCGTCGAGCAGATTGACGTCGGGGTGTTGCACGTGAACTCCGAATCGGCCGGGGCGGACCCGCATGTCCCGTTCGGCGGCGCCCGAAAGAGCGGCCTGGGCCCCAAGGAGCAGGGCGGCGCCGCGCGGGAGTTCTTCACCCACACCACGACGGTTTACCTGCGCGGTGGGGAGCCGCGGGCGTGACCGCGCAACCGGTTACCGCGGTCGAGTTCTACTGGCGGCCCGGCTGCCCGTTCTGCATCGCCCTGCGCCGACGGTTGCGCCGGCGCGGTATCCCGACCCGGCCGGTGAACATCTGGGAGCACCCGGAGGCGGCCCAGCGGGTCCGCGCCGTGACGGGCGGCGACGAGACGGTTCCGACGGTGTTCGTCGGGAATCGCTCGCTGGTCAACCCGAGCCTCGGCGAGGTCGAAGCACTGCTGGGCGAACTCGCGCCGGAACTGCTGGAACTACCGGCCAACCGCGGCTGGTTCCGCCGGCGTGGTGATCGACCGTGAGCTG
>CAZGPT010000041.1:0-11662 GCA_964527015.1 uncultured Mycobacterium sp. | reverse complement strand
TCAGTGCACACCGTCCATCAGCCGGCTGATCCGCGGGGCGATAAGCCAGACCACCGACCCGACCAGCATGGCGGCGGCCCCGATGAGGCCGAAGTAGGCGAACTCGTGCGCGGGGTCGTAGTAGCGCGCGAGGACCCCCGACATCGCCGTACCGAGGCCGACCGAGAAGAAGTACAGCGCCATCATCTGCGAGCGGAACGCGTCGGGTGCCAGTTGGGTGGTGACCGACAGTCCGATCGGGGACAGCAGTAACTCCGACACGGCGAAGACAGCCATGATCGCCATCACGGCAACCGCCGGGACCGAACGGCCGGTGGTCCCGGCCAGCGGAAGGAACAGCAGGAAGGCCCCACCCATGCCGATGACGCCGTAGGCGAACTTTCGCGGGGTGGTCGGGGCGCGGCGGCCGAGTTTGGTCCACATCAGCGCGAAGACCGGCGACAGCAGAATTATCCAGACCGGCTCGATCGAACCGATCCAGCTCGACGGGGCCGTCCAGCCGAAAATCGACCAGTTCATCCGCTCATCGGAGTAGATCGCCAGCACGGTGAAGATCTGCTGGAACAGCGACCAGAACACTGCGTTAGCGATGAACAGCGGGATGAAGGCGCGCACCCGGGTTCGTTCCGGCGCGCTGACCCGGCTGCTGGTCAACATCACCGCGAAGTAGGCCACCGAGGCCAGGACGATCAGAAAGGTCGTCACCTGGGACAGGTTGGCCAACCCGACCAGCCCGGAGGCGAACCCGACCGCGATGAATCCCACCACCACGGCCGCCACGGCCGCGGACCGCCAGAAGGCCTGGCGCGACAGCGGATGCGGAACCGTGCGGCCGTGCTCCCCGAGGTTGCGCCGGAACACCACATACTGCGTCAGCCCCAGCGCCATGCCGATAGCCGCGGCTCCGAAACCGTAGTGGAAACCCAGATGAGTCTGCAGGAGCCCGGTGATCAGCGGCCCGCTGAACGCACCCAGGTTGATACCGAGATAGAAGAGCGTGAACCCGCCGTCGCGGCGCGGATCACCCCGGTCGTAAAGAGTGCCGAGCAGGGATGAGGCATTGGCCTTCAGCGCCCCGGCCCCCAGTGCGATCAGGACCAGGCCGACCGCCACACCGGTGAGCCCGGGCAGGATCGCCAGCGAGATGTGGCCGCACATCACCACGACGCCGCCGTAGAACACCGTGCGCTCCATGCCCAGCACACGATCGGCGACCCACCCGCCCAGCACGGTGGACAGATAGACGAGACCGCCGTAGGCCCCGACGATTCCGGTGGCAGTGGCTCGGGGGAGACCCAGGCCGCCGTCGGTCGCCGAGTAGTACAGGTAGTAACCGAGGATGGTCAGCATCCCGTAGAAGGAGAACCGCTCCCACAATTCGACGCCGAAGAGATTGACCAAGCCCATCGGATGCCCGAAACGGGTGCGGTTTCCGGATCCGTCCACGCGCGGGACAACGTCAGTCACGCCGCTCACCTTAGACTCATCCAGCCGCATACTGCCCGGTTAAAGGGCAATTCGTGGTGGCGCTCGGCTCAGCCTCCCCGGTCGATTCCCGGGCAGAGCAGCCCGCCGTCGCTGTGCCGTTTGTGGCTCCGGTTCCGGCGGCGGCAGAATCGACTCATGCGCGACGTCGCGGCGGCACCAGGACCGGATCAGCGACCGCTGGGGCTGCGGGAGCGCAAGAAGATCAAAACCCGCCTGGCAATCCGGCGGGCGGCGTTCACGCTGTTCGACGAACGCGGGTACACCGATACGACGACCGAACAGATCGCCATGGCGGCCGGCGTGTCGGCGAGCACCTTCTTTCGGTATTTCCCGAGCAAGGAGTCGGTCGTGCTGGCCGATGACCTCAGCACTGTCATCCTGGCCGCCCTGGCATCGCAACCGGCCGAGCTGTCCGGCCTGACGGCCTTCCGAACCGCGGTTCACACCGCCTATTCGCAGATGGCAACCGCGGAGTGGGAGACCGAGAAGACTCGGCAGCGGCTGCTCTACTCGCTGCCCGAGCTGCAGGGCGCACTACGAGACGAGTACAACTCGCTGCTGTCCGGGGTCAGCGAGGCGATGGCCGTACGGCTCGGCCGGGGATCACACGAACTCGAGTTACGGGTATTCGCCGGCGCGGTGATCGGTTCGGTGATGGCATTGGGTAACCGGGGGCCGTTCTCCCTCGACAACGTCGACGAGGCAATGGACTTCCTGGAATCGGGTCTGCGGCTCAGCTGAGCACCCAACCGGCTGCCGACGGCATGCTTGGATTGAGCCCATGAACACCGATGTCGACACCTCCCCCGCGGATGCACCGGGGTTCGCGCGGGTCGGCAGCGTCTACTACCCGGTGCTGGTCGCGGTGTTCACCTCGCTGGTCATCATCTCCAATGTCGCTGCCACCAAAGGCGTGGAGTTCGGGCCGATCATCACCGATGGCGGTTTCATCGTCTTCCCGCTGACCTATGTCATCGGCGATGTGCTCGCCGAAGTCTACGGCTTCCGAGCGGCCCGCCGCGCTATCCTGCTCGGCTTCGCGATGAACGGCCTTGCCGCGCTGGCATTCTGGGTGACGGTCTACCTACCGGCCGCAGATTTCTATCCGAATCAGGAGCACCTGGCCAATGTCGTCGGTGCCTACACGCAGCTGATCATCGCGGGGCTGGCCGGGTTCATCGTCGGCCAAACCATCAACGCCTGGGCAGTGGTCAAGATCAAGGAACGGACCAGGGAGAAGCACCTGTGGGCCCGGCTGATCGGCTCGACCTTCGCCGGACAACTCGGTGACACCCTGGTGTTCGGGGCCATCGCCGCCGGCGCCATCGGCATCGACAACCTGAACGACTTCGTCACCTACGTGGCGCTCGGCTGGTTCTACAAGACCGCCGTCGAGGCGATCATGCTGCCGATCACCTACCGGGTGATCGGCTACGTCAAAAGCCACGAACCCACCTACATTCCGCTGGACTGATGCCTGAGCCCACCATCCCCGACAGCGCCATCCACGCCTATGGCGATCGGGCGCTGCTGGTCGAGTGCGCCTCCACCGACGAGGTGCTTGCGCTGGCCAGGGCGCTGCGCGAAACCCCTCCGCATGGGGTCGTCGACATCGTTCCCGGCGCCCGCACGGTGCTGGTCAAGCTGGACAATCCGGCCGACCAAGCCGGAGTTCGTGCCCGGGTCGCCGGGATCGGCCTGCCGGGCACCGCCGCATCGCCCGATACCGACCGGCCCGACGTAACCATCGACGTGGTCTATGACGGTGACGACCTGCCTGATTTGGCCGGGCTACTGGGAATGGGGGTCGGCGATATCGTCGCCGCGCACACCGGCACCATATGGCGGGTCGGATTCGGCGGTTTCGCGCCGGGGTTCGCCTACCTGGTCGGCGGCGACTCACGGTTGACCGTTCCCCGCAGAAGTGAACCCCGCACCCGGGTGCCGGCCGGATCGGTGGCTCTCGCCGGCGAATTCAGCGGGATCTACCCCCGCGACTCGCCCGGCGGCTGGCAGCTGATCGGCCGCACCGACGCTGTGCTGTGGGACCTGCGCAGGCCGCAGCCGGCGTTGTTGACCACCGGCATGCGGGTGCAGTTCCGGGCCGTGGGCACACCGTGATCATCCTGGAGGTTCTGCGCCCCGGACCGCTGGCCCTGGTTCAGGATCTCGGCCGTCCGGGACTGGCCCACCTGGGGGTCAGCCACTCCGGAGCGGCGGATCGTCGCTCGCACGCCCTGGCCAACCGGCTGGTCGCCAACCCCGAGGACTGCGCCACCATCGAGATCACCCTGGGCGGGTTTCGCGCCCGACTCCAGGGCGGCGCTGCCGCGATCGCGGTCACCGGAGCCCATGCCCAGCCAACTCTCGACGGAATCCCATTCGGCCTCAACAGCATTCAGTGCGTTACTCCCGGTCAGGTCATCTCCGTGCGCGCCCCTGTCACCGGACTGCGCAGCTACCTCGGCATCCGCGGCGGTATCGCCGTACCGGCCGTGCTCGGCTCGCGCAGCTATGACATCCTGTCGGCGATCGGGCCCCGTCCGCTCCGGACCGGAGACACCGTGCCGATCGGTTCGCCCGGCGGGATCTTCCCCGAAATCGATCAGGCCCCGGTGGCCCCGGTGGCAACGATCGGCGATGAACCGGTTGAGCTTCGGGTGTTCCCGGGTCCGCGGGTCGGCTGGTTGGCCGACCCCGACTCCCTGGTGAACACCCCGTGGTTGATCTCCGAGCGCAGCGATCGAGTCGGCGTCCGTCTCGCCGGACCACCGCTTCGGCTGCGGTGGCCGCAACGCCAACTGCCGAGCGAGGGCACCACCCGCGGCGCGATCCAGGTTCCGCCCAACGGCCGGCCGGTGATACTCGGGCCGGACCATCCCGTCACCGGTGGCTACCCGGTAGTCGGCGTACTGGCCGACTCCGACACCGACACCCTCGCCCAGGTGCGACCGGGTCGGCCGGCTCGGCTGGTAAAGCTGGACTGGTGACACCCCCGCCTCCTTCACCCCCGCCTTCCTCACCCCCGCCTTCCTCACCCCCGCCTTCCTCACCCCCGCAGGTTCACACCGCCCGGTTGGTCCACACCAGCGACCTTGACGGTGAGACGTTCGACAACGCTCACCGACTGCTCGTCGAGGCGCACGGCGGCCAGTTCACCGAGGCCGACTGGGAGCACACGCTGGGCGGGATGCACGCCATCATCGTTCAGCACGGAACACTGATCGCCCATGCCGCGGTGATCCAGCGCAGACTGCTCTACCGCGGTGCGGCACTGCGCTGCGGATACGTCGAAGGCGTCGCGGTGAGGGACGGCTGGCGGGGCCAGGGACTGGGCGGGGCCGTGCTGGATGCCGCCGAACAGGTCATCAGGGGCGCCTATCAGATTGGCGCGTTAAGCGCCTCGGACGCCGGCCGCCGACTGTACCGCCCGCGCGGCTGGCTGAGCTGGCGGGGACCCACCGCCGTGCTGACCCCCGCCGGACTGGTGAACACCCCCGCCGACGACGGGTCCGTCTTCGTCCTTCCGGTCGGGGTGGACCTCGACCCGGATGCGGATCTGGTGTGCGACTGGCGGGACGGGGAGGTCTGGTAACCCCGGACCGCTAAACGGCTCCGGCACCATTTCGGGTCGACCATAATCGGCTTCGTGCCCAATGCGGACATTCATCCCGAGCTCAAGCGGGTCGCCCGGTTCATCCCCCGCCAGATCGTCTACCGCTGGTCACTCCCGGTGCTACGAAGGCTGCCGGACGCCGGCCGGCCGGGCAATTACCGGGCTGAGGCACTGACCCTGCCCTCCGGGGTCGGGGTGCGACTGTTCAGGCTGGCGAGGGGCGGCCATCCGGCCCCGGCACTGCTGTGGATCCACGGCGGGGGCTACGTGCTGGGCGGCCCAGCCCAGGACGACGACACCTGCCGGGCCTTCGCCGACACGCTGGGTATCGTTGTCGCGGCGGTGGACTACCGACTGGCTCCTGAGCACCCCTACCCGATACCGGTGCAGGACTGCTATGACGCGCTCACCTGGCTGGCGGGCCTGCCCGGTGTGGACTCCGGCTTGGTCGCGATCGGCGGCGCCAGCGCCGGCGGCGGGCTGACCGCGGCCCTGGCCTTTCTGGCCCGCGATCGAGGCGAGATCACCCCCGTGCTGCAGCTCCTGTCCTATCCCATGCTGGATGACCGCAGCACCGATCCAGCGCTGGACGACGCCGGATCCCGGCTGTGGAACGCCGCCAGCAACCGGATCGGCTGGACTGCCTACCTCGGCGATGCCGACCCGGCCGAGGCGGTACCGGCCCGGCGAGACGATCTGGCCGGCCTGCCGCCGGCATGGCTCGGGATCGGAACCCTGGACCTGCTCTACCGGGAGGGCCTCGCGCACGCCGAACGCCTCACCGCCGCCGGCGTCGGCTGTGAGGTCCACGAGGTCCCCGGAGCGTTTCACGGATTCGACAAGCTCGCACCGAACGCTGCTGTCTCCCGGGCCTACTTCGACAGTCAGTGCACCAGCCTGCGCCGGGCAATGGCCCCGGCCGAGTGATCGCGATGTCCGCCACACCCAGCCCCTCATCTCCCCCCTCATCGCCCCACCCAGCCGCCCGCGCACTCACCCGCGAGCAGAACGCCCTGCGCGACGCGGTCGCCGACATGATGGCGAAACGCTCACCCGAGTCGACGGTGCGGCGATTGATGGCCGACGACACCGGTCACGATCCCGGCCTGTGGGACGAGCTGGCGACAATGGGGCTACTCGGGCTGACCATCCCCGAGGATTTCGGCGGGGTGGGCGCCGGGGCAGCCGAACTGGCACTGGTGAGCGAACAGATGGGGCGGGCGCTGATGTGCGCCCCCTACCTGTCCACCGCCGTACTGACGCCGTATCTGCTGCTGGCCCTCGGTGACACCGCCGAATGCGCGAAGACCCTGCCACGCATCGCCGCGGGCGAGTTGATCGCGACCGTCGCCTTCGCTGAGGCCGATGGCGATGCCGTTGCCGATGCGGTCCTGGCCCACTCCGCCCGGCCACCCGAGTGCCCGGGCACCATCGCCGACACGGACGCGGGGAGATGGCTGCTGACCGGCGACAAGACCTACGTCCTGGATGCGCCGAGTGCAGAGCTGTTCTATGTGACGGCCCAATCCGATTCCGGGGTAGCGGTTTTCGCTGTCGAGCGCAGCAATCCCGGAGTATCGGTATCGCCGTTGACCACCGTTGACCAGACCCGCAAGCTGGGCAGACTGACGCTGGCCGACACCCCGGCGCGACTGATCGGCGAACCAGGGGCCGGCGCACGGGCCACTGAGGAAGCCCTGGACCGGGCGGCGGTGGCGCTGCTCGCCGAGCAGGCCGGCGGTGCCATGCATGTGACCACGATGGCGAGCGACTATGCCCGCACCCGCTACCAGTTCGCCCGCGCGATCGGTAGTTTTCAAGCGGTCAAGCACATGTGCGTCGACATGCTGCTGGAGGCCGAGTCCGCACTATCCGCCGCCCGGTATGTCGCCGCCGCGTTCGACTCCGGCGATTCGGAACGCCACACGGATCTCGCTCTGGCACAGGCGTATTGCTCGGATGCATACGTATTCGCCGCCGCCACCAATATCCAGGTCCACGGCGGGATCGGTTTCACCTGGGAGCATCCCGCGCACCTCTACCTGCGCCGCGCACGCACCGACGCTCAGGTCTTCGGCGACCCGGCCTGGCATCGGGAACGCTACGTCCGACTGCGGGAGGAGTACTGATGGCCGACGAGCAGGTGCGCGCGGAGGTCCGCGCCTGGCTGGCCGAGCACTGGGATCCCGCGCGCGATCGTGCCGAGTGGCGACGGCTGGTATTCGAGGCCGGATGGGCGGTGCCGAGTTGGGAGCCGCAGTGGTGGGGCCGGGGCCTCTCGGACACCCAATCCCGCATCGTATCGGCGGAATTCACCGCGGTCGGCGCGCGCGGATCGGGCGCCGACCGATCCGACCTGATGGCCTGCACGTTGTACGAACTGGGCACCGACGAGCAGAAAAACCGGCTCATCCCGCCGGCGCTACGCGGACAGACCCGCTGGTGCCTGCTCTACAGCGAACCCGGGGCCGGCTCGGACCTGGCGGGCCTGCGGACTCGCGCCGAGCGTGACGGCGACGACTGGGTGATAACCGGCCAGAAGGTGTGGACATCCTTCGCCAAGGACGCCGACTACGGCCTGCTGGTGGCCCGTACCGATCCGGATGCGCCCAAGCACAAGGGGATCGGGTTCTTCATCTTCCCGATGCGCCAGCCCGGAGTCGAGGTGCGCCCGATCCATCAGATCACCGGCGAATCGGAGTTCAACGAGGTGTTCATCACCGACGCGCGGGTGCCGCATGCCAATCTGGTAGGCGAACCGAACGGCGGATGGCCGGTGCTGCAACTCGCGCTGGCCTACGAACGCCGGCTGATGGGAGATCTCGCCCGCACCGCTCGCGGCGGCCGCGACCTCAAGCCCGACGCCGACAGCCTGATCGGGATGGCCCGCGCGGCGAACCGGCTCGCCGACTCCGCCATCCGGCAGGAGATCGCGACGGTGGAAGGCTATTCCGCGGTGAACCGGTGGAACACCCAGCGCGCCAAAGCCACCGGCGACCGGGCGGAGGCGGCCACCCTGCTGTCGCTGGGCAAGATCGCGATGTCGCGCATCCTGCACGAGACCGCGCGGGTGCAGACCGCGATAGTCGGCCCGGAGTCCATGCTCGCCGGATCGGACAACCCGGTCGGTGACGCGGTGACCTTCCGGACGCTCAACGCCTATTTCACCTCGATCGGCGGCGGCACCGATCAGATTCAGCGCAATATCGTCGGCGAGCGGGTGCTGGGACTGCCGAAGGAGCCCGAGCCGTACAAGAACGTCGCGTTCCGGGATCTGCCCACCGGTACGGACAAGCGCTAGTCCGGCTTGTACCGCCGCCGAGTTCGACGGAGCCGCGCAGTGCTCAGCGCAGGTGCACCGGGTCGGTACCCCATGCCGTCCGGATCTCGGCATCGATGTCGTGGACGATCCGATCGTGGTGGTCGATGAGCAGGCAGGCCCGATCGCTGTCCTGGTAGGGCATCCACTCCGGCTCCCCGGGCAGGCCGGTCGGTTTGGCGGTGGCGGCGAAGTTCACCCAGCGGCTGCGGATCCGTTTGGAGACCGCCTTGGCCGTCCGGGCACCCCCAAGCTTGAGTGTCATGTCCTGCGGAACACCGAGAGTGCCCCACACGTAGGGCAATTCGGTGGCGTGGGCGGCGCCGACCAGAAGTAGCTTCATCAACGGCGAAGCGTAGTCGAAGCGATACAGATACACCGGGGCCACGGCGTTGTGACCCTCGGCCAGCCAAACCGAGGGCATCCGGAAGCTCACGTCGTTGGCGATACTGAGTCCACGCGCCGCGCGCTTCTTGTCCCCGTAGGCCGTGCCGAGCTTCTCCTCGGTGGGCAGTTGCAGGTCGGGTTGTTCGCCGGCGATCTGATCGAACAGTGAGGTGATGGCCCGGGGGGTGTACGGCATCAGCGGCGACCGCATCAACCGGAACAGCGCGGCCTCATTCTTGTTGGTGCCGATGACCAGCGGCACCGGATGGGTCCTGCCCTCACGGGCCAGCGTGATCGGGTAGTCCGGCAGCAGCTCGCCGTCCACGATCGGCACAAAGGCCAGCCTGCCGGGATTGCGCACCGGCACCTCGTCGAACACCTTCTTGGTGGCGGCGATCAGCGCCGGCACCGGTAGTTCGGCCAGCCGGTGCTCATCGCCGGACCGGATCTCCAGGAACTCCAGAACCTCCGCGGTGACCAGTTCCGCGCGGCCCCGATCGTAGACCGAGGTCACCGGCGAGCTCTGGGCGATCGCCGCGGCGAACAGCCCCGTCGCCGCGGGAACGGCCAGCAGGGTCGTGACGATCCCGGCGCCCGCCGACTCGCCGAACACGGTCACTCGGCCGGGATCGCCCCCGAAGGCGGCTATGTTGTCGCGCACCCAGCGCAGCGCCGCCAGGACATCACGCAGTCCGACGTTGGAGTCGAAACCGGGCACGTCGAGGAATCCGAAGGCACCGAGGCGGTAGTTGAAGGTGACGACGATGACGTCACCGCCGTGCGCCAGCCGGCGACCGTTGTAATAAGGCTGACTGCCGGAGCCCAGCACGTAAGCGCCGCCGTGGACCCACACCATGACGGGTTTGGCGTCGCCGGGCGCGGTCCCGGACGGAGCCCACACATTGAGTTTCAGGCAGTCCTCGTCCGGCCGGGCGCCGAGGTTCATCGGGAAGTTCGGTACCGGCGGCTGCGGGCAGACGGTGCCGAAGACGGACGCATCGGCGGGTTCGGTCCACCGCTGCGGTGGCTGCGGAGCCCGAAACCGCAACCCGCCCATCGGCGGGGCGGCATAGCGCACGCCTTTCCAGGCCATCGCCACACCATCGTCGACACCGCGTACGGGGCCATGGGTCGTTTCGGCCACGGGATCGTCGATCGTCATGGGGCTCGTCCGGTCCTTTCGGGCTCAATCGAGTCGGTCACAGTCGAATCGCTCACAGACGAGGCTACCGACCTGCAATCGACCGTTCAGAACAGCAGCGCACTGAACCTCCAGTCCAGCACCGCACGGTCGGTGCCGTCGGTGCCGTCAACGCGGCCGGAATCGTCGGCCGCGAACACCACCGATCGAAGGCTCAGCACGCCACCGCATCCACCGGGCAGTTCGCTGGCCGCCTCGACGTACAGGTCGCTGTAGAGGGTATCGCCCTCGTACACCGCTGCGGTGTGGTCACAGGACTGCCAGGCCAGCACGGTGGCCAGGTTCGGCAGCAACCGGGTGGCCTGGGCAAGTGCGAGGCCGATGGTGTGCCCCCCGTACACCAGCCGACCCCTGCCGGGCGAACCGCCGGCGCGGCCGTCATGGTGGACCGCGGCGATATTCAACGTGAGCCGCGCCAGCTCCGGTGCGGAGCTGACGATATCGCCGCTGCTGCGCAGCACCGCCCCGGCGATATCGGGGCAGAAGTGCGGACCGGGCGCCCGCTGACGAAACGCCTCGGCATCCCAGTGCTGGACCGGGTCGACGGCAGGGGCCGGGCCGGCCCCGATCCCGGCCATGTCGTCGGCATGACCGGTCTGAACGGTCCCGGTGCGCAGCGGCAGCATCGCGCACCGGTAAAAGTCCAGGACCAGCCTGCCGACCTGGTCGATCGTGGTCATCCGCAGCGCCGCCAGGCCGGTCGGAGCGCGGCCGGGCTTGGCGCTGTTCTGCTTGAGGCCGACCACCTCGGTACGGGTGAACAGGGTGTCGCCGATCGTCGGGAAGCGGTGAAAGACCAGTCCGCGGTAGAACAGGTTGGCCTTGACCCGCTGGGTGACCAGCGTGGACTGGCCGATCGCGACGTCGCAGACCAGCGCCGGATGCGCCATCACCCCGGGCACGCCGGTTACCGTGTGGGCAAGTTCGCCGTCCAGCGCCAACCGCAGCCGGTCCCCGAGGATCGACTGGTGGGCCGCAGCAACACCGGGGGTCAGCGTCATCGACGGCGCCCCGTCGAATACCTGACCGTGGAACAAATCCTCGAAGAACGGCCCACCGGATTCGCCGCCTGGGCCGCCGGCGTCACCGATACGGTCGTCCAGAGTCACGATCATCAGTGTGACACCGTGGTTCCATGGCAGAAGGTTCCCTACCAGAAGTCAGTTCCGTACCGGGGCTCAGCGACGAAGAGACCCTGCTGGTGCAGACGGTGCGCGCGTTCGTCGACCGCGAGGTGAAGCCGACGGTGCGCAGGGTCGAACAGGCCGGCACCTATCCCGAGGCGTGGATCGAGCAGATGAAGCGGATCGGGATCTACGGTCTGGCGATCAGCGAGCGGTACGGCGGATCGCCGGTGTCGATGCCGTGTTACGTCGGGGTGACGCAGGAACTCGCCCGTGGCTGGATGAGCCTGGCCGGCGCGATGGGCGGGCACACCGTGGTGGCCAAACTGCTCGAGGACTTCGGTACCGAGCAGCAGAAGCGGACCTACCTGCCGCCGATGGCCACCGGAGAACTGCGCGCCACCATGGCGCTGACCGAACCCGGCGGCGGATCGGATCTGCAGAACATGTCAACCGTCGCGCGGGCCGACGGCGACGGATGGGTGATCACCGGTTCCAAGACCTGGATCAGCAATGCCCGCCGCTCC
>CAZGPT010000040.1:3556-22512 GCA_964527015.1 uncultured Mycobacterium sp. | reverse complement strand
CCCCAGACGATATGCGGGATGATCGGGACGTCCGCGGCGATCGCCATCCGCGCCGCACCCGATTTGAACTCCTTAAGCTCGAAACTGCGGCTGATCGTCGCTTCCGGGTACACCCCGACGAGTTCGCCGGAGCGCAGCGCCCGAACGGCGGCGTCGAAGGACGCCGCACCACTGGCCCGATCGACCGGGATGTGGCGCAGGCTGCGCATCACCGGGCCGGTGATCTTGTGGTCGAAGACTTCCTGTTTGGCCATGAACCGGACCAGCCGGCGCGGGCGCAGGCGGTAAAAGGGAAGTCCGGCGAAGGTGAAGTCGAGATAGCCGGTGTGGTTGATCGCCACCACCGCGCCGCCGGTGGCCGGCAGGTTATCCATCCCGGTGATGGTGAAGCGCAACCCCTGCGTGCGCCACAGCATCCGAACACCTGCGATGACAGTCCCGTATGCCGGCTCCACAGCGGTGAGCCTACCTGGGGGCGGCTAGGATCGGGGGTGGCTCAGTCAGTATCGGGAAGGGGATCCGTGCAGGTCACCAGCATCGGACACGCAGGGTTTCGAATCGATACGCAAGCGGGCAGCGTGTTGTGCGACCCATGGGTCAACCCCGCGTACTTCGGGTCCTGGTTCGTCTTCCCCGAAAACACCGGGTTGGACTGGGACACCCTGGGGGATTGCGATTACCTCTACATCTCGCACCTGCACAAAGACCACTTCGATCCGAAGTTGCTCTCCGAGCACGTCAGCAAGGACGCCGTGGTGCTACTGCCGGATTTCCCGGTACCCGACCTCAAACGCGAACTCGAGGCGCTCGGATTCACCCGGTTCTTCGAGACGACCGACTCGGTCAAGCACCGGGTGAGCGGCCCCGGAGGCGAGCTTGAGGTGATGATCGTCGCGCTGCGGGCACCGGCCGACGGGCCGATCGGCGACTCCGGCATCGTCATCTCCGACGGCACCACCACGGTGTTCAACATGAATGACTCCCGGCCCCTGGGCATGGACATGCTTGCGGAGTTCGGGCGTATCGACGTGCATATGACGCAGTACTCCGGCGCTATCTGGTACCCGATGGTGTACGACATGCCCGAGCGCGCCAAGGAGGCCTTCGCCACCCAGAAGCGTCAGCGCGGTATGGACCGGGCACGTCAGTACATCGCCGATGTCGGAGCCACCTGGGTGATCCCGTCTGCGGGGCCGCCGTGTTTTCTGGATCCAGCGCTCCGGGACCTCAACGACGACCACGGCGACCCCGGCAATATCTTTCCCGACCAGATGGTCTTCCTGGAGCAGATGCGGATCCACGGCCATGAGGGCGGGCTGTTGATGGTCCCGGGCTCCGTGGCCGAGTTCAGCGGGCCACATCTGCATTCGTTGACCCACCCGATACCGGAGGATGAACTGGAGGCGATCTTCACCACCGGAAAAGCCGACTACATCGCCGCCTACGCCGAACGGATGGCCCCGGTATTGGCCGCCGAGAAAGCCGCCTGGGCACCAGCCGGGGGAACTCCGCTGCTGGAACCGCTGCGGGATCGCTTCGAGCCGATCATGCTCGCCGGCGATCAGATCTGCGATGGCATCGGCTATCCGGTGGAACTGAAAATGGGACCGGAGACCGTCGTCTTGGACTTCCCGAAACGCACGGTTCGCGAACCCGTCGCGGGGGAGAAATTCCGCTACGGGTTCGAGATAGCCCCGGAGCTGGTGCGGACGGTGCTGCGGGACAACGAGCCGGACTGGGTCAACACCATCTTCTTATCCACCCGGTTCCGGGCGTGGCGGGTCGGCGGCTACAACGAGTACCTCTACACCTTCTTCAAGTGCCTCACCGATGAGCGCATCGCCTACGCCGACGGCTGGTTCGCCGAAGCCCACGACGACACCTCGACGATCAGCCTGGACGGGTGGGAGATCCAGCGCCGCTGCCCACACCTGAAAGCCGATCTGTCCAGGTTCGGCGTGGTCGAGGGCACCACCCTCACCTGCAATCTGCACGGCTGGGCCTGGGACCTCAAGACCGGCCGGTGCCTGACCAGCCGGGGCCACGAATTGCGCTGCGCGAAACAGCCATGACGAACCCGCCGCGGCAGCACTACGACGACGGTCTGATTCAACTGGATCGGCGGGCGTTGACGTTGCGGCGCTATCACTTCCCCTCGGGCACGTCGAAAGTGATCCCGCTGCGGTCGATCCGCGGGTACCGGGCCGAACCGCTGGGCTGGTGGATGCACCGGTTCCGGATCTGGGGAAGCTCGGATCTGCGTCGTTGGTTGCCGCTGGACGTGCACCGTCCCCTGCGCTCCACCCTGGTGACCCTGGACCTGCCGGGTAGCCGGCCGAGTCCGGCGTTCACTCCGGAGGATCCGGAAACCTTCCTCGACCTGTTCGACGCCCTACTCGACGCCCTGTCCACAGCTCCAACCGATGCCCCAACCGATGCCCCAGTCGATGCCCCAGTCGATGCCCGAACCAATGCTCCAGCCGACGCCCGCGACGACGGGGTATCCCGGCGGTGACAGCCGGGGAAGGCCCTCCCGGCGGTGCCGGACTCGACCATCTGGTGAAGCAATCAGGTCGGGTCCAGGCGCTGAGCAAAGCTCTTTTCGCTGTCGCCGACGGGCTGAACCCGGTCGTCGATATATGTCGTTTCTATGTCGACGGACTGGAGAACCTGCCCCGCGACGGACGCTTTCTTCTGGTCGGTAACCACACCGTCTTCGGTGTGGCCGAAATCGTTCTGATCCCCTACTTCGTGCACCGCGAACTGGGCGTACGGGTGCGCGGCCTGGCCGACAGGTCGTTCGGCCGGATGGGTGCGCTGGCCCAGGACGCGTTTGCCGCCGCGGGCGCGGTGATCGGCCATCCGGACACCGCTGCCACCCTGATGCGCCATGACGAGACGGTGCTGGTCTTCCCGGGTGGCGGGAGGGACATGCTGAAATTCAAGGGCGAGCAGTACCAGCTGCGCTGGGAAGGCCGGAGCGGCTTCGCCCGACTGGCCGTCGGTCACGACTATCCGATCGTTCCCGCCGGCCTGGTCGGCGGCGACGATGTCTACACCAGCCTGGTCGAACGGGGCGGTACCTGGGAGCGGATGAGCCGGGTCGCCGGCCGGCGCCTGCATGGCCTCCGCGGAGTGGGGATTCCGTTGTCCCGCGGCCTGGGACCCACCCTCATCCCCCGGCCGCAGCGGATGTACCTGCGCTTCGGGTCACCGATCGACACCGTCAGACCGGCCGGTGTCCCGGCCGTCAGGTGGGAGACCACCATCAAGGAGCGGACCCAGGCCGCACTGGAGACGGTCCTTGCGGAGCTTCAGCAGGTGCGGGACTCTGACCCGTACCGACAGCTCAATCCGCTTGCCTGGGCCAGGGCCGCCCAGCCCCGGTAGGACTCCCGGGCATCGTGATCGCGGCGAACCGGATGTCACGGCTCCCGGACCTGCTGGCGCAGTTCGGAAAAGTCACCGCCCGCCGGGTCGTAGACCCGCACGATCCCCTCGTCGCCGGGTTGCAGGTAGGTCGTCTGCCCGTAGGGGGTGTAGCGGGTCGACCCGATGCCGATCAGAACATGTCCGGGGTGCCCACTGGCCACCATCAGGGCCCCGACATCTTCCAGCGGCGTGTCGGGCGAGCCTTTCTGGTTGGCCAACCGTTCAACGATCCAGTCGAGTAGGAAATCGCCGTAGTAGGAGTAGCCGAGCAGCGGGCTGTCCACCCCGTATTCGTGATCCGTGCCGTCGACGGTACGCAGATGGCATCGCAACCGCAGTTTGGCGGTGGGCCCGTCGGGAGTGAGGTCGTACGCCTCGAAGAACTGCCGCGCAACACCTTTGGAAGCCGGCCCCCAGTTCTTCTTTTCACTGATCTTGCGGGCGTTGGGCCGGCGGATCGAGCAGTCGTTGAACGCACCGAGCGCGAACGGCCGCAGCGTGACGACGGTGTCGCCGGCCCACACCACCTCGCAGGCAAGGCCGACTTCCGGCTCGATCTGCAGGTTGAGCGGGCCGTCGGCCGGGGTGGTCTTCGGCACCGATAGGGCGTCATGGGACAGCGGGAACTCCCCGAGCAGACCGTCGTGGCCGGGGACGTACCACGGGAAGATGCCCTTCGGGGCGGTACCCCGGCTGGCCACCTTGGTGAAATCGACCGCCTCGCCGGCTTGTTCGAGGTGGCCGGCGAAATTACCGGCTAAGCCGAAACCGAACCACTGCCGCAGATCGTCGAGCTCCATCGTGATCATGCTGTTCCGGTCATCCTGTCCTGGGTTTGTCCTGTCATGGGTTTGTCCCGTCCCGGTCATCCTGTCCCGGTCACCCTCTCGGAGATCACGGTGTCAACACCTCGGCACCCACGAACGGAACCAGCGCGGCAGGGACCTGCACGCTGCCATCGGGCTGCTGATGGTTCTCCAGAATCGCCACCAGCCACCGGGTGGTGGCCAACGTACCGTTGAGCGTCGCGGCGATCTGCGGCTTGCCGGCCGCGTCCCGATAACGGGTGGCCAGCCGGCGGGCCTGGAATGTGGTGCAGTTCGAGGTCGACGTCAGCTCACGGTAGGCCAGCTGGGTGGGCACCCAGGCTTCACAGTCGAACTTGCGGGCCGCCGACGATCCGAGATCCCCTGCGGCGACGTCGATCACCCGGTACGGAACGTCGATCAGCTCCAGCATCTGACGCTGCCAGCCCAGCAGTCGCTGATGCTCACCCTCGGCATCCTCGGGTCGGCAGTAGACGAAGCCCTCGACCTTGTCGAACTGGTGCACCCGGATGATCCCGCGGGTATCCCGGCCGTAACTGCCGGCCTCGCGCCGGAAACAGGATGACCACCCGGCATAGCGCCGCGGTCCCCCGGACAGGTCCAGGATCTCATCGGCGTGATAGCCGGCAAGAGGAACCTCCGATGTACCGACGAGGTACAGATCGTCGGCCTCGACGCGGTAGATCTCATCAGCGTGCGAGCCGAGGAATCCGGTGCCGGCCATCACCTCGGGGCGCACCAGAACCGGCGGAATCATCGGGGTGAATCCGTTCTCAGTGGCCAACCGCACAGCGAGCTGCAACAACCCGAGTTGCAGCAGAGCTCCGTGACCGGTGAGGAAATAGAACCGCGATCCGGACACCTTCGCGCCGCGTTCCATATCGATCAGCCCGAGTGACTCACCGAGTTCCAGATGGTCTCTGGGGTCCGAAATCACCCGGGGTTCGCCGACGACGTCCAGGACCGCGTAGTCATCCTCACCGCCGGCCGGCACGCCCTCGATGATCACGTTCGGGATCGCCGCGTGCGCCGCGATCAACGACTCCTCGCATTCGGCCTGCTGCGTCTCGGCGTCCTTGACCGCGACCGCGAGTTGTTTGGCGCGCTCGAGTAGCGCCGGGCGCTGGTCCGGTTGCGCCGACCCGACGTTACGGCTGGCCGCCTTCTGTTCGGAGCGCAGCGAGTCGGCGGCGGAGATGGCGGACCGCCGGGCGACATCGGCCTCGAGTAGCACGTCCACCAGTGCCGGGTCTTCGCCGCGGCTGCGTTGCGAACGGCGCACCTCGTCGGGGTCCTCGCGCACCAGTTTCAGGTCGATCACGCTCTGAACCCTACTTTCGGCCGTGCCGGCCGCTGCCCGGCACCTCCGCATCAGGCCCCGCATCAGGCCCCGTCTCGGGCCCCGCATCGAGCACAGCCTCGGGCACAGCACAACCCCGTAACGGTCCAGGAGCGGCACTTGTCACATCCCTTTGTGGGCCTGCCACAATGGTGGCGATGGTGCAGCTATCTGAACGGCCGTCGGCCGAGGACACCGCCGGCGCGCCACCACCCCGGCGCCGCCTCGGCAGTCTGCAGGCGGTGTCGATCCGTCGCGCCCTTCTGCTGACCGCGCTGGGCGGCCTGCTGATCGCCGGCACGGTCACCGCGCTGCCGATCCTCGGGCAAAACCCCCTCGGCGGCGCTGCCGGCACCGACAAACTGGGTCCCATCGCGAACCCCACCTTCGTCGACGCCCAACCCGGCGATTGCCTCAACTGGCCCGACAACGCCCCGGATGCCGCCACCATCGCCGACTGCGCGGCCGAGCATCGCTTCGAGGTCGCCGACGCGGTCGATATGCGGGCCTACCCGGGTATGGAATACGGGCCGGACGCCGCACCACCGTCGCCGGCCCGAATCCAGCAGATCAGCCTCGAGCAGTGCCAGCCCGCGGTGGAGAACTATCTGGGCCCCAGGTACGACCCGAACAGTCGGTTCAGCATCAGCCTGTTGTGGGCCGGGGACCGGGCGTGGAAACAGTCAGGTGAACGCCGGATGCTGTGCGGGCTGCAACTCCCCGGCCCGGGCAACCAACAACTGGTGTTCAGCGGCAAGGTTGCCGAACTGGACCAGTCCAAGGTCTGGCCGGCCGGGAACTGCCTGGGGATCGACCCGGCGACCAACCAGCCCACCGACGCCCCCGTCGACTGCTCGGCACCCCACGCGATGGAGATCACCGGCGCGGTCGACCTCGCCGAGCAGTTTCCCGGTGACTTGCCTTCCGAATCCGAACAGGACGCTTTCATCAAAGAGGTCTGCACATCGTTGACCGACGATTACCTGGCCCCAGTCCAGTTGCGCGACACCACCCTGACGTTGATCTACAGCACCGTTTCGCTGCCGAGTTGGGCCGCCGGCAGCCGGCAGGTGTCCTGCAGCATCGGCGCGACCCTGGGCAACGGCGGCTGGGCCACCCTGATCAACACCGCCAAAGGCCCGCTACTGATCAACGGCCAACCCCCCGTACCACCACCGGCCATCCCCGAGGGTCGGCTGAACCTGCCCCTGCCCCCGGCGATACCGGGCTTCGGTCAGCCTGCCACCGGCAACGGCCCCGGATGACTCCGGAGCGCTTCGAGGAGTTGGTCTCCGACGCGCTCGACCTGATCCCCCCCGGACTTGCCCGGGCGATCGACAATGTCGTGGTTCTGGTCGAGGACCGCGATCCGGAGGAGCCGGACGTCCTCGGCCTCTACCAGGGCACCGCCCTGACCGAACGGGACAGCACTTACGCCGGCGCGCTGCCCGACACCATCACGATCTTCCGGGAGAGCCTGCTCGATATCTGCGAGACGGAGGATGACGTGGTCGAGCAGGTAGCCATCACGGTGATTCACGAAATCGCGCACCACTTCGGGATCGACGACGAGCGCCTCCACGAACTGGGCTGGGGCTGAGCGGGCCCCTCGGTCGGGGTAGAGGTAGGGGTAGGGGCGGGAGCCGGGGCCGATTCAGCGCGGCGGGTCACCACTCCACTGGAAGCTGTTGACGTACTTCCCCATATCCTGCGCGAGTTGAAGATTGGCCCCTGATGGCGGACCGGGACCGAAGTCAGGTCCGAACGCGCGATAGGGTCCGGTGGCGAAGGCGATGAGGGCCAGGTCATTCTTGACCGCGGCCGTCACCACAATCCGGACCCGGCTGTAGGACGCACTGGTGTTCTGGGGCCAAGCGTCGGCGACCTCCCCGTACCCGAGCTGGTAGCCGACCATCGCGTTGGGGATCTCGTAGGCGAACTTGGCGTTCGGATAGGCCTTGCGGACCACCGCCCGGGCGACCTCCCGGGCAGAGCGGCCGTTGGCCGGTTCCGAGAAGAACTGCATCACCCCGCCGTCCCCCCCGGTGAACTGCGCCGTAACACCGCTATCCGCGGTCGTGATGACATAGGCAGATCCGGGTGCTGGGTAGGCCACCGAGAACTGCCCGCCCGGGGCGGCGAAGCGGGGCAGGCTCGTTACCGGTATTCCGGTCGGCGGCTTACCGCACTCGGGTGGGCACATGTAGTACACGACCTTCGGGGTCAGCACCAGCGCCACCACGGCCAACACCGCCGCGATCGTCGTGATACCGATTCCCCAGGGTCCCATCAGCCGACCGAATCGCGGCCGGGAAAGTGCCGGGGCGACATAGTTCGCCGACGGTAACGCGTAACCGGGATATCGCTTCTCCGGGAGCCCGTCAACGGGATCGGGAACACCGTCAGAGCCGCCATCGCGTCGGGGCCGCAGCGGCCCCCTGCGCTCCCGCCGTGACTCCCGCGACGACGACTGGGTGGCGGCCCCACAGGCGGGACAGAACGCCATATCGGGCACCACATGCTCGCAGTGCGTGCACAGTAGCGGCCGGTCGGGTTCGATCGGATCGTGCTGTTCGTGCAGCAACGCGAGCTGCAGCGCAAGGCGTAGCGCGAGCAGTTCGCCCACCATGATGACGACGTGCGCGGCCGCCATCGGAAGATCGGCAAGGCGGGCGGTGTCGATGACGCCCAGCACCCCGTGCGCGAGCAACCCCGCGACAGCCAGTAACCCCAGCACCAGCCCAACCCGGCCGCTGTGCCCGCGGCCCCGCCGGAACCACAGCGCGATGCCCGCCATTCCGCCGGCGGCCGCGGCACTGATCGGCACTGTCACACCACACAGAACGGCCTCCACCAGCAGACCGTCCGCCGGCCGGGCGTGGGTAACGAACCCGGTCACAAGCTGCGGGGCCAACCGGGTCAGGGTTGCCGCAGCGGCAAAGGCCAGCGCGCCGAGGGCCCCGATCATGAACCCGTCCAACGAGTCCCGGCTCCGGGGCCGCAACAGCCGAATCACCACCGTGGGCAGGACCATCAGTGCCATTCCGAATGCCGGCGGGCCGAAACCGGCCTGCCACACCTGATGCGAGGCCAGGCCAACCGATACCGGCACGCCGTAGGTGCGAGCCACCACCGCGCCACTGATCAGCACCCAGGCTATTCCCAGCAGCAATCCCAGCAGCGCGGACAGCGTCAGCCAACTGCGCGGCATATCCCGGTCGGCGCCGGAGGCGCGCAGGTATGTCAGGAACAGCAGCGGCAGTGCGAACGCGGCGGCGGCGATACCGATGGCGGGCATCCGCAGTAGCGCCGCCGCCAACAGCGCCCCCGCGGCGATCAGGAAGATCACCCGGAACGGTCGCCGTGACCCGCTCGGCAGCTGCGGGAACAGCGAACTTGCCAGGTAGGGACGCAGAACGGCCTCGGCGGGTGCGGCGCCGAAAGTCCTGGGTCGCCACCACTGTGAACCGTCGCCGGGTGCACTGGCCAGGTGGTAGCCGCACACTCCGCAGAAGTTTCCGGCCGGCACATCGTCCTGGCATTGCGGGCAGACCGTGCTTGCGACGTCCGCAGGCGCGGTCACGGCCGCCGGCTCTGCAGCAGCAGGATACTGCGGACGAGGTTGTCCACATCGGGCGTACCCAGCCCGGTCACCAGGTCATAACCCGGTCCGGCCAGGGCGACGGCGTTACCACCGAGAACGACATCGTGAAACGCCGGTAACCGCGCTCCCTCGGCGACCCGGTACAGCAGCGGGTTGATATCGCCGAGCCGGCGGCCGCCTTTGTCGAGGAGGTACTGATTCATCACTGCGGCCGCCCCGGCCCAGATGGGGGCGGCCAGCGACGTGCCACCACCGACTATCACCTGCTGGTCGAAGATGACCCTCACACCGGTGAAGGGGTCGGCGACCGCGGAGATATCCGGCGTCAGCCGTCGGCCGGACTCGCGGTTGACGGCAACCCCGTCCTGCCAGGGTGGGCGGTCGAACAGTGCCGACACTCCCCCGGCCGATCCCTGAGACAGCGGCACATCGAACCAGGCCTGTTCGGCCAGCCACCGGCCGGAAGCATCGGTGGACAGAGTGGTGCCGCCGACGTTCACCATCTCGGGCATCGAGGCCACCGCATCCAGGCCGACATTGTCCTCGTGCGGCGCGGCGTTCCAGTCGGAGCCGCCCTTGCATTCCAGGCCGGCAAGGTCACCGCTGGCGTCGAAGGCGGTGGTCCCCAGCTCCTGTGCCGCTGCCAGGGCCGCCCGGACCGGGACCAGGTCGGCGGCCGTGATCAGCTTGTCGCAGCCCCAGCCGATCGAGAAGCTCCATACCGCACCGGGATAGCGACGGGAGGTGTCCTCCATCATCTGGGCGATCTTCTGATACGCGCCGGCACCCTCCACGGTGGGCCTGGCGTTGACCAGCACTTTCTTGGCGTCCGGGGCGACCGCGTGAGCCGCCTGGAGGTCCATGGTCGCCTCTCCGCGGCGGGCGGGCGGCTGCCCGCCGATGACATCCGGGGTGAACGGCGGCAGGTTGAACGTCGAGGAGAACAGGTCAAGATCGGCTTGATCGAACCCATCGAAGGCGAACACCACCACTGTTGATCCCTTACCGGTGTAACCGGCGTCGTGCAGGGGTTGGATGTTGTAGGTGCGCACGAGCGAACTCGGGTCCAGACCCTGTTCCGGCACTTCGGTCGGCGGGATCGGCGGCCGCGATTCGCGATGCGGGGTGTAGCTGAGAATACGACCCAGACCGGCCACCTCTCCACGGACCGGATCCGGTACCGACGGTTGCTGGGGTGAGGCGTAGAACTCTTGGCCGAACTCCTGGCCGCGCTGGCCTCGGTAATCATGAACATCGACGCTGAGCGCCGACGCCACCGCACCCGGCGGTCCTCCCAAGACGGCCCAGGCGTCGCCCGGGCGCCAGCGCACCGAGAGTCCGTGCCCCTCAGCCCAGCCGAAGAGACGGTGGGGCCGCACCGAGTCGTTCAGCGCCACGGTCAACTCGACCGCACTGCCGCGGGCGGGGCCCAAGTCCGACGAGCGGGCCAGCAGCGCGGCGTACGGGCCGCCGATACGCTCCGGCCCCCCCGGCACCTTCTCGCCGCGACCGGACGACACCACGACCGCACCCAGCACGGTCACCACCGCCACCAGCAGGCCGAGTAGCGACCGAGCCGTCAGCCGCCACGACATAACATGAAGCGGCCGCAACCGGCCGGATCAGCCGCCGGTGACGACGTTGCCCGGCAGCGCGGTTGGCGCCGGAGTGGCTTTCACCGTCGGCGAGAACGAGTTTCCGCCGCCGGAGCCCACGCTCTTCTCGGTCGGGGACGGCGATGCCGGAGCGCTGGACTGTGTCGGGGCGGTGGTCTCGGCCGGTTCCTCCTTCTTATCGCTGCTGCAGGCGCTCAGCGCACCCATACCGACGATCGCGACGGCACCCGCCGCAAGCGCAAATTGCCTTTTCAAGGATGACCGCATATTTGCGAACCTACTTTCTGTGCCCAAGTACCGCTACTGCACTATGCGTCACTATACGTCTGCACTATTTACGCTGCCGTAACGCACAGGAGGGGACTGGCGCCGACGCCGCCGGGACGACCGCGAGGAGGCGCGAGTCGCCGCCCCGCAGGATGGGCAGAAGGGCATGTCCGGGACCACCCGCTCGCAGCGCACACACAACACGGGTTGCCGGGTGGCCGGATCGGGTTGTTCGTACAGCAGCGCGAGTTGCATGCAGACGCGCGCGGTCAGCAGGGCGATGACCGTCATCAGGACGTGCAGCAGAAGCTGCGGCCAAATCGTCAGCCTGGAGGCGTCGGTCAACCAAACCGCCGCGTAGATCAGCAACGCCAGCACGACGAACAGCGACAGCACGACCCGCACCCGGAGCGGATGTTCACCAGCCCGCGCACCCGGCCGGAACCACAGCAGAATGCCGATCAGACCGCCGACCGCCGCAGCCGTCAACGGCACCGTGACACCGTGCAGCACCGCCTCGACGAGCAGCCGGTCGGGCCGGACACTGTCGAGCAGTCCGGACACCAACTGTGGAGCCAGCCGGGTGGCGGTCGCGGCCCCGGTGAAGGACAGCGCGCCAAGCGCGCCGATCACGAACCCGTCGAGGGACTCCCGGGGCGGCCTGAGCAGCCTGACCGCCACTGCGGGAACGACCATGACGATCGCACCGCCCACCGAGATGAACAGCCCCACGTTGATCACGTTCTGCAGCACGAACCCCACGGCCATCGACGTCCCGTATGAACGGGCAACCAGCCCACCGGTTCCCAGCACCCAGCCCACGCCCAGCACCGCCCCGAGTGCGGAGGCGATGATCAACGCGTGATTGGGCAGATCCCGCAACAGATTCGACTGCCACAGATACAGCACGAACAGCAGCGGAACTCCCAGTGCGACGAGGGTGACCCAGGACGGGAGCAACCGCAGCACCGAACACCCGGCCAGACCGGCAAACAGCACGACCATGCCGACCCGGAAAGGGTTGCGGTAGGGCTCGGGCAGATGCGGGAACAGCGTGCTGGTGACCAGGGGCATCAGCACTCGTTCCCGCGGCGCCAGCGCGAAGACTCGCAGCCTCAGCGGGGAGCGTCGCTGGTCAGCCGGCTGATCCAGCTCCGCGCCGCATTCACCGCAAAAACGGCCGGCCGGCACGGTCGCGGCACACCGCGGACATACTTCGGACGGCGGCGTCGCGTCCCGGGATTCCGCCGGCGGAGACGTCATCGCGGGGTCCTCAGCCCATTGGGTCGGCGGCCTGCAGGCCGTCCTGACCAGCAGGCACGTCGGGATCCGGGTCAAAGGGCGCGGATCTACTGCCCCACCACTCACACCGCCAGCGCCCGCCGGCCACCGGTGTCAGCGCCACCGCTTCGGTGTTGGCAAGGTGGTGCTCGAGCACGAAGCTGCTGGGCACATCGGCCAGGGTGGCGGCCGCGAGACGGATCGCCGCGCCGTGGCTGACAAGGACGATGTCGTGGCCGCCCGTGTGATCGTCGAGATAACGCACTCGTAGGTCGGTGATGACCGGCAGGTACCGGTCGAGCACCTCATGGCCGGTTTCACCGCCGGGCATCGCCACATCGAGATCACCCTGGTGCCAGCGTTGGTAGACGGCGTTGAACTCGGCAATCGCGGCCTCGTCGCCGAGGCCCTCCAGGTCCCCGGCCTGGACCTCATGGATTCCGTCGACCTCCACCGACGCCACCGACAGTTCGGCACCGATCGCCCGCGCGGTCTGTGCCGCACGACGTGCCACCGAATGCGCCAACAGGCCCGGCGTCCGGACGTGCGTCCGGGCGTGCATCCGGGCGAAGTCCTGCGCCTGTTGCACACCGAGGACGGTGAGCTCAGCGCCAGGCGGCCGGGTGTCGAGCCGACGTTGGACGTTGGCATGCGACTGGCCGTGCCGGACCAGAATCAGTCGTCCCGTCATCGCCGGCCGTCCTGCAACCCCTGCAACCAGCGCTGCGCCTCGTCGAGTTGTGGCGGCAGCGCGCCGGCCGCGGTGCTGGTCGGCCAGGACCCCAGGTAGCGCACGTCGGCGCAGCGCCGGTAAAGCGCTTTGAGCGCCTCGGCCACCGCGCTGTCCTCGATGTGGCCGACACAGTCGAGGAAGAATATGTACGTTCCCAATGCGGTGCGCGTGGGCCGTGATTCGATGCGAATCAGGTCGATATCGCGGATGCCGAACTCGCTCATCGCCGATACCAGTGCACCCGGCGCGTTCTCAATCCGCAGCGCCACCGATGTGCGGTCGGCGCCGCTACGCGGCGGGGGCGGGCCCGGGCAGCCGACCAAGACGAAACGGGTGCGGGCATTGGGTTCGTCAACGACCCCGTCGGCGAGGGTGGCCAGCCCATAGTGGCGCGCTGCCAGGGCCGTGCTGACACCGGCATCCGCACGGCCGTCCGCCACATCGCGGGCGGCCGCGGAATTGGAGTTCGCCGGCACCACCTCGGCCTGCGGAAGATTCCCGGCCAGCCAGTTACGCACCTGGGCGGCCGCGACCGGGAACGCGGCGACCGTGCCCACCTGTTCGGCAAGCACGCCCTGGCGGGTGACGATGCTGAAGGCCACCTCGAGAGTCAGCTCGGCGTAGATCTGCAGCGGCGACCCGTCGGCCAGGCTGTCCAGGGTCGGCAGAACGCTGCCCTCGATCGAGTTTTCGATCGGCACACAGGCGAATTCCGCGGCACCCGAACGGACCGCCTCCAGAGCGGCTCGGGTGGTCTCGGTCGGCTGGGGTTGCGGCTCGCCCCGACCAGGCACGAGTCCCCCGGCGGTCATCCTCAGCAGCGCCGCTTCGCTGAACGTCCCCTCGGGTCCGAGATAGGCGATACGGGCCACCCGGCAACCCTAACCGGTCGGGCGCCGCCGACCGGACCTCTGGCGAGCCGCTACCGTATTTGCGTGAGCGCCAGCCGGGGCGAGTTCGACCAACCAGACCGGCGGGCCACTGCATCCGCCCTGCGCATCGAGGTCGCGGTGATGCTGGCGGTGACCTTCGGCGTCAGCGCCGTTGTCGCCGTCCTGCGGTTGACCGACGCGGTCCTGTCCGGGCTGCCGGGCTATCGGGTCCGGCTGAACCCCAACCGGTCGGACTATGACCTGATCAACCTGTGTCTGAACCTGGTCTCGGTTGCCCAGCTGGTGGCCTGGGGCGGTTTGGCTCTGTATCTGCTGTGGCGCAGCGGGATCCGTCCCGCGGATATCGGCCTGGGCCGGTTGCGGATGAGACCGGACGTCCTCGGCGGCCTCGGATTGGCGGCGTTGATCGGCATTCCCGGTCTGCTGCTCTATCTGGTGGCCCGCACGCTCGGCCTCAACGCCGAGGTGGAAGCCGCGAGCCTGGATAGCTCATGGTGGCGGATTCCGGTGCTCGTGCTCGCCGCTTTCGCCAACGGCTTCGCCGAAGAAGTGGTTGTGGTCGGTTATCTGATCACCCGGCTACGCCAACTCGGCCTGACCGGACCGAAGGCGGTCCTCCTCTCCAGCTTGCTGCGTGGGCTCTACCACCTCTATCAGGGTTTCGGAGCCGGGCTGGGCAATGTGGTGATGGGACTGGCCTTCGGATACGCATGGTGCCGGACCGGCCGACTCTGGCCGTTGGTCATCGCACACGGGCTGATCGACGCGGTCGCGTTCGTCGGATACGCATTGCTGTCGAGTCACCTGGACTGGCTCGGCTGATCCGGCTTTCCGGCACCGCCCGAATGACGGCGCCGAAGGGCAGGTCCGGGGGGCTGGGCATCGCGCCGTCGGGGGCCGCACCGTCCCATTCCGCGCGTAGATTCGTCCCGGTGAACGATGACCGGTCGCCGCTTGAGGACGCCCCGACCGATCGACTTCCCCGCGTGCCGCCGCCGGCGCCGCCCCGCCTACCGGAGCCGTCCCAGGTGATCAGGCGGGACTCGTACCCGCGTCCAGTGCCGCCCCGACAGCCGCCCGGCCCCCGCCATTCCCGCCCGACCCCGCCCGGCCATCCCCGTCCGGCCCCGCCGCAGACATTCCCAGCCGCAGCACGACACCGACCACCACCACCTCCACCCCGGCCCGCAGCGCCCCCGCCTCGCCCCGCACCGCCCCCGCCACGGCGGGCGGCGAGATCAGCTGCTCCAACGAGGCGAACCAAAGCCCCCAGGAAGCCTCGGTGGGGAAGACGAATCCTGCTGGCCGCCTTGGTGGTCGGCTTGGTCCCCATGACTGCCGGACTCGGAGTCTCGACCTGGATCGAGGCCTCATTGCAGCGCGTGCCGGTGTTCAGCGACTACGAGGGACGCCCCGCCACCGGCAGCGGGACCAACTGGCTGCTGGTCGGCTCAGACAGCCGGGCGGGTCTGACCCCGCAGCAGCAAGCGGAACTGTCCACCGGGGGTGAGACGGGAGGCGAGCGCACGGACACGATCCTGCTGGTCCACATCGCCGATCCGTTCTCGGCCGGACCGACCACCGTGGTGTCAATCCCCCGCGACTCCTATGTCAACATCCCGGGCTGGGGCATGGACAAGATCAACGCGGCGTTCTCCGAAGGCGGGCCACCGTTGCTGGTTCGGACCGTCGAGGAGGCCACCGGACTCCGCCTGGACCACTACACCGAGATCGGTTTCGCCGGCTTCGGCCGAGTGGTCGACGCTCTCGGCGGCGTCGAGGTGTGTCCACCCGGACCGATCTCCGACCAGCTGGCCGGGATCGACCTGATCGCCGGGTGCCAGACACTCGACGGTCCTGAAGCTCTCGGTTATGTCCGCAGTCGTGCCACCCCGCGAGCCGACCTGGACCGGATGGTCCATCAGCGGGAATTCGTCGCGGCACTGCTGCACCGGGCCGCGAGCCCGGCGGTGTGGCTCAACCCCTGGCGCTGGTACGCGGTACCGCACGCTGCGGTGTCGGCACTGGCTGTGGATTGGGACTCGCATATCTGGAATCTCGCACGACTGGGCTGGGCGTTGCGCGGCGCCGAAGGAACCCTCACCGTCCCGATCGGTGAGTTCACCGGCAACGAGTCCGGGGCGGTGGTGATCTGGGACGCCGATGCGGCGGGCGAGTTATTCGAGGCGTTGCGCACCGACTCACCGATCCCGCAGCAGGTGATCGAGGGTCAGCCCTGACTCCAGCTCAATCCCGGCGCCTCAAGTCCGGCGCAAGCCCCTCAATCGCCGCCGAGTCCGTTCTGCAGCCACTCCTTGGTCCGGCCCGGATGGTTTGTGGCGATCCATCCGACGCCGATATCGCGGCAGAACTCCACATCCTCATAGTGATCGACGGTCCAGCAGTACATCGCGCGGCCCTGCGCGGCGGCGCGATCCACCAGTTCGGGGTATTCCCGCAGGGTCGTGATTGACGGGCCGACGGCGGTGGCGCCGACCGTGGTCGCCGCGCTGCCGCCGAGGTACCTTGAGGTGTCGCCGAGCAGGACGGTCGGCAGCAGCGGGGCCGCGCGGCGGACCCGCCAGACCGCTGCGGCAGAGAATGACATGACTACCGCGCGGGAAAGATCCGCCGACGGCGGTGCGGCCAGGCCGTAGCGGTCCAGCAGATCAAGCACCCTGCTCTCCACCAGCGAGCCGTAACGCACCGGATGTTTGGTCTCGATGAAGATCTTGACCGGCCGGCGCCAATCGAGGACGAGCTTCACCAGATCGTCGAGGGTCAGTAGTCCGGTATCACCGGTGCCGGCCTGACCGCGTCGGCTGCCATGCCATGCGCCCCAATCAAACTGGCGCAGCTCCGGCAATGTGAGGTCACTGACGAAACCCGTTCCGCTCGAGGTGCGATCCACCCGGCGGTCGTGGACGCACACCAGATGACCATCGCGAGTCAGACGAACGTCGCACTCAACACCGTCGGCACCCTCGCGCAACGCCAGGTCGTAGGCGGCCAGGGTGTGTTCTGGACGGTCGGCCGACGCGCCGCGGTGCGCGACCACGAAAGGGCGCGCCCTTTGCGCTCCGGCGGCCTTCGGCATCATTCTATGCTGCCGGTTCCCGGTCTCTGGACCCAACAATCGACATATTTCGGTCCGATTCCCCGGACTCCCCGGCCGCGTCGTCGGCGTCGTCAGCGTCATCGGAACCCTGGACGGATGTGGCTGTATCGCCCTTGCGATCCGGGGCCGCCGGTTGGACGGGGTCGACGGCGACGATCACCCAGCGGCTCGACGGCCGGCCCACCGGCTTGCGGACGAAACCGTCGAACACCCGCCACAGCAGCAGCAGGACCGCCAGTCCCGCCAGATAGGCGATGACCATCGCGATGGTGTTATCGGCCACCCCTTGAGCGGTGGTGGCCGAACTCGTCCAGATTGCCCACGCTGAAATCGCGGTTGAGAAGACCCAGGCCATCCACCACCGGAAGATCGGGCCGCGCTGGCGGACTTGAATCTGTTCGACGCGGGCCAGTTCGAGCACGAAGACCGGACCCCAGACCAGGTTGACGACCGGGGTCAGGGCTCCGGCCCACAGCGCCCACGCCGGCCTCGGATCGTCCTGACCGTGGCACCCGAACGCCGCGGCCCGGCGGGCGATCAGCCAGGACGTCATGGCGACCGCGGCGACGATGACCGCGACGATGGCCGCGAGGCTGACCAGCACGCCGAGTAACAGCGCTCCGATCGCGACAAACGGCGGCAGCAGAATGGTGCGGTTGATCAGCAGAAGCAGGTAGCGCAGGACGTGCGCGGCGGCGGCCAGGGCGAAGATCGCCGAAGCCGCCAGCAGGGCCGCACGCACGATGTTCGGCGATGCACCTTTGCTCGCAGTCTCATCCTCCGGAACCGCCGGCGACACAACCGGATCGCTCAGCCCCCAGCGCGGGACGGCGCGGTACCGCGGTGTCGGTCCGAGCGGACGGGGCCGGCGGCGCGGCGGCGGTGGGGGGCCCGGCCGCACCGCGATCCAGCGGTAGCCCGACCCCGGCCGGGGCTGCGGTGAGGCCGGGCTCGCCGGAGGGCGACCGGACGGGGGGGCGAGCGGCTGATCCGACGCGGCGAGCAGCGGACCGTGGCAGCGCGGGCACCAAGCACGCTGGCGGTCGCGCACATTCCACCGGGTGCCGCAGCGGGAACACACCTGAATCACCGAACCAGCCTAAGCGAGCAGGTGGAGTGACGTTGGCGGCACCGGGTGCCGATTCGACTTAGGCCGACTTAGGCCGCGCTCAGCAACCATTCGGCTATCCACAGTTCCCCCAGCTTTATCCACAACACCCGTCGCAGCTGAAACCACCGCTGAATAGGCCATCCACCGCCGCCGCCAACTCGACACTGGGGACAACCCGCCGCCGTCGAAGGGCCTCAACCAACACCCTCGGGCCGCCGCGAGCGAAGTGCGTTGGTTACCTAACGATTACAGAAGGATCACGAATCATCACGGCCTGCTCGGTGATCAGCGCGCGGGCGTCCCGGACAGTCCGGAATCGAACAACGCAGCACATTAGGTGACCGGATTTTGAGTCCCCGGCGGGACGGGGGCTATGATCGCGGACACACGGTGGTTGTGACGGATTTCACTGTGATTCACGACGCCGTAACTCACGACGTTTGGACCAACTAGGGGATGGACACCATGAGCGTAAGGGCCGGGACGTTCTGATGTCCGCCCAGTCATTCGACTCGCAGTCGGCCTCACCCTGGTCGCTGAGTTCCTCCACGAGCAACCACTCCTATCGAACCGCCGCGATGCGTGCCGCCATCATCGCCGTGGTGCTGTTGGGATTGCTCGCGATCATCGTCTTGTCCTGACGGCTACCCGGTCCCGGCGTTCGGGGCGGCCGTCCTTGCGGTGCGCCCCCTCCATAGAGCAATGTTGGCACCGCGAGTGGATAAACGCGCGTGA
>CAZGPT010000040.1:0-3456 GCA_964527015.1 uncultured Mycobacterium sp. | reverse complement strand
GACCAAGATGCGAGTGACCAAGAGGGAGGAATCACATGGCTGACTACACCTTGCCGGACCTGGACTGGGACTACGGAGCCCTGGAACCGCATATCTCGGGTGAGATCAACGAATTGCACCACAGCAAGCACCATGCCGCCTATGTGAAGGGTGCCAATGACGCATTGGCCAAGTTCGAGGAGGCGCGCGCCAAGGACGATCAGGCCGCGATTCTTCTCAACGAGAAAAACCTCGCGTTCCACCTCGGCGGTCACGTCAACCATTCGATCTGGTGGAAGAACCTCTCCCCCAACGGGGGCGACAAGCCGACCGGCGAGCTGGCCGCCGCGATCGATGACGCGTTCGGCTCTTTCGACAAATTTCGCGCTCAGTTCACCGCCGCCGCCAACGGCCTGCAGGGCTCCGGATGGGCGGTGTTGGGTTATGACAGTCTCGGCGACCGCCTGCTCACCTTCCAGTTGTACGACCAGCAGGCCAACGTCCCGCTGGGAATCATCCCCCTGCTCCAGGTCGACATGTGGGAACACGCCTTCTACCTGCAGTACAAGAATGTCAAGGCGGACTATGTCAAAGCCTTCTGGAACGTCGTGAACTGGGAGGACGTCCAGAACCGCCACACCGCGGCGATCTCGAAGACCAGGGGCCTGATCTTCGGCTGATCCCAACCCGGCAGAAGGGGGCGTCGCGCAGTGCGCGACGCCCCCGTCGTTTCAGCAGCCGAATTAGCAGTCGAGTCCTCTTGCCTGCCAGCGCCGATGTGGCTCATGCTGTCCGAACCAACCCCGGTATGTCGTACTGCGCCATAGGTGAATGTCACGGAGGGCGAGATGGATTCTTCTGAGCGGGTGGTCGAGATCGCCCCTTTTCATTCCCGCGGAACGCTCAAGGGCTTCGTGGTGTCGGGCCGCTGGCCGAATTCCACGAAGGAGTGGGCGCAGCTGCTCATCATGACCGTCCGGGTCGCGTCGCTACCCGGGTTGCTGTCCACCACGACCATTTTCGGGGTCCGCGAGGAGTTGCCCGAGAAGCCGCAGCCCGGCACCGTGGGTCTGGTTCTGGCAGAGGGCACCGTGGTCGGCGAATCGGCGATCGCCCCGGGGCATTTCGCCGAATCGCAGCCGCCCGCGCTGCTAATGCTGCACCCTCCCTCCGAGACCACTCCGTCATTGCCGGAATGCTCGGGAGCGGCCTCCGGGTGCGTCCTGCTTCCGGGCCTGCCGCATCTCGGCCTGGAACACCGGGCCGCGTGGGTTGAGGCCGAAGCGGACGGCACGGTCACCGGCATGATCAGCCGGGTCGGGGTCGACCCGATCAGCCATCCCGATACAGCCATTCTGGCGATGTTGTTGGCGGCCTAACCGATCGGCTAGCCGATCGCAAACCTGAGGCCGGGCTGAGCTTTCCCTGAGACTATCCAGCAAATGCCTTGGTTGGGGGCGTCCACCGGGCGAGGGGTTGCCGTCCCATTCGGGCAACGCGCCCGGCACGGGTTCGGTCAGTGCGGACCCCGGCCCGTCTTGCGACCACCACCCAACCTGCCATCATCGCGTTAAGCTGGGAAAAGACCACCTCGCCCGCACGTCGCGGCCCGGGTCCGGGCCGTTGCCCGCGATCAGTGTTCAAGTAATCCGACATTTCTAAGAGTTGGCACTTGGTTGTTCGTAGAAGTACAGCTAGGTTTATCAGCAAACAACACGTCTATTCTTACGATCCCGCCGGTTCCGGAGGTCACTGGATGAGTACAACGTTCGCCGCGCGACTCAATCGCCTGTTCGACGTGGTGTACCCGCCGGGCCGTGGTCCGCACACGTCCGCCGAAGTGATCGCCGCGCTCAAAACCGAGGGGGTGACCATGTCCGCCCCCTATCTCTCCCAGCTGCGCTCGGGCAACCGGACAAACCCTTCCGCAACGACCATGGCCGCGCTCGCCAACTTCTTCCGGATCAGGCCGGAGTACTTCACCGACGACGAGTACTACGAGAAACTGGACCGCGAGCTCACCTGGCTGGCCAATATGCGCGACGAGGGAGTCCGCCGTATCGCCGCACGCACGGTCGGACTGTCCCCGTCGGCCCAGCAGGACGTGGTGAACAAGGTCGATGAGCTCCGTCGCCGGGAGCGCCTGGACTTCTAGTCCCCAACCGTCAGTCCGTCATCCTGATCGGCCCCGATGGCACGGCCGTACCGGTGGCGGGTGGCTTGCCGCCACGCTTGCTCGTCCGGTACTGATACGCGATTTCCAGGATCCACTCGCGGTCCGAGCACCCTGGCGGCTGACGCAGCCAGCTCCGGCCAGGGTAGGCGTCGCAAACCCAACCGGGTCCGGCCCCGATCCACCGCGCAACAACGAGGGCCCGCACGGCGGGACTGACCTCGACCGCCGGATCCTTGCCGCGGCCGGCCCGGCCCGACTCCCGCTCCGCTTGAACGGCTTCCAGATACAGCGCGTCGGAAATCAGCGAGAGCTGCTCGGCCACCCGGAAAACCAATGGGCCGCGCGGCCGCACCCCGATGCCGATGTCCGGATGCCGGCGCTTCATCTCCTGCCGCAGCGGCTCGATAAGGTGCAGCTCGCGGCGGGCTCCTACCCAATCCTCGACAGCCGGCAACAGCGCACCGGTTGCGACCACGGCCATCGCACACACCAGTAGCGTGACGGCGGTGCCGACCCCGGCCAATTGGGGTGTGGCCCCGGCGCTCAGGACCACCCTGACTAGGGCGAAAGCACTGGCCACGGCGATCAGAACGATGCCCGCGGTGAAGACGAACAACGCGCGGCCCCGGCGGCTGGGATTCGACAGCCGCGCCCCGACCCAGGCGACCAAGGTCAGCGCCATCAACACATAGAGCAACGGCACCAGCCAGTCCAACGCGGTATTCGGCGTGCCCAGATTGCGCACCAGATATTCCCGGGGTGCCATCTCCGGCTGGCGCTCACCGGCGAGGAACAGCACGAGGGTGGACGCCGCGATCAAGGCCGCCAGGCAGTACTGAAACATTGCCAGCCGGCGGGTGACCGCCGGACTGCGGCCGGAGGCGGCGGTAGTGATCATGACGCAGCTGCCCGCCGCAGAAAACACCAATGCGATCTGACTCAGGCCGATGGAGATGTTCGGCCACCGCAACGCGGTGTCGACCAGCAGAGTCAGCGGAGGCCAGTTGAGCGCGGCCAACGCGGCCAGGCTGGCCAGTGCCACGATCATTGCGCTGCTGACGACCGACTGATGGTTTACCAGGCCCCACCCGATTCGTAGTCCGGTGGCCAGCGCGAGCAGACCGGCGATGACCCAGACGATCAACCAAACGCCTCTCCGAGACGGACCTGGACGATCGACGAGCGGTCACTGCGCAGCCGGCCGAGACGGTAGAGCAACAGGGCGGCAAAATCCTCGGCTTGCTGCTCGACATCGTCGCCGCCGGGTCCCATACAGCCGGTGCGCTGGTTCAGCATGTAGC
>CAZGPT010000039.1:17747-22896 GCA_964527015.1 uncultured Mycobacterium sp. | reverse complement strand
GTGGTCCTGGCGCTCAAGGGCGTCCTGATGACGGTGCTGTCGGTCGCGGCCGCCTACGGCAGCCTGGTGGTGGTTTTTCAGTGGGGGTGGCTGGAACGACTCGGCTTCGAGCCGATTTCCTCCATCGACAGCACCATCCCGCCACTGGTGCTGGCCATGACATTCGGCCTGTCGATGGATTACGAAATCTTCCTGCTGACCCGCAT
Source organism: uncultured Mycobacterium sp. (assembly GCA_964527015.1). Classification (GTDB taxonomy): domain Bacteria; phylum Actinomycetota; class Actinomycetes; order Mycobacteriales; family Mycobacteriaceae; genus Mycobacterium. The sequence continues at coordinate 22,690 of CAZGPT010000039.1, read as the reverse complement.
CCGGGAGCGCTACCTGCGGTCGGGGGATACCCGCGACGCCGTCGCCTACGGGGTGTCCACCAGCGCCCGCACCATCACCAGCGCGGCGCTGATCATGATCGCGGTATTCGTCGGCTTCGCGTTCGCGGGTATGCCACTGGTCGCCCAACTCGGCGTGGCCTGCGCCGTCGCGATAGCCGTGGACGCCACCGTGGTCCGGATGGTTCTGGTGCCCTCGCTGATGGCCATGTTCGACAAGTGGAACTGGTGGCTACCAGGCTGGCTGGCCCGAATCCTGCCGGCAGTCGACTTCGACAAGTCGCTGCCCAAGGTCGATCTGGGCGACCTGGTCGTCATACCCGATGACATCTCGTCGATCGCGCCCCCGGCCCAGGATCTGCGCACCGTGGTCCGTAACGCCGGCCGGCTCAAGGAATTGGCCCCCGATGCCGTCAGCGTCGCCGACCCGCTGGCCTTCAGCGGGTGCGGCGGTGCGGCCCCGCGCGGCCGGGACGACTCGGCGCCGCTGCTGCTGACCGCGGCAACGGGTGCCGGCGGCCGGGGCACCCGGAGCACCTGGAGCCGTCGGGTCGGCCGGGTCCGCCGGGGACCCCGGTCCACCGCCCTGCGCCCGGTTCATCCGGTGACAATGTGGCGGGGTCGACTCACGGTGGCGCTGGACGCACTGGAGACCGACACTCCGGTGGAACGCCGCTGTCCGGTCGAGACCACCAATGTGCAACTGCCCACCGGCGACAGGCTGCAGATACCGACCGCCGCCGAGACCCTGCGAATGAAGAGCTGCCTGGTGCTGTGCCGCAACACTCGCTCCGACTACGCCGAGTTGGTGGATCTGGTCGGGGCGATGGACGTCGGTAACGCCGCCTCGGTGCTGGCCGGAATCGACGAGTACTACAGTGCTGGGCGACCGGAGCGTCGCTGGATCGCGACGCAACTGGTCCGCCGGCTCGCCGACCCGATCGCAGCCGACGGCCCCGACGGCGCCGGTAACGGCCGTTGGTCGGGCCCGGAATCGACAGCGGAGTGGGAGGACATCCGCCGACGATGCCTGGAACTCGCGGTGGCGATCTTGGAGGAGGCGGGTTGACTCGCCAGTATGAAAGGCCGACCGACGATCCGCCCGTCGAGTTCTGGCCCACCTCCTCGATCCGCGCGGCGCTGGAGAACGGTGATATCGCCATCTGGCAGCGGATCGTCGTAGCCGTGAAACGCGATCCCTACGGTCGCACCGCCCGCCAGGTCGAAGAAGTGTTGCAGATCGCCGCGCCACACGGCGTCTCCCGGGCGCTGAACGCGGTCCTCGAACGCGCGCGCAATCATCTGGAGGCCAACGAGCGGGTCGAGGCGGCCCGGCACGTCCGGTTGCTGCTCGAGCGTTCCGGTCTGACCGAGCCCGAGTTCGCCTCCCGGATCGGGGTTTCCCGCGACGATCTGAGCGCCTATCTCAGCGCAGCGATCAGCCCACCGGCATCGCTGATGATCCGGATGCGACGACTATCGGACAGATTCGCCAAGATGCGCGCCCAACGCACCCGGGGCCATGCCCGCGACGAACCCGCCGACGAGTACCGTTGCGAGTGAGTGATCTTCAGTTGTCACGCGACTCGCACCCCATCTCGGGGTTGTTCCCCGGCCGGGTGGCCGGTTCCCTTCCGCGCTTCACAGCCACCAGCCCGGCCAGGCCGGGTCTTGCGGGCGGCTCCACGCTTAACGGCGGCCCCAACTGGGCCGACGGCGGTGGCAGGTTCCTCCCACCGCGCGAGGTTCACAGCGGCGCAATCATCACGCTGGTGCGACACCGAACATGACTCACATGTCCAGTGTTCGGCCCATCCGATGTCCTGGACATGCTTGCAGGCATGGCAGGTTTTCGACGACGGGAACCAGCGGTCGGCGGCGACCAACTGCGACCCGTACCAGCCTGTTTTGTAGGACAGGTGGCGCCGGGGTGTTCCCAGGGCTGCATCCGAGAGTCCCCGCCGTCTGGCGCGCGCACCCGGCAGGCCCTTTTGCCGCAACATCCCGGCCGCGTTCAACCCCTCAACAACGATCCGGCCGTGAGTTTTAGCCAACCGTGTTGTCAGAACGTGCAGGTGATGAGTACGGACATCGTTGACCCGGCGATGCAGCCGGGATAGTTCGGTCGCGCGTTCCCGGTAGCGTCGGGAACCCTTCACACAGCGCGAGCGTGCCCGCGAGACGTGCCGCAACTCGCGGAGCACTGTTTGCAGCGGGCGCGGATTCTCGACGTGTTCGATCACGACACCGTCAGCAGTGGCCACTGTCGCCAAGCGTCGCACCCCGACATCGACACCCACCCGCGAATCAGGGAGCACAACCCCGGGCTGTTGTGGTCGCTGCACCAGCACCCGCACACTGGCATTCACGCGAGTACCGTTGCGGCGAACCGAAATCGCCAACACCCGCGCCCGGCCCTTCGCGATGAGTCGTTCGATGCGGCGGGTGTTCTCGTGAACCCGCACGGTGCCGATCACCGGCATCGTCAGGTGCCGGCGATCAGGCTCGATGCGCATCGCGCCGGTGGTGAAACACACCCGATCGCGGTCGCGCCCCTTCTTCTTGAAACGCGGAAACCCGACTCGTTTCCCAGCACGCGTGCCCGCCCGGGACTGCTGCCAATTCCAGTAGGCATCTACCGCACCGGCGATACCATCGGCGCACGCCTCTTTGGAGCACTCGGTCCACCACGGCTGCCCGGTCTCGGCGTTCACACAGGCCTCGCTTTTGACCGTGTTCCACCGTTTCCGCAGACCAGCCAATGACGGCTTCACAGTCTCAACACCGGTCTCACGCCACACCTGGATATCGGCTATCAGGGCGGCGACGGCCCAGTTGTATGCCTTGCGGCGGGCACCGAAATGCCGTGCCAACGAACGCGTTTGCTCATCTGTGGGATCGAGGGTGAACTGGAACGCCTGCACGCACCAGCCTTCCGGGATCTCGAAACGCGCCATCACGCCGCGGAGCTGACCGCGGCGGCTTCAACCGCCCGCTTGGCGCGGTTAGCGGCGGCCCGTTTTCCGTACAAGCGGGCACACATCGAAGTCAGGATCTCGGTCATATCGCGCACCAGGTCGTCATCGACCTCGGCGGAATCCACGATCACCAGCTCACGGCCTTGTGCGGTCAGCGCTGCCTGGACGTACTCCGATCCGAACCGGCAGAACCGATCCCGGTGCTCGACCACAATCCGCTGCACCGACGGGTCACCCAGCAGCGCAACGAACTTGCGGCGGTGACCGTTCAACGCCGACCCAACCTCGACTACAACTTTGTCCACCGGGAACTGCTGAGCCGTGGCCCAAGCGGTCACCCGCGCCACCTGCCGATCCAGATCCGCCTTCTGGTCGGCCGACGACACCCGCGCATACACCGCTGTCCGCAAGCGAGGATCACCGTTCCCACTCGGCTCGTCAACGAGAATCAGCCGGCCCACTTTCCGGGCCGGGACCGGCAACAACCCGGCGTGGAACCAGCGATAGGCAGTCACCCGCGACACACCGTTACGCCCAGCCCACACCGCCAAATTCATAACTCTGTTCCTACAGCACACCACCGACAACTACCGACCACTCACACCACAACAGCTCGCAGCCCCGAACCCGGCTCCCGCTGAAACGCCGCGTCACCGCGCGTTGACCGGAGCCACCTCGATCACTTTCCAGGCGCCATCCTGTTTGGACAACGCCACCCGAAGCGCCAGGACGGACACGGCCGGTTCCTCACCGGGGGACGTCTGCGTCCCGCGCATGAGTACCGTGACGCTGGCCGCCGACCGCCCCAGCACGTCCAAACCGGCCGAGATGGTCTGCGCCCGCGCCGTCACCTTACGTTTGGCCAAATCCACCGTGGTGGGGGTGAATTGAGCCCTGAACGCCTCAGCGCTCTGCGGTGCCATCAAGGACGTGACCCGGTCGATCGACGACGATGGGTCGTTCGGGCTGAACGTCGCGGTGGCTTCGGCGACATCAGAGGCGATGCGGACCACCTCGCCGGAATCGCGGGTGAACGCCCGGTCGGGCTGGGTCCACTGGGTGTAACCCACGACCGCCGCGGCGCTCACCGCCACCGTGGCGAGCCCGACGACGACCAGCCGCAGGCCGGGGGCGTCGTCATCGGTGCCGACGGTGACCGCATCACGCCGGTACCCGGCGATATCGACGATGACGACCTGCACGACAAGCAGACACAACATCGAACAGACCGACACCCACCACAGCGGCCAACCCAGCATCACACCGATCATCAGCAGACCCGCCGCCGTGGCCAGAGGCGCGGCCACGTCGATGGCCAGCACCCGCAACAGGTTCCTCACCGCAGCGTCCTCACCGCAGCGATTCCAGCCCGGAGATCATCGCTTTGCCGTCGACCTCCGAGACCCCGAGCCGCAGATTCCACCGCACCGTGGTGGGTGTGCCGCCACTGTTCTCGCTGACCGAGGTCGCGACCACCAGCACCGTGTCGGTACGGGAGGACAGAGCGGTCAGTTCGGCGGACGAATCCGCCGAGGGGTCCGGGCGCGGGCCGGGCCGGGCGCCGGGGTCGGCGCTGAGGTCGGCGTGCAACATCTCGATCGAGACCGATTCGACCTGACCGGTGGTGCTCGACCGCAACGTCCTGACGACATCGCGGTACGGGGCGATCGAAGCCTCGAAGCCGGAATTGAGTTCTCCGACCGTACCGTCGCGCAACCGGGCCATACTGGCCTCGACGTTGTCGGCGTTCATGTTGATCAGCAAACCGGTCCACTCGGCGGCCGCCTGCATCGCTCGCGCCTGATCGCGGCGCTCGCCCTCCGCGGCGCGATGCCCCGACCACATCACCGCGATAAGGGCGACGGCGACCACCGCCAGCACGGCCAGGGCCACCGAGGCCACACCGAATCCAGACAGCCCACCGGAGTCGTCCGCGCCGGTTTGGTC
>CAZGPT010000039.1:2334-17647 GCA_964527015.1 uncultured Mycobacterium sp. | reverse complement strand
GAGACACCACGGCCCGAGACACCACGCGCCGAGACAGCAAGGTCCGGGATCGACCTCACGCACCGCGATCCCGCGGTCCGGCCGCAGGACGACCTGTTCGGACATCTCAACGGCCGCTGGCTGGCCGACTACGCGATGCCCGCCGACCGGGCCACCGACGGCGCCTTCCGCCAGCTCTATGACCGCGCCGAGGAACAGGTTCGCGACATCATCACCCGGGCGGCGGCGTCAGCGGAGCAGGCCACCGCGGCCGGCGACGAACAGCGCATCGGTGACCTGTACACCAGCTTCCTGGATGAAGAGACCATCGAACGCCGCGGCCTGTCCCCGCTGTTGGAGGAGTTGGCGACCATCGACGCCGCTGCCGACCCGGCCGAACTGACCGTCGTCATCGGGCGGCTGCAGCGCACCGGCGTGGGCGGCGGTGTCGGCCTCTATGTCGACACCGATTCGAAGGACTCGTCGCGGTACCTGGTGCACCTCACCCAGTCCGGCCTCGGCCTGCCGGATGAGTCCTACTATCGCGACGAGCAGCACGCCGCGATCCTGGGTGCCTACCCGGCGCATATCGCGGCGATGTTCGCCCTGGTTTACGGCGGAACTCCCGATGAGCACGCCGACCGCGCCGGCCGGATCGTGGCACTGGAGACCAGGCTGGCCGCCGCCCACTGGGACGTGGTGCGCCGCCGTGATGCCGACCTCACCTACAACCTGCGGACCTTCGCCGAGTTACCGGACTCGGCCCCCGGCTTCGATTGGGCCGCGTGGCTCACGGCACTCGGAACATCGCCGGAGTCGGTCCCCGAAGTGGTTGTGCGTCAACCGGATTACCTGACGGCCTTCGCCGGATTGTGGTCGGCTGCGGAATACCGGGACTGGCAGGACTGGACCCGCTGGCGGCTCATCCACGGCCGTGCGGCGGTCCTCACGCCGGACCTGGTGGAGGGAGATTTCGCCTTCTACGGTCGCACCCTTTCCGGCACCGAGCAGATCCGCGAACGGTGGAAGCGAGGGGTCTCCCTGGTCGAGGGCCTGCTCGGCGACGCAGTGGGGAGGCTCTACACCGAACTGCACTTCCCCGCAGAGGCCAAGGCGCGGATGGACGTGCTGGTCGCCAACCTGCGGGAGGCCTACCGGGTCAGCATCAGCGAACTGGAGTGGATGACCCCGGCTACCCGCGAGCGGGCACTGGCCAAGCTGGAGAAATTCACCGCGAAAATCGGCTACCCGGCATCTTGGCGCGACTACAGCGCCCTGGTTATCCACCGGGATGACCTGTACGGCAATGTGATCCGCGGAGCCGAGGTGGAAGTCGATCGCGAGTTCGCCAAACTCGGGGCGCCGGTGGATCGCGACGAGTGGTTCATGACTCCGCAGACGGTGAACGCCTACTACAACCCGGGGATGAACGAGATCGTGTTCCCGGCGGCCATTCTGCAGCCACCGTTCTTCGACGCCGAGGCCGACGATGCGGCCAACTACGGCGGGATCGGGGCGGTGATCGGCCACGAGATCGGCCACGGTTTCGATGATCAGGGCTCGAAGTACGACGGCGACGGCCATCTGCTGGACTGGTGGACAGACGCCGACCGGCGCGAGTTCACCGTCCGCACCACCCGGCTGATCGAACAGTACGACGCTTATGTGCCGCGCGACCTGCAGGACAGGCCGGATCAGCCGCATGTGCACGGCGCCTTCACCGTCGGGGAGAACATCGGAGATCTCGGCGGGTTGTCGATCGCGCTGCTGGCCTACCGGCTGTCCCTGGCGGACGGCGAGGCACCGGTGATCGACGGTCTCACCGGCGTGCAGCGCGTTTTGTGCGGCTGGGCGCAGGTGTGGCGCACCAAGTCCCGGCCCGCCGAGGCGGTTCGGCGGCTGGCGACCGACCCGCATTCACCACCCGAGTTCCGGTGCAACGGCGTGATCCGCAATATCGACGAGTTCTACGACGCGTTCGACGTCGGCGAGGATGACGCGCTCTATCTCGATCCGCAGCAGCGGGTGCGAATCTGGAGCTGACCGCGCCACCGCACGGTCGGCGCGGTTACCGTCAGTACCGCTGCCGTCAGTGCCGCGACCGTCAGTACAGCTCCCACTGCCAGTCGTCGGCACCGTCGGGTTTGGTGTACAGACCGACGGAGTTCTTCACGACGACCGGGTCGCCACTGCCGAAGTTGTCGTAGAACCACTTGGCGTTCGTCGGGCTGAGGTTGATACAGCCGTGGCTCACATTGCGCTTGCCCTGGTCGGCCACCGACCACGGTGCGCTGTGCACGAACCCGCCGCTGTTATCGATACGGACCGCCCACTGCACCTCGATCTTGTACCCGTCCGCGGAGTTCACCGGGACGCCGTAGGTGGAGGAGTCCATCACCAGATCCGGGAACTTCTCCAGGACGTAGTAGGTACCGTTCTTGGTGTCGTATTTGCCGTCCAGGCCCATCGAGACCGGCATGGTCCGCTCCACCTCGCCATTGCGGGTGATCGTCATCTGATGGGTCGCGTCGTTGACGGTCGCGATCAGCGATTCGCCGACCTGGAAGGTGGACTTGGCGCCGCTGGCATCGATGTTGACCACGGTCTCGGCCGGCCAGAAGTCATACGGCCGCCAGCGCACCTGGGTGTCCAGGGTCCAGTAGAACGTCCCCGGCACCGGCGGGTTCGACGAGATGTGAATGGACTGCTCGGCGAGGGCACGGTTGGCGATCGGCCGCTGGAAGTTGATGATGATCGGCTTGGCGACACCGACCGTCGCCCCGTTGACCGGGTTGAAACTCGGCGGGGAGAACACCGGTTCCCCGACGTAAGGCGAATTGTTCTGGCCCTTGACCGTGCTGGTATTGGTGCTCGACTGGGGGACCGCGGGGTTGACGACCGGGGCCGGTGCGCTGACCGTGGCCGGGGGCGCCTCGCCGGGGGCCACCAGGTCACCTGGCAACGGGGGCGGCGGCGGCGGGTAGACGACCGGCATCTGCTCGACCGGAACCGGTGGCGGCGGCAGGTCCGGATCGGCCAGTGCCGATCCGCTGCCGAGTCCGGAACCGACGCCCACCACGCACAGCGCGGCGGCCAGAGCGCCTCTTACCCGCATGACACATCCTCCAAGTCAACAACGTCGCTCCAAGTCAACAACGTCGCTCAAGTGTGACACAACGCCACCGGAGCACCCCGGCACGTTTACCGCCGCCAGTGCGCTGAACTGGGTGGATTGTCGCCTGCGGCGTGACGAGCGTTACTTGCCGGCGGCCGACCGGGTGCTGTCCGGGGAGCCGTCCGGCGTCGCGGCGAACAGGTTGCGACCGACCAGCACGGCGGCCAGCACTGTTGCCATCAGCAGCGCCGAAGCGGTCAGCATTACCGACTCGCCACCGTGCTCGAACAGCAGACCACCGATAAGCGAACCCGCCATGATGCCGATCTGGAAGGCCGCCACGTACAAGCCGGATGCCCCGTCGGGGTCCTCGGGACAATGCCGCATCGCCGCCGACTGCAGCATCGGCGGGATGGCGGTGGCCGTCGCGCCCCAGCCCAGGACCGCGACGACGCCGGCCAACAGGGTCACGGCGCTGATGCGGTCGGCGAATCCCATCACGGCCAGCACCCCGAGAACCAGCACCAGGCCCGCCAGGCACCCGACGATCGCCGCCTTCGGCCGCCGGTCACCGGGGCGGGCGAGCAACCCCATCGCGGCCAGACCGGCCAGCCCGTAGGCCGCGAGCAGCCAGGCCAGGTTGGGCCCACCGACCCCAACGATGTCTCGGATGATCACCACGATGAAGGTGTAGGAGATGAAGTGCCCGGTGACTCCGAGCATGGTCAGCACACTCAGGATGACCAGCGGCCGGTTGCGGTGGTGCGCGGCCCGGCGCACGGTTGCCCCGGCGCTCGCGGCCGGGATCGCCATCAACGGCAGGACGAGCCTGGCGGCCACCAGAACCACAGCGGCCGCCACGGTGATCGCGACCACCGCCAGCCGCCAACCCCACAGCTCACTGAGCGCCGCGGTGAGCGGGCTACCGACAACCAGCGCCAGGCCGGTCCCGACGTAAACGGCCATGGTGGCGCGAGCGGCGTGCGACGGCGGGACCATCCGGATACCGATCGGGGCGATCACCGACCACATCAATCCGTGCGTCAATGCGCACAGCATCCGCCCGGAGGCCAGTACCGCGAACGTCGGCGCCAGCGCGGAAATGATCTGCGAGACCGTGAGGCAGACCAGGGTGAAGATCAGCGTGCGCCGCCGCGGCCAGCTTGCGGTGAACCGCACCATCGGAACCGTGGCCACCGCCGCAACCAGGGCATAGCTGGCCAGCAGAGTGCCCACCACCGCCTCACTGACATCGAGGTCGGCGGCGATCGCCGGCAACGCCCCGACGGGCATGATCTCCGCGGTGACGTAGACGAAAGCGGCAGCGGCGAGCACGGCCATGGACAGGGTGACCCTGGGGGTCCACGGCCCGAGTCGGGGCTGGGTGTCGATTGTCATCGGTACGGCCTGGTCGGCACTCCCAGAGTATGGGCTCGCCGGACCGCGCCAACCGGCGCGGCGCGCCCGGCGACAGATCCGCAACGGGGTCGGGACGCGAGGTCAGCCCGGGACCGCACCCGGGAGTGCGCTCAGGACCGCACCAGCCTGGCAATCGCAGCGGAGGCCTCGGCCAGCTTCAGATCCGCTTCATCCCCGCCTTCGGCGACCGCGTGGCTCACGCAGTGACTCAGGTGCTCGTCAAGCAGGCCCAGCGCCACCGACTGAAGTGCACTGTTGACCGCACTGATCTGGGTGAGGACGTCGATACAGTACTTCTCCTCATCGATCATCCGGGCGATGCCCCGGACCTGACCCTCGATGCGGCGAAGCCGCTTCGCATAGTTGTCCTTACTGGCTGAGTAGCCCTGTTCACCCGTCATCTCAGCTGCGTTTCCGGCTCGGTATCGAGCCGATAGGAAGCAGACGGGGAGGCAGTAGAGCGCCGATGAGGACAAGTCATGGCCGTATTTTACCGGATACCCCGTCGGGGTATTTGGAACGATTTGGGCCCGTCCCCCGATCGGGCCATACTTGTCCATGTGAGCGAATCCCCCGATCTCAAGCCCCGCAGCCGCGACGTCACCGACGGCCTGGAGAAGGCCGCGGCCCGCGGGATGTTGCGGGCGGTGGGAATGGGCGACGACGACTTCGTCAAACCGCAGATCGGGGTGGCGTCGTCCTGGAACGAGATCACCCCCTGCAACCTCTCGCTGGACCGGCTGTCGAACGCGGCTAAGGACGGGGTGTTCGAGGCCGGCGGATTCCCGATGAAGTTCGGCACCATCTCGGTGTCCGACGGGATCTCGATGGGGCATGAGGGTATGCACTTTTCGCTGGTGTCGCGCGAGGTCATCGCCGACAGCGTGGAGACCGTCATGCAGGCCGAGCGCCTCGACGGCATGGTGATGCTGGCCGGCTGCGACAAGTCGCTGCCCGGAATGATGATGGCCGCAGCTCGCCTCGACCTGGCCTCGGTCTTCCTGTACGCGGGGTCGATCCTGCCGGGGTTCGCCCGGATGTCGGACGGCACCGAACGCGAGGTGACCATCATCGACGCTTTCGAGGCGGTCGGCGCGTGCGCCCGCGGGCTGATGTCGCGGGAGGACGTCGACGCCATCGAGCGGGCGATCTGCCCCGGCGAGGGCGCGTGCGGCGGGATGTACACCGCGAACACCATGGCCAGCGTGGGCGAGGCGATCGGATTGTCGCTCCCCGGCAGCGCCGCACCCCCGGCTACCGACCGTCGCCGCGACGGTTACGCCCGCGCCAGTGGCATCGCCGTCATCGAACTGCTGCGCCGCGGTATCACCGCCCGCGACATCTTGACCAAGGAGGCGTTCGAGAACGCCATCGCGGTGGTGATGGCGTTCGGCGGATCCACCAACGCCGTGCTGCATCTGCTTGCCATTGCGCACGAAGCCCGGGTCGAACTATCACTGGCCGATTTCACCCGCGTCGGCGCCAAGGTGCCACACCTGGCCGACGTCAAACCGTTCGGCAAAAGCGTGATGACCGATATCGACCGGGTCGGCGGCGTCCCGGTGATCATGAAGGCACTGCTGAACGCCGGACTGCTGCACGGCGACACGCTTACCGTCACCGGTCGGACAACCGCGGAGAACCTCGCTCATATCGATCCGCCGGACCTCGACGGCAAGGTGCTGCGGGCGATGACCAACCCGATCCACCCGACCGGCGGCATCACGATTCTGCACGGCTCTCTGGCTCCCGAAGGTGCGGTGGTCAAATCCGCCGGCTTCGACGCCACCGTGTTCGAGGGCACCGCAAGGGTTTTCGACGGCGAACGCGCCGCCATGGACGCCCTGGAGGACGGCACCATCACCGCCGGCGACGTGGTAGTGATCCGCTACGAGGGTCCCAAGGGTGGTCCCGGCATGCGCGAGATGCTGGCCATCACCGGTGCCATCAAAGGTGCCGGCCTGGGCAAGGACGTCCTGTTGCTCACCGACGGCCGGTTCTCCGGCGGCACGACGGGGCTGTGCGTCGGGCACGTCGCCCCCGAGGCGGTGGACGCTGGCCCGATCGCCTTCGTCGCCGACGGTGACCAGATACGCCTCGACGTGGCCAACGGCACGCTCGACCTCATGGTGGACCCGGCCGAAATCGAGCGGCGACGAATCGGCTTCGAGCCGCCCCCGCCGCGGTACACCACCGGTGTGCTGGCGAAGTATCGGAAACTGGTCGGTTCAGCCGCCGGCGGCGCGGTCTGCGACTGATTCCTCGAATCGTTCCTTGCCACCGTCGCCGGACCGGCGCACAGTGACAGGGGTGAGCACGACGACAGGGGTGAGCACGACGACAGGGGATGGCACGACCGCGTTGCGTATCTGTCCGCTGTGCGAGGCCACCTGCGGGCTGGTCCTGACCATCGAGGACAGTCGGGTCACCGCTGCGCGCGGCGACCGCGACGACGTTTTCAGCCACGGCTACGTCTGTCCGAAGGGGGCCAGTCTGGCCGAACTGGACAATGATCCCGACCGGTTGAACAGCCCGCTGGTGCGGCGAGGCGGCGAGCTCGTCGAGACGAGTTGGGCGGAGGCGTTCGACGCCGCCGCGCAGGGCCTGGGCCGCGTCATCGCCGAAACCGGCGGCGGTTCGATTGCGGTCTATCTCGGCAACCCGAACGCCCACACGATCGCCGGGGCGCTGAACGCCCCCGCGGTGATCCGGTCCCTGGGTACCCGAAACGTCTACACCGCCAGCACCCTGGACCAGATGCCCAAGCAGGTCGCCTGCGGCTTCTTGTACGGCAACCCGTTCGCGTTCACCGTGCCCGATCTGGACCGCACCGACCATCTGGTGATCATCGGGGCCAATCCCCTGGTCTCCAACGGCAGCGTGGCCACCGCCGCCAATTTCGGCGGCAAACTGAAGTCGCTCAAACGCCGCGGCGGCACCCTGACCGTCATCGATCCCAACCGCACCCGCACCGCCGAGCTGGCCGACCATCACCTGGCCCCCCGCCCCGGTACCGATGCCGCTTTGCTGTTCGCCGTGGTGAACGTCCTCTTCGATGAGGATCTGGTCGATCTCGGCGATCTCGACGGCCGGGTCAGCGGCGTCGAGCAGGTCCGGGCTGCTGCGGCGGACTTCCCGCCGGAGGCGGTCGCCGGGCACTGCGGCGTGACTACCGGAGACATCCGCCGGCTGGCCCGGGATATCGCGGCCGCGCCCCGGGCCGCGGTATACGGCCGGATCGGCACCTCGACCGTCGGGTTCGGCACCCTCACCAGCTGGCTGGTGGACGTCATCAACGTGTTGACCGGCAATCTGGACCGCCCGGGCGGGGCGATGTTCGCGACCTCCCCGGTCAGTGCGGCACCACGGCCGGCCAAACCGGGCCGCGGCTTCTCGACCGGCCGCTGGCACAGCCGGGTTTCCGGTCACCCGGAGGTCGCCTCCGAACTGCCGACCGCCCTGCTGCCCGAGGAGATCGAGACTCCCGGCCCGGGACAGGTCAGGGCGCTGGTCACCATCGCGGGCAATCCGGTGCTGTCGGCACCCGACGGCGGACGGTTGTCCCGGGCGATGGCGGGCCTGCAGTTCATGGTGTCGGTGGACCCCTACCTCAACGAGACCACCCGGCATGCCGACGTCATCCTGCCGCCGCCTCCGCCGTCGCAGACCCCGCATTTCGATATCGCGCTCTCCGGCGTCGCAGTGCGCAACACCGCCCGGTACTCGCCGCCGGTGTTCGACCTCCCCGCAGGCCGCCCCGGCGAGGTGGAGATCCTGTCCCGGCTGACCCTGCGACTGATGGGGCTCGGCGCCGACGCCGATCCCGCGCTCGTCGACGAGCAGATCATCGGCAACACACTGGCCAAGGAGGTCGCCGATCCGCATTCGCCGGTGTCGGGCCGTACCGTCGAAGAGCTCACCGCGATGCTCCCCGACGGTCCCGGTTACGAACGACGGCTTGACATGATGGTCCGCCTGGGGCCATTCGGTGACGCGTTCGGCATCAACCCCGACGGCCTGACCCTGCAGCGGTTGAAAGACCACCCGCACGGCATCGACCTCGGTCCGCTCACACCACGCATTCCGGCGGTTCTGCGAACTCCCTCGGGCACAGTCGAATTAGCCCCCGCGCCGATTCTCGGGGATATCCCCCGGTTGCTCGACTCGCTGGGCACGGGCGACGACGGAATGCTGCTGATCGGTCGCCGGCACCTGCGATCCAACAACAGCTGGATGCACAACCTGCCCTCGCTGGCCGGTGGCAGCAACCTTTGCACCCTGCAGATCCACCCCGATGACGCGGATCGACTCGGCGTCACGGACACCGCGGTCATCACCGGCCCGGCCGGCACGTTGAAGGTTCCGGTGCAGATCACCGACGCCATCCGGCCCGGGGTGGTGTCCCTCCCGCACGGGTGGGGTCATGACCTGCCCGGCACCCGGATGTCGGTCGCCGCCCGGCGGCCCGGGGTCAACGTCAACGGTCTGCTGGACAGCTCGCTGCTGGACCCACTGTCCGGGACCTCAGTGCTCAACGGAGTTCCGGTGCAGGTCTGCCCGGCGGAGTGACGCGGACGAACCGGCGTGTCAGCGCGGCGTATCGAGGCCATCGTGGGCAACGTCGCCCGGCCGGCCACCTCACCTGCGGGCTCACCCGAGCTAGCTCACCCGCGCGATGACGAATCCGTCCCAGCCCTTCGCACCGACGGTCTGAATCGCCGCGGCCTCCAGACCCGGATCGGCTCCGACCTGCTCGAGCATCTCGCGCACCCCGCGGGCCTGACCGTCGTCGGCGGACGGTTCGAGAATGCGCCCGGCTCGGACGGCATTGTCCACCACGATGACCGTTCCCGGCCGGCCGAGCCGGACGGCGTGACGGACATAGGCGCTGTTGTTCTCCTTGTCGGCGTCGATGAACACCAGGTCGAAGTCGCCGTCCAGACCGGTCAGGGTCTCCAGCGCCGGGCCGACCACGATCTCGACACGATCGGCCACCCCGGCACGGCGCAGGTTGACCACAGCGATGTCGGCATGGCGTTGCCGGGATTCGAGAGTGACCACGGAGCCGGCACTCCCGACGGCTCGAGCGAGGCAGATGGTGCTGTAGCCACCGAGGGTGCCGATCTCCAGCACCCGGCATGCGCCGCTGATCTTGGTCAGCAGGTAGAGCAACCGGGCGTGCTGGGCCGATACCTCGATCGGCGGTAGCCCGGCGGCCGCGGAGTCCGCCAGCGCGTCGCGCAGGGCCGGGTCATCCCCGAGGAGCAGCCGGTCCAGCAATGCGTCGGTGGGCAGCCATTGGCCGGGGCCAATCAACTCATCCACGGCGCCACCGTAACCGGTTGTGCGGCGTCAACGCACACCCTCTTTCACACCCTCCTTGGAATAGACCACGCGAAGCACATGGCCGACTTCCGGACCCATCACGGCCGCCGCAAGCGCGCAGAAGGTGCCCACGAAACCGGGGCCGTGGGCAGGCCCGTCGCTGCAGTCGAGGTGGTGGGCCACCTCATGGAGGATCACCAGTTCGCGCAGTGCCCAACCGCGCTGTTCGGGAACCGCGATCACCGCGCCGGCCTCCCGGCATTCGTAATGCGCGGCGGTGGCTCCGCGCCGGGGGCGAACACCGATCGGTCCGGGATTCGGCCACTGCGCGGTGACCGCGGGCAGGGCGAGAACCGAATCGACATAGCGTCCGACGGCGTCCACCGAGCCGAACCGGGCCTCCGGGGGAATGGTGATCGACTCGCCGAAGAAGTCGATGGATCGCGAATTATGCTGTGCGGCTCGGTCGAAGAGCGTGCGGACGAACTCCTCGGCCGCGTAGACCCGAGCGCGTTGGGCATCCCGGCCGCTCACCCCGACATCACTCCCGACATCACGGCCGCATCATCGGGGCAGCCGGGCCCGCGCGCCCGGCAGCTCGGGGTTTTCTCCCAGTCGAGCCTGCCGGCCGGCCCGGTCACCGGCCCGTCGGGCCGCCGATGAGTAGCCGGCCTTGGCGGTAGTGGCGCGCCACGTCCCGCGGGCCTTGGATGCTGTGCGGTAGTGGTCGCGCAGCTCAATGTCTTTGTTGCGCAACGCCAGCGCGGTACCGGGATCGGCACAGCGCGACTGCGTCGCCTCCCGCTTGGCTTCGTCTCGGGCTTCGGCGAGGCGCTGGCCGATGCGGGCACCGAAGGCCAGCTGGAAGTTGAGCCGGGCGGTAATGGTGGGTGTGGGCCGGTGCGCGCCGGTGGCCAGGTAGGCGTCGCAGGACCTCACCATCTGGATGACCAGACTGACGTAAAGCGCGTGGGTGGTGTCGATATCCTCACCGAACCCGTAGGCGTAGACGAAGGTCGAGTTCGAGGCCACATCGCAGCGGACGTCGTTGGCCGCGGCGATGACCGCGAACAGCTGGACGTAGGTCCGCAGCCCGCGGGAACCGGGTTCACCGATCGTGATGGTCCGCTGGCTGGGCTCCTGAGCGGCGGTGCGGGTAGCCGAATGCGCCCTGGCCACCGCAAGATCGATGGAGGTCGCGGTGGCCAGCCGCTGGGCGGCGGCCATGAACGCCTCGGCCTCGTGGGCGTTGTCGGTGCCCTCGGCCTGGCGGAGCAGGGCGGCGATCCGGGCCAGCATCCTGTCGTCGGTCATGGCGTCACGGTAGGCCAGGGGGCCGACGCGGCGGCCCCGCCGACGGTGTTCTGTCCCGGGGTTTCCCCATATTCGGGCTGATCCACAGCCGCCGTCACTGCGTCGCGAACCGATCTAAAGCGTCGAGGAGCTGGCGGGACAGCGGTCCCGTGGTCGCGTAGTTGGCCACATTGTCGGTCGGGTCGTCACGCAGCACGTGGTTGACTCCGGTGAGTTCGACGAAGTCCAGATCGGTGTGGGCCAGTGCCCGGGCCAATGGCGCCATTCCGGTACAGCTGGCTTGAGCGTCGGAGTCCGAGCAGGTGAGCAGCACCGGGGTCCCCACCGGAACGCGTGCGGCCAGATCGAGCGGATCGATGGCATCGGCCTCCGCGACGGCCTTGACGTTGGCCGGGTTGACGATGGCACTGAGACCGCCGGGCAGGGTCGCCGGGACCGAACCGGTGCTGCGAATCTCGGCGACCGCAGCCGCCCAGTCGGCCAACACCCGGTCGGCCTGCTGCCGGTTCTTGGTGCCGTTCCGCACGGCCGCCGCCATCTCGCCGCCGACCCGGCTACCGATCAGATCCAGGTACCGTCCGGCGAGTGGTTGCAGCAGAGCGAGGGAATGAATCCGCACCGCACCGGCCGAGGTGTCCCCGGCCAATGACATCGCGTGAACACCGCCCTCGCCCAGCGCGTATACCGAGATCCGGCTGGTATCAGTACCGGGCTGCGCGGCGAGAAACCGCGTGGCCGCGCGGGCGCCGGCGGTGTAGACGGCGCTGCCGACATCAGCCGGTCGGTCCTGATAGGGGCCGAGACCGGTGGCGCCCGTGCCCACCTTGTCGTAGCGCAGGGTCGCCACCCGATGGTCGGACAGATACTCGGCCAGCTGGCGCATATTGCCGATCGGCCCGGCGACATTGTTGTCGCCGTTGCGGTCGGTCGCCCCGCTTTCGGAGATGAGCAACGCCGCCGGCTCGCCCGCCTGCCCGGGGAGGTGGCGGTAGGTGCCGTGCAGGGTCAGTCCGTCGGCGACGAAGGTCACCTCCTCGTCGACCCAGGCCCCGTCGGCGACGCCGGGCCGGCTGCACCCGGCCGTGAGCACTCCTGCCAGCGTCAACCCCAGGACCGAGGCGAGTAGCCGCCGGATCACAGTCTGGCCTGGATCCAGCCGACGACGTCATCGAGGACACGGTCACGTTCGGGTTCGTTGAACACCTCGTGGTAGAGCTCGGGGTAAACCTTGAGTTCCCGGTCGCGTGACCCTACGCACTGCATCAGGTGGCGACTGCCCGCGACCGAGATCAACTGATCGTCCTCGCCGTGGACGACGAGCAGCGGGGCGGTGATACCCGCGGCGCGTTCGGGCATCGTCTCGCCCACCAGCAGCAGGGCCTTGCCGATACCGGCCGGGATCTTCCCGCGGTAGACCAGCGGGTCGGCGTTGTAGTCGGCGACCACCTGCGGGTCTCGGGACACCAGTTCGGGGTCGATCGATTCGATCGGCAGGTCGGGCAGAATGGCGCCGACCGCCTTGCCGATGACCGCTTTGGCTTTGGAGACTCGGGTGTGGGCGGCGATCGCCGGCCCGGACAGCACCATAAGGTCGTACTCGTTCGGGTACTGCACACCGTAGGCGAAGGCGATGGCGCCGCCCATACTGTGACCGAGCAGGATCCGGGTCACCCCCGGGTGCTCGGTGGCGGCAGTGGTGACCAGCGTTCGGTAGTCGGCGACGTACTCCCGCATATCGCGCACCCTGACCCGTTTGCCGCCGGCCCGGCCGTGTCCGCGGTGGTCAAGGGCATAGGTCACCAGACCCACCTCGCCGAAGCGTTGGGCCACGTGGTCATAGCGCCGGGCATGCTCGCCGTACCCGTGCGCAAGCAGGACGACGCCGCGCACCTCCGTGTCCGGAGTCCAGACGTCATAGACGATCGGAATACCGTTCACGCCGGTGAACGTCCGCTCCGCGCGCTCGAGAATCATGCCCTGAGGGTAGTCGGACCGGAACCACATCCCGACCCCCGTGAACGATCTTCCAATCCCTGCGCACGCTCTTCGAATCGGAGACCCCGATGGGAAACATTGATGCCGAACCTGCCCTGATAACTCTGATGGGAATCCTCGTCATCGCGCTGATCGCGCTGATCATGCGATCAATCATTCGGCGCGAGAAGGCGATGATCGGTGTCCGCCGGGATACATCCCGGGAGATCGACAGCTACGAGAGCCGCTGGAGAAACGCCGGCGCCTGAGACCACCCGGAAGTCGGCGGCCAGACGGTGTGGCCGGCGATCCGGCTGGGGCGATTCGGCTGGGGCGATTCGGCTGGGGCGCTTTGTAATACGCCCGTGGCCGGGTGTTTATGCGCCCGTTACGGATGTTGACAGTGGTGTTGGTGTGACTATCGTTGGGTGCACTTTCGCCGCCGTCCTGTTCCGAAAGGCGCATCGTGCCAAGCCCCGCCGCTGTCCTCCGCCGAATCGGTGCGGGAGCCATGGCCGTGGTCACGTGCTTCACGCTCGCCGCCACCACCAGCCCGTCGGCGGCTGCGGCCGGCGCCCGCGACAAACTCGCCCTCGCGATCGCCAACACCCGCGGCAGCTATCTGGTCTACAACTTCGGCGATGGTTTCCCCGCGCCGATGCTCAATGGCGCTGGCAACTGGTATGAGATGAACAACGGCGGGCACTTGATGATCGCCAAGGACGCCTCCCAACGACTGGCGCCGCGCTTGCTCGTCGACACCCACCGGGGTTACCAGGCCCGCTGCGAACAGACCCCGGGTGCACGCACCCGGGAGGGATTGCGGCAGGCATCGGAGACCTACACCCCACTCCAGGCCTGGCAGGTGCTCGGCCAGCCGACCATCGCGGTCAATGCCAACTTCTTCGACGTGCGCTCGCAACAGGGCGGCTCCTGGAAAACGACGGGCTGCAGCTCGCCGCTGGGCGCCTATGTCGACAACACCGGCGGTTTGGGCCGGACCAACGCCTCGGTCACCGGCACGGTGGCCTATGCGGGTAAGCAGGCGCTCTCCGGCGGTGACGAGGTCTGGACGGCGTTGAGCACCATGATCCTTCCGGTGCGTGGAGCGCCGTCCATCGTGACCCCGTCGAACAGCAGTGACTACGACGCCGCCTCACCGGTGATCGCGAGGCTGATGGCGAGCGGCACCCGGTTCGTCGCGGTGGCCGGTTTGAAACTCCTCGCACCCGGTGACACATCGCAGTTGAACGACCCGGGACCCAGTGCGGCCCGCACGGCGATCGCTTACGCCCGGGACAAAGACGAGATGTATGTGTTCCAGGGCGGCAGCTACACCCCGGATCAGATTCAGGACCTTTTCCGCGGGCTGGGCGCCGACACCGCCGTCCTGCTCGACGGCGGTGGCTCCTCGGCCATCGTGCTGCGCCGCGAGAGCGGCGGCATGTGGGCCGGCGCGGGTTCGCCCCGGGGTTCCTGCGACACCGCCCAGGTGCTGTGCGACGCCCGCGAACGGGCGCTGCCGAGTTGGCTGGCCTTTAACTGATCCGAGCCGGTCAGGGCCCGAACTTGGGCGTCAAGTCCAGCGAGGTGACCGTCGTCATCCGGGTGACCCGCCAGTCTCGGCCCTCGCGCTCCAGCTCGAGCCGATAGGACAGGTACTTCAACGACGGGATGTTGTTGTTCTGCGGTGTCGTCGAGGTGGTGTTGGTGTAGACGATCGCGGTGGCCTCATCAGCCATCGGGGTGCCGCGCAGGGATTCGACGGCAGCACCCACCACCTGGGTGCGGCTGGTGACCTTGGCCTGCTTGTTGGTGGCGGCTATCGCATCGACGTAGGTGCGGTACTGCTCGTCGAATCCGCCGCCCAGATACTTCGCCGAGCGTTCGGAGAGAGTGTCCATATCCTCCGGGGTGTAGCTCCACAGTGTGGTGATCGCCTTGGCTGCGGTCTCGGCCACCCTCAGTTTCGTCGCGACGGTCGCGCGATCGGATAGGTAAGGCTGCACCGCGGCCCCGGCGAACGCGCCGGCGGCAACGAACGTCGCCGCGGTCGTCACGATCACCGCCCGGCGGTGGCGCGCGAACCACTTACCCGCTCCGGGCCGTTTGGTTGCCGGCTCCGATGATGTCGAAGTGTCATCGTCGGCGACGACCTCGGTGTCCGCCGCGTCTTCTTCAACCGCG
>CAZGPT010000039.1:0-2234 GCA_964527015.1 uncultured Mycobacterium sp. | reverse complement strand
TCGCTCAGATCACCTGAATCAGATCGCTGACCTTCCACTGCTCACCCTCCTTGACAGCCGTGACTTCCCAGCGATTACCGCTCTCGATCTTGGTCCCGTCCGGCAGTTTCGTGGTCATGCTGGTCACCGCGATGACGGTGGCACTGCCGTCCGGGTTCCACTGCTGAATGCCGAGTTCCTGCACGGCCCCGGTACCCGGTTCGGACTGCGCCACCTGGATGACGACATCGTTCATCATCTCGCTGTAGAGCGTCGCGAAGTTCCCGGTACCGAGGGCCAGCACCCTGTCGGCATAGTTGTTGGCGTTGAACGGATCCGGCGAGGTGTACTGGGTGATGAAGGACCGGACGAAGCTCAGCACAGCAGCCTCGCGGATCTCGCCGCGGTGTTCGGCCTGGCTGTCGGCGAACACCACCGCACTCGTGGTCAGCGCCGCGCTCACGACGACCGCGGCGATACCGGTGACCAGTGGCAGGCCGCGGCGGCGCGGCGGCGGATCGGGCATCCGGAACGAATCGTCGGTTCCGGTTTCGATGCGGCGACGGGGGCTCATCGGCCGGCCGATTTCGGTTCTTCTGGCGCTGGACTTGGGCTGGGTGTCGCCGGGGTCGGCTCGGCGTCGGGCTCCTCCGGGGTCGACGCGGTCGCCTTCGGCACGGGGGGCGCCAGCACCGTCAGATTCGACACCTTCCACGCGTCGCCGATTCGCTCGAAGTCCACCCGCACGGAGGCGGTGATGAAGCGCTGCTGGCCGACCGCGCCGCGCTGTCCCTGCAGCAGCATGAGCATCGCTGCCCGGTCCGGTGCGGCGGACAGCACCGCGCTGTTGTTCACCCAGTAATCGTTGTCCACCGGCCCGGTCTCGCGCACCGCAGCCTGCTGCTCGATGACTTCCGGCCGGTATCCGTCGGTTACCAGCGATTGCGCGTCGGCGAAATCCTTATCGACGTTCTCCTTCGAATAGCTCAGAAGATCGACGACGATCTTCGGGCCCACGTCGGCGATCTGACTTCGGACCTCGGCAACGGCCTGCTGCGGCCGGTAGACACCGAGATAACCCAGCCCCGCGCCGAGCACTGCCAGTGCGGCGGTGACCGCCACCCCGACACCAACCGGTCGCCGGAGATCCGGGCGCGGACCATCCACCCGAGTGACTGAGGTACCGGCCAGCAGGTCGGCGAAAGTTCGGCCCTTGTCGTCGATCAGTGGCCACAACCAGCCGAGGAACAGGGGCAGCGTGTCAATCACGTGGGCCGCGTCGCGGGCCAGCAGCCGCCACGGTCCGGGCCGATGCCCATCCCGGTCGACGACCGCGATACCGAAGACCGATCTGCCCAGTGTCCATCCGGTGATGGCCGGGGCCAGCAGGCGGTTGACCCCGATGGCGACCACGAGAGGGGCGGCGAGCACGATGCACACCCACCACACCCAGCCGCCACGCGGCGCGGACCAGCCGACCAGCAACAGACTCAGGACCGCACCGAACCCGAACAGCACGTCGATGCAGAAGGCCCCGGCCCGCGCCCACCAGCCGGCCGGCACAACGGGCGGCCGATCCGCTTCCTCCTCGCGCTCGCCGACCATCTCGTCGAGAGCGACGGTCACTTGCTCACCGGTTCAATGTCGTCGATCTTGTAGACCCCGCCCTCCGGCAACATCCGGACTCGCAGCCGGTAGCTGAGTTCCTGGTCCTGCTGCTGGACATTGGACATCGACACCCTGGTTGCCACCAGCACGTCGATTGAACCGTCGCCGTTGTGCCGCTCCGCCGCGGCCCGCATCTGGACGATCTTCACCTGCGCATTGACCGTCTCATATGCGTCGGCCAGGAGCCCGCTGTACAGATTGGCCTGGGGCGCATAGTTCTCGGTGGCACACTCGACGATTTTGCGTTGACTGTCCATCATCGCCGCGAGATCCGGAGCCTGGGTGGCGGTGATGCAGTCCTTGGCCGCCGCAACAGCCAGCACCTCGCCGTCGGCCGCGGCCGCGTTGGTGCGGTGGCCCAACAGGGCCAGCACTCCGGCACCGGACAGCAGCAACGCGCCCACGGCGACCGCCGCGACCACCCCGGTCAGCCAGCGGCGAGTACCCACTCTGGAGGCGGGCACATCGTTCCCAGCATCATTACCGTGATCGCTGAGGTCAGGATCCGGAACTACCGTCTCGTCAGCTTCCAGTGGCGGGGTTGGGGTCAGCTGACCGGAGCCAGCATCTCCTTCCATCCGTCGTCT